>NZ_JBAKHT010000036.1:0-52450 GCF_036906755.1 Micromonospora sp. CPCC 206171 | reverse complement strand
AGCAGGCGGACAAGTCCGGCCGAAGGCACAAAGGCCAGTCAGACGATGGGTCACGCCCGCTACTGCCAGCTATCAGCTCACCACCACTGAGCCGACCCCGCCATGCTCACAGTCAGTCGAAGGACGGACCGAGGTCGCGGCTGCGCTTGAGCTCGTAGAAGCCGGACGTGCCGGCGACGAGGAGCACCCCGTCCCAGAGGCGACCGGCCGCCTCGCCGCGCGGCGCCGGCGTGACCACCGGGCCGAAGAACGCCACGGTCTCCCCGGCCACCGGGCCCGGGGCGTGGATGACCGGGGTGCCGACGTCCGTGCCGACCGGCTTCATCCCCGCGTCGTGGCTGGCCCGGACCGCGTCGTCGTGCGTGGTGCGCTCCGCCACGGCGGCGAGGGCCGGGTCGAGGCCGGCGTCGGCCAGCGCCGCCCGGTTGAGCGCGTCGCCGAGCGGCTGCCCGCCCGGGTGGATCCGGGTGCCGAAGGCGGTGTAGAGGTCGCGGAGCACGCCCTGTCCGTGGGCCTGGGCGGCGGCGACGCAGATCCGCACCGGCCCCCAGGAGCGGCGGCGCAGTTCGAAGTACTCGTCGGGTCGGTCCCGGTACGGCTCGGGCACGTCGTCGTTGCCCTCGTTGAGCACCGCGAGGCTCATCACGTTGAACCGGACGTCGACCGGGCGGACCCGCTCCACCTCCAGCAGCCAGCGGGAGGTCACCCACGCCCAGGGGCAGACCGGGTCGAACCACATGTCCACGGTTCCGCGGTCGTTCATGCTGATCCCTTCTCCACCGTCGCGGGCCCTTCAGCCCGTCCCTGCGGTGATCCTCCCCCGCCGGGTCGATCGGGCCGGACCCTCGCGGACCGCACGGCGGGTGACGTCGATCACCACGCTCGGTCATCGGCGACCGCGGGCCCGGCCCGCCGTCCGCGCCGTCGCCGAGGGGTACGCGCGCTGCCGCCGGTCGCGGCGGGTGGTCGCCCCATGTCAGCCCAGCGGATCGTGCGGGCCGTCCCGTCCACGGCGAAGCCGGCCGGTTCGGCGGGGTTGTCGAACGGGTGCCAGCGGCCGCCGCCGACGGGTCCGGGCCGGCGGGAGCGCCGTGGGCCACCACCGCCCGGCGTCAGTTTGCCGGGGAGACCCTTCCCAGCGGGCTGACCGTCCGGGTGTCGCCGTCGTAGCTGCGGGCGGCCACGAACTCCCCCGCCGGCCGGTCGACGCAGGCCAGGGCCCGGGCCAGCCGCCGGTCGTTGTCACGGAAGCGCAGCGCGAGACTCAGGTGCGGGATCCACCGCCCCGGTGCGTGCCACGGGTTCTGTCCGTCGGCGTCGGCGAGCACGCCCCAGACGGCGGCGTGCAGGGCGGTCAGCTCGGGGGTGGGGCGGACCAGCCAGGCCAGCGGGGCGCTGCCGTCGAGCACCTCGACCCGGTCGAGGCGGACCGGCAGGGGCAGCGCGGCGTCGAAGAGGTCGGCGAGGCGTTCGGCGGCGCCGGGCGGGAACGCGTCCACCGAGGCGATGGTCAGGTGCGGCCGGTTGGTGGGGTGGGTGTTGCGGGCCAGGCTGGGCAGTCCGGCGGCGGCGAGCCGGTCCCAGGCGGCACGCACCGCCTGCTCCAGGGGCGGCGAGCAGAGCAGTTCGACGGTACGCACGCCCGCCAGGCTAATCGGCGTGTGGCGGCCGTTTCGGCGGGGAACCCGGCCGGGATGAGCGTGCTGACGGGGGCCGACGAACGACACCTGCGCCGCGCGATCGAGCTGGCCGGCACGGCCCGAGCGGCCGGGGACGGCCCGTTCGGGTCGCTGCTGGTCGCCGCCGACGGGCGGGTGCTGGCCGAGGAGGTCAACACCGAGCGGACCGACGACGACATCACCGCGCACCCGGAGTTGAAGCTGGCTCGCTGGGCGGCCCGGCGACTGGCCGCCGACGAGGCGGGCCGCGCCACCATGTACACCAGCTGCCAGCCGTGCGGGATGTGCGCGGGCGCCATCCAACGCTCCGGGCTGGGCCGGGTGGTCTACGCGCTCAGCGCCGAGCAGCTGGCCGGGCTGCGACCGGCGGACGCGGCGCCGCCGGTGGCGTACGCCGGACCGGCGCTGTTCGACGAGGCGCGCACACCGGTCGAGCCGGCCTAGAGCTGGTGCCGAAGTCCTCGGTCGAGCCGCCAGCCGCGTCCCCCACCTCTCCGGACAGAACCGTCTAGAGCCAGCCGGCCTCGCGGGCGATCCGCACCGCCTCGGCCCGGTCGGCCGCGCCGAGCTTCTGCACGCTCGCGGACAGGTGGTTGCGGACCGTTCCGGCGGCCAGCCCGGTACGCCGGGCGATCACCGCGACCGGGGCGCCGTACTCGGCCAGCCGCAACGTCTCCAGCTCCCGTGGGGTCAGCGGGCAGGGCGGCAGGGTGAGCGCGTCGGCGGCCAGCGCCGGGTCGACGTACCGGGAGCCGGCGTGGACCCGGCGGATCACGTCGGCGAGCGCGCCGCCCGGGGCGCCCTTGGGCAGGAAGCCGCGAGCCCCGGCGGTGAGCGCCTGCCGCAGGTGGCCGGGGCGGCCGTGCCCGGTGAGGATCACCACCGCGCACGAGGGCAGGGCGCGGCCCAGTTCCGCCGCGAGTTCGATCCCGCCCGGCGCCGGCATCTCCAGGTCGACCACGGCGACGTCCGGCCGGTGCGCCCGCGCCGCGTCGAGCGCGGTACGCCCGTCGGCGGCCTGCGCCACCACCTCGAGGTCGTCCTCCAGACCGAGCAGGGCGGCGAGGGCCTGCCGGATCAGCTCCTCGTCGTCGGCGAGCAGGACCCGGATCACGCGGTCACCGGCACGGTCGCCCGGAGGGTGAAGACCCCGCCCCCCCGGTCGGTACGCAACCCGCCACCGACCGCCGCCAGCCGCTCGGTCAGGCCGCGCAGCCCGTGGCTGTGCCGGTCCGGCCCGGCATCCGCGCCGACCCCGTCGTTGCGCACCGTCATCGTGGCCACGTCGCCCTCCCGGGTGATCTCGATCCGGCACCAACCGGCCCGGCTGTGCCGCAGCACGTTGGTGCCCGCCTCGCGCAGCACCGCGGCCAGCTCGGCGGCGGCGCCCGTCGGCAGGTCGGCCGGCGGCGGCACGGCATCGCACCGCACCCCGCAGGAGCGCAGCACCTCGGCCACCGCGGCGAGCTGTTCGGCGAGGTCGACCGTCCGGTAGCCGTGCACCGCCGCGCGGACCCGGTGCAGCGCCGTGCCGGCGAGCCGCTGCACCTCGGCGGCCTCCCGGCCGGCCCGGTCGGCATCGACCGGGGCGAGCCGGGCGGCCAGTTCGGCCTTCAGCGCGATGACCGTCAGGTCGTGCCCGAGCAGGTCATGCACGTCCCGGGCGAAGCGCAGCCGCTCCTCGGCGGCGGCGAGCCGGGCCCGGGCCCCCTGCCCCTGGCGGGCCTCGACGAGCAGGTCCCAGAACCAGACCTGCACCCGGTTGACGGCGGCGGTCCCGCCGCCGACCAGGCCGGTGACGAGCAGCGTGGTGCCGAGCGCGCCGCCGGTCCAGACGGCCACGCCCAGCGCGACCGCCACGGTGGACGCGGCGGCGGCCAGCGCGGCGACCGGCCGCAGCAGCAGCGGCGTCATGCCGATCAGCGAGGCACCGAGCCAGGCCCAGGTCGGCCAGGCGCCGGCCGCCACCGGGCCGACCAGCGGCACGCTGAGCGCCGCGACGACGGCGAACGCGACCTCGGCCCGGCGACGCCACCGCTGGTGCAGCCAGGGGGTGACCGCCGCGTGCAGCACCGCGGCCTGCGCGAGGGCGAACGCGACCACGCCCACCGCGCCGCACGCCAGCCGGACCGGGTCGGGCTCGCGAACCAGGCCGATCCCAGGCAGCAGCAGGCTGGTCCAGAGGCTGGTGGCCAGCGACCCGAGGGTCACAACACGGGCCCGGCGCAGCCGCCGGTCCGTCCCCGCCGCGCCGGTCGTCATGTCCGCCGATCCTAGGGCGTGTCTCCCGGATCTCGTCGTGCCGAGACGAGGCCCGGGCGACGATCCGGCCAAGGTGCGCCCGCCACCCCTGCGGAACGTCACGGTCCGGCCGTGCGCCCCGCACGGGTTTTCCGTGACACTCGCGCCTGTCGCCCGGGCGCCGGTCGGCGGCAGGGTCGAGGCATGTCCGAGACGCTCGCCGAACCCTCGTCCCCGCCGACCCCCACCGACCGCCCCGGCCGCCGCCTGCCGCGGCACCTGGTCGAGATGACCGTCGCCATGGTGGTCGGGATGCTGCTGCTCGGTCCGCTCTGGCGGACGGCCGGCGCCGCGCTGGGCCTCGCCGGCACGCTGGCCCGGCCCGAGGTCGCCGCCCTGGTGATGGCGACCGACATGTCGATCGGGATGGCCGCGTGGATGTGGCACCGCGGCCACCCGGCGCGCGCCACCGCCGAGATGGTCGCCGCCATGTACCTGCCGTTCCTGCTGCTGGTGGTGCCCTTCGCCGCCGGGCTGGTCGGCGCGGACGCGCTGATGCTCGGCGGGCACCTGCTCATGGTCCCGGCGATGGTGCTGGTGGCCGTGCGGCACCGGCACGAGCACCCGGCGCCGCCGCCCCGGCACCCGGTGGTCGCCGCGCTGGTGCGCCGCTGGCCGACCTGGCTGGCGCTGCTGATGACGGTCGACAACTGGGTCTCCCCCATGGTCCCGCCGCCGGCGGCGCTGCTCGTGCTGCCGGCCGGCTACCTGCTGATCGGCACCGCCCGCCGGCAGTGGCGCACCCCCGGCACGCTGCCGGTGCAGCTCGCCGGCCTGGCCGGCTGGACCGCGCTGGCCGGGCTCGCGGCGGTCGCCGACGACGGCCCGGCGCGCTGGCTGGTGGCCGCCGGCTGGCTCGGGCACGCCGCCTGGGACATCGCGCACCACCGGGCCGGTCGGGTGGTGCCGCGCGGGTACGCCGAGTGGTGCGCCGTCCTCGACACCGTCGTCGGGATCACCGTGGTGCTGACCATCCTCTGAGTGGCTTGCACGACGGTTGTGCCGGTCGCCGGAGCGGACCGGGGCCGGTGATGAAAAGCTTTGCCCATGAGTTCCGCACCCGCACCGAACGACCCGACCAACCCTGACAGCACCGACGAGGCGACCGCCTTCGCGGATCTCGGGCTGCGCACCGAACTGCTCGGCGCGCTCTCGGCCCTCGGCTACGAGGAGCCCACCCCGATCCAGCGGGAGGCGATCCCGCCGCTGCTGGCCGGTCAGGACCTGCTCGGTCAGGCGGCGACCGGCACGGGCAAGACGGCCGCGTTCGCGCTGCCGCTACTGCAGCGGATGCCGGACGGGCGCCGCGGCGGCGACCCGGTGTCGCTGGTGCTGGTGCCCACCCGGGAGCTGGCGGTGCAGGTGTCGGAGGCGTTCCACCGCTACGGCAAGGACCTGGGCACCCGGGTGCTGCCGATCTACGGCGGCCAGCCGATCGGCCGGCAGCTGCGGGCGCTGGACGCCGGCGTGGACGTGGTGGTGGCCACCCCGGGCCGGGCCCTGGACCACATCGCCCGGGGCACCCTGCGCCTGGGTGAGCTGGCCACGGTGGTACTGGACGAGGCGGACGAGATGCTCGACATGGGCTTCGCCGAGGACATCGAGGCGATCCTGGAGCACGCCCCGGCGCAGCGGCAGACGGTGCTCTTCTCGGCCACCATGCCGTCCCGGATCGACGGGATGGCCCGCCAGCACCTGACCGACCCGGTACGCATCCAGATCGGCCGGGAGCAGCCGGTCGCCGGCGAGGCGCCCCGGGTGCGGCAGAGCGCGTACATCGTGGCCCGGGGGCACAAGCCGGCCGCGCTGGGCCGGGTGCTCGACGTGGAGTCGCCCACCGCGGCGATCGTCTTCTGCCGCAGCCGCGAGGAGGTGGACCGGCTCACCGAGACGATGAACGGCCGGGGCTACCGGGCCGAGGCGCTGCACGGCGGGATGAGCCAGGAGCAGCGCGACCGGGTGATGGGTCGACTGCGGTCGAGCACCGCCGACCTGCTGGTCGCCACCGACGTGGCCGCCCGCGGTCTGGACGTGGAGCAGCTCACCCACGTGGTGAACTACGACGTGCCGTCGGCGCCGGAGTCGTACGTGCACCGGATCGGCCGGGTGGGCCGGGCCGGGCGCGAGGGCGTGGCGATCACCCTCGCCGAGCCGCGCGAGCACCGGATGCTCAAGACCATCGAGCGGGTAACCGGGCAGCGGATCCACATCGACAAGATCCCGACGGTGGCCGACCTGCGGACCCGCCGGCTGGAGCTGACCCAGGCCGCGCTGCGCGAGTCGCTGCTGGAGGACGACCTGGACCCGTTCCGGGTGATCGTGGAGACGCTCAGCGACGAGTTCGACCTGATGGAGGTCGCGCTGGCGGCGGTGAAGCTGGCCCACGAGGCGGCCGGGCCGACCAGCGAGGACGAGGAGGAGATCCCGCAGGTCGCGGTCCGGGCGCCGCGGGAGGGCCGGCCGGAGACCGGGGGCCGGGGTGAGCGGCGTGGCGGCGCCCGGCCGCGCACCGGCGGCACCACGCAGGTCTTCATCGGGCTGGGCCGGCGCGCCGGCGTCCGGCCGCAGGACCTGGTGGGGGCGATCACCGGGGAGACCGGGCTGAACGGTCGGGACATCGGTTCGATCGAGATCGCGGACCGGTTCTCGCTGGTGGAGATCCCGATCGGCGTCGCCGACGACGTGATCGCGGGCCTGCGCGGCAGCACCATCAAGGGCCGCAAGGCCACCGTACGGCGGGATCGTGACGGCGGCGAGGGCGGCGGCGAGCGCCGCTTCGACGGCGGTGACCGGCGCGAGCGCCGCGACTTCGGCGGCGAGCGCCGCGACCGGGACTTCGGCGGCGAGCGCCGCGACCGGGACTTCGGCGGCGAGCGCCGCCGCGACCGGCACTGAGGTACGCCGAGGCCCCCGGTCGGTCGGACCGGGGGCCTCGTCGTGTCCCGCCGCCTCAGGCGGCGCCGGTCAGGCGGCGGCGAGCGCCGGGCCGGTGAGGGTGTCGGCGTCGGCCGGGCGCAGCGCCAGGGCGAGCACGTCGGCGACGTCGGCGAGGGTGTGCACGGTCAGCGCCTCGCGGACCTCGGCGGGCAGGTCGTCCAGGTCCGGCTCGTTGCGGGCCGGGATGATCACCTCGGTCAGGCCGGCCCGGTGGGCGGCGAGCAGCTTCTGCTTCACGCCGCCGATGGGCAGCACCCGGCCGGAGAGGGTCACCTCGCCGGTCATCCCGAACTCGGGCCGCACCGGCCGGCCGGTCACCAGGGACGCCAGCGCGGTGACCATGGTGATGCCGGCGCTGGGGCCGTCCTTGGGCACCGCGCCCGCCGGCACGTGCAGGTGGATCCGCCGCCCGGCGAGGGCGTTCGGGTCCAGCCCGTACCGGCGCCCGTTGGAGCGCAGGTACGACCAGGCGATGTGCGCGGACTCCTTCATCACGTCGCCGAGCTGGCCGGTGAGGGTCAGCCCCGGCTCGCCCTCCATGCTGGTCGCCTCGATGAAGAGCACGTCCCCACCGGCGCCGGTGACCGCCAGGCCGGTGGCCACGCCGGGCACCGCCGTGCGCTCGGCCGACTCCGGGGTGAACTTCGGCCGGCCCAGGTAGCGGGCCAGGTTGCCGGTGTCCACCCGGACCGGGGCCGGGTCGCCTGACAGCTCGACGGCGACCTTGCGCAGAATCTTCGCCAGGGCGCGTTCGAGCTGCCGTACGCCAGCCTCCCGGGTGTGCTCCCCCGCGATTCGGGCGAGGGCCGCGTCGGCCACGGTGACCTCGTCGGCGGTCAGGCCGGCCCGCTCCCGCTGCCGGGGCAGCAGGTGGTCCCGGGCGATGGCCACCTTCTCGTCCTCGGTGTAGCCGTCCAGGGTGACCAGCTCCATCCGGTCCAGCAGCGGGCCGGGGATGGTCTCCACCACGTTGGCGGTGGCCAGGAAGAGCACGTCGGACAGGTCGAGGTCGACCTCCAGGTAGTGGTCCCGGAAGGTGTGGTTCTGCGCCGGGTCGAGCACCTCCAGCAGCGCGGCGGCGGGGTCGCCCGCGTAGCCGGCGGCCAGCTTGTCGACCTCGTCGAGGAGCACCACCGGGTTCATCGAGCCGGCCTCCCGCAGCGCGCGGACGATCCGGCCGGGCAGCGCGCCGACGTAGGTGCGCCGGTGACCGCGGATCTCCGCCTCGTCGCGGACGCCGCCGAGCGACACCCGGACGAAGTTGCGCCCGAGCGCCCGGGCAATCGACTCGCCGAGGCTGGTCTTGCCGACGCCGGGCGGGCCGGCGAGGGCGAGGACCGCGCCGGAGCCACGACCGCCGACCACGCCGAGGTTGCGCTCGGCGCGCCGGTTGCGCACCGCCAGGTACTCCAGGATGCGGTCCTTCACGTCGGCCAGGCCGGCGTGGTCGGCGTCGAGCACGGCGCGGGCCGCGGCCAGGTCGGTGTTGTCCTGGGTACGCGTGCTCCACGGCATCTCCAGCACCGTGTCGAGCCAGGTCCGGATCCAGCCCGCCTCCGGGGAGGCGTCGCTGGCCCGCTCCAGCTTGCCGACCTCGCGCAGCGCCGCCTCGCGTACCTTCTCGGGCAGCTCGGCGGTCTCGACCCGGGCCCGGTAGTCGGCGGAGCCGTCGGGCTCGTCCTCGCCCAGCTCCTTGCGGATGGCGGCGAGCTGCTGGCGGAGCAGGAACTCCCGCTGGGACTTCTCCAGCCCCTCGCGGACGTCACTGTTGATCCGCTCGGTGACCTCCTGCTCGGCCAGGTGGTCCTTTACCCAGCCGACGAGCAGTTCCAGCCGGGCGACGACGTCCGGCGCGGCGAGCAGTTCGGTCTTCTGCGCCAGGGTGAGCCAGGGCGCGTAGCCGGCCGCGTCGGCCAGCTCGGAGACGTCGGTCATCCGCTCCATGGCGTCGATGACCTGCCAGGCGCCGCGCTGCTGGAGGACCGAGGTCATCAGCGCGCGGTACTCGCGGGCGAGTTCCCGGGCCCGGCCGGCCGGGGCGGGTTCGTCGAGTTCGGTCGCCTCGACCCAGAGGGCGGCGCCGGGTCCGGGCACGCCGGAGCCGATCCGGGCCCGGGCGAGGCCGCGGATCACGGCGGCGGGCTCGCCGTCGGGCAGCCGGCCCACCTTCTCGATGGTGGCGATCGTGCCGACGGAGCCGTACTCGCCGTCGATGCGGGGCACGGCGAGCAGCTGCTTGTCGCCGGTGGCGCGGGCCGCGTCGACCGCGGCCTGGGTGGTCGGGTCGAGGGTCACCGGGATGACCATGCCGGGCAGCAGGACGGCGTCGGTCAGCGGAAGTACCGGAAGAGTTGCCATCGAACACCTGCTATCGCGTTGAGTTGAGCGTGTCAGGCTCAAGTCACAAAGCGTTCCCCTTGTTCCTGGGTGTGACCCAGGCCACCCCGCCGGGCGGGGCGGGACGGGAGCAGGTCGCGGGGCCGCCCACCGGCGAGGGCGACGGCCACCGGCACGGCGAGGCCGGTCAGCGCCAGCGCGGCGACGGTCGGGGCGGGCAGGCCGGACAGCAGCGCGACGGCGGCCAGGCCGACGAGGACGACGCACTTGCGCCGGGCCGCGCGGACGGAGCGAGGTGACACGGTGGCCTCCTTCGGACGGCTGGTCGGGGCGGGTCGACGCCCGCCCCGGCCGGGTCAGAGCAGGACGAGCAGGGCGGCACCGACCGCCGCCGCCGGAATGGTGGTGATCACGGTGGCCAACGCGGCCGAGTGCCGGCGCAGTGCGGCGAGCGGGATCAGGGCGTCCCCGTCCTGGCTGATGGCGTTCGCCACCAGGGTCGGCAACGGCAGCCCGCCGCCGACGTAGAGGCCGGTGAAGACGATCTGGACGGCACACCCGGGGATCAGCCCGATGGCCGCGCCGACGAGCACGCCGAGCAGGCCGGTCAGCGCCAACTGCGAGCCGTCGAACCCGGTGACGGTGGTGACCACCTGCCAGCCGAGGTACGCCACCGCCACCCAGACGGTGACGAAGGACGCCTCGTGCGCGCTGTGCCGCAACGTCTCGCGCAGCGACTGCGGGTACGCCGTCTCCAGGCTGTCGTCGGCCAACCGCCCCCGCCCGGCGGCGAAGATCAGCACCGCGACCAGCGTGCCGAGCACCCCCAGCGCCAGGTACGGGTCGACCCCGCCGAGCGCGCGGGTCAGCACGGTCGGGTCGACCAGCTGGAACACCACCGGCACCGACACCGCGAACGCCGGCGTGGTCAGCCCCCAGAACGCGGTGGCCGGGTCGCGCCGGCGCAGCCCGTCGAACAGCCCCACCCGACCGGCGGCCGTGCCGCCCGATCGCGGACCGGCGCAGCCGCCCGGGCCGACCGGCACCGCCGCGACCGAACCCACCGGCTGCGCCGGAACCGCATCGACCGGCCCTGCCGGGGCCGCGCCGACCGCGGCTGCCGGGGCCACACCGACCGGCACCGCCGGGGCCGCACCGGCCAGGACCGCCGGGGCGGCGCCGGTGGACGCGGCCGGCACGGCGCGGCCGACCGGGGCGGGGACGACGACGCGGGTGGACGGCCTCCCGGCGGCCACGACCACGGCCGCGATGCCGGGGCGGGTGCGCCGGCGGGCCGGGTCGATGCCGAGCGCGTCGACGACGTACCCGGTGACCAGCCCCACCGCGAAGAGCAACATGTGGATCTTGAAGGCGAAGAGCGGATTCCAGGCCAGCACCACCCAGGACGAGTCCCCCATGGTGGCGGCCAGCGCGGCCACCACCGTGCCGAAGGAGACCTTGCCCCGGGCGTACAGCGGCATCAGCACGATCGCGCCGCCACAGCCGGGGCTGACCCCGAGCAGCGCGCCGACCAACGGGCCGAGCCGGGGGCGGTGGGTCAGCCCGTCGGTGATCCGGTCCCCGTACCGCCAGCGCAGCCAGCCGAAGAGCGCCACCATGACGGCGACGTACACACCCACCTGCATGAAGGCGTCCGCCAACGGACGCACGACGAGTTCGGTCACAGCGCACCTCCTGCGCCTACGGGGGTGCCGCCGGGCCGTCCACGCGGGGACGGCCCGGAGCGGCGACCTCAGGTGAGCTTGCTCTTGACCTTGGTGGCAATGCCGCCGGCGACGCCCGGGTTGGTGCCGTACAGGCGCGGGTCGCCCGGTGCCAGCACCGGCTCCGGGGCGTGGGCCCGCGGGCTGTGGTCGTAGCGGAACTCACCCTTGCCGTCGGGCGTCGGCCCGGAGGCCCACCGCCCCTCAGCGGCGTCGGTGCCCGGCGAGAAGTCCAGGTAGGTGTAACTGAACTGCTCGGTGAACTCCTTGGAGTCGGGGAAGGCGTCCGGGACCGGCATCTCCTCCAGCCCGTCCTCCTTGAGCTGCTCGATCGCCGCCATCCACATGTTCTGGTGCATGGTGTCCCGGGCCAGCAGGAAGCGCAGCATCTGCTTGACGCCCGGGTCGTCGGTCATGTGGAACAGCCGGGAGACCTGGAGCCGGCCCTGCGCCTCGGCGGTGACGTTGAGCTGGAAGTCGGCCATCAGGTTGCCGCTGGCGGTGATGAACGCCGCGTTCCACGGCACGCCGTTGCTGTCCGTCGGCAGGGCGCCGCCGCCGCCGTGGATGAAGTGCGCCGGGTTCGACCCGCCGTAGATCGCCCCGACCATCGGGTTGTCGTCGGCCGCCTCCTGCAGCGACAGCGGCGCGTTCTCCAGCAGCCGCGTGATCATCGTGGCGATCATCTCGACGTGGCCCATCTCCTCGGTGCCCACGTCCAACAGCAGGTCCTTGTACTTGCCGGGCAGCCGGCAGTTCCAGCCCTGGTAGAGGTACTGGTTGGCGACCGTCATCTCGCCCCACTTGCCGCCCAGGATCTCCTGGAGCCGGCGGGCGAACGCGGCGTCGGGGCCGTCCGGCTTGGCCTCGAACTGCAGGTCCTTGATGTGGCTGAACACTATTTTTTCCTCCTCGGTGCGGTCGGGGTGACACCGAGCGGGGTTCCCGCCGCGCCGACCCGTCGGGGCCATCCGGCGGCCCCGGGGGGTCAACCCGGTTGGCGGCCGTCCCGGGGCAGCAGCACCTCCACCCCGACCCCGCGCGGACGCAGCCGGTGCGCCCGCACCGACCCGCCGTCGGCGGCGACCAGCTGGCGCGTGATCCACAGGCCGAGTCCGTGCATCCCGCCGCCGGGGGTGGGCCGGCGCAGTGCCTCGGCGAGACCGTCGGTCGACCGGCCCTGGTCGGTGACGAGGATGCTCAGCCCGGCCGGGCGCACCGCGGCGTAGAGCCCGACCTGCCCGCCGGCCGGTCCGTGCCGCAGCGCGTTCTGCACCAGGTTCACCAGCACCTGGCGGGTCCCTCGCGCCGGCACGGGACATTCGCCGGCCCGGCGGGTGACCCGGGTACGCAGCCGGTGCGGCGGGACGAGGGCGGCCGCCACGGGCAGGAGGTCGGCCAGCGGCGCGTCCGACTCCCGGCGGACGGCCGGGGCCAGCGCGCCACCGCCGGCGGTGACCGCGCGCAGCAGTCCGTCGAGGTGTGCGGCCTGCTGGCGGGCCAGCTCGCTGATCGCCCGGCGTTCCTCCTCGGCCAGCCGCCCGGTGTCCTCGGCGAGCGCCCGGGTGAGCGAGGCCAGCGAGCTGACCGGGCTCCGCAGCTCGTGGCAGAGCACCCGCAGCACCAGCCCCGGGTCGTCGGGTTCGCCGACGGATCCCCCGTGGTCGGGACCGGTGGGCCGCCCCCGCCGCACCAGCGCCCTGCTTCCGTGTCGCGCGCGCACCCGCCCAACTCCCCTCTATCTACACAAATCCGCATGATCCGTACCCGTTCGGGAAGGAAACACGCATGCTCGACGCCCCCATCCGGATGGTCGTCGTTGACGACCATCCGCTCTTCGTCCGCGGCCTGGAGTTGCTGCTGCCCGCCAGCACCGACGGACGCGCCCGGATCGTCGACTCCACCGGCGACGCCTCCGCCGCCGCCTCGCTGGTCGGTCGCACCCAGCCCGACCTCGCCCTGGTCGACCTGCACATGCCGCCACCCGGCGGGATCCGCGCGATCGCCGCCATCCGCCGCACCACCCCGCGGGTACGGGTGGTGGCGATGTCCGGCGGGGACGACCCGGCGCCCGCGCTGGAGGCGCTGCGCGCCGGGGCGGAGGGGTTCCTGCCCAAGAGCAGCGAGCCGGAGGAACTGCTCCCCCCGATCATGGCCGTCCTCGACGGCTGGGCGGTGCTGCCCGGTCCCCTGCTGCGTGGCCTGCTCCGGCCGGTCCGCAGCAGTTCGGTCGACCTGGACTCCGAGGAGCGGCGGCTACTGCGGTCCATCGCGGCCGGTCGCAGCACGGTGGAGATCGCCGAGCAGTTGCACGTCTCGGAGCGGACGGTGAAACGGATGACCGCCGCACTGCTGCGCAAGCTGCGGGTGTCCAGCCGCGCCGAGGCCGCCGCGCTGGCCGGACACGCCGGACTGCTCACCGACTGACGCCGCCCGCCCATTGGCCGCGCGGATTTTCCACGATTGGCGCGACTCGTCAAATGAAAGCGACGCATATTGTTGCGGATTAGCCGGCCGATACGTCAAACTCTTGACCACACCCCGCCCGACACAGGGAGCAATGGCGATGGCAAGGAAAGTAATCACCGTTCTGAGCGACGACCTGGACGGCGGAAAGGCCGACCGGACCGTCGAGTTCAGCCTGGACGGGGTGGCGTACACCATCGACCTCTCCGACGAGAACGCGGGGGTGCTGCGCAAAGCGCTCGACCCGTACATCAGCGCTGGCAGGCGAATGGGGCGGGGCAACGTGGACGCCGGCCGCCCGGTCCGCCGCCCGGCCCGCGCCGCCGTCTCGGGAATGGACCGGGAGCAGAACCGGGCCATCCGGGAATGGGCCGCCAAGAACGGCTACGAGATTTCCGAGCGCGGCCGCATCCCGGTCAACGTCGTGGAGGCGTGGAAGAACCGCTGACCGGCATCGCCGGGGCATCACGATCCGCCGCGCAGGGGTCACGCTGAGAAATCAGCGTGACCCCTACGCTTTTCGCCGCGTTCACAATTTCCACCCGGTGGTGCGGCCCGGTCGGTGCGCGCCGGCCGGTCACTCGCCGGTGACCCCGTCGAGCAACTGCCGGGCCACGTCGAGCTGACCCAGGTGTCGGGCGTACTCCTGGAGCAGGTGGAACAGGATCCGGCCCAACGACGGCGCGTCGGCGGCGGCAGGGAACCGGCCGCCGAGCGCGGCCCGCCGCGACAGCGGCACCCCGGCGACGAGCCGACGGGTGTGCGCCACCTCCGCCCGGTACGCCCGCCACACCTGCTCCGTCGACAGGGCGTCCACCCGCCACTCGGCGTCGTCCTCGCCCGGCGGGCACGCAGCGACCTGCTCCGCGGCGAAACCCCAGCGGATCCAGCGCCGCTCCACCCAGCCCAGATGCCGCACCAGCCCGAGCGGCGCCCAGCCGAGCCCGTCGACGGGCCCGCGCAGCTGCTCCTCCGACAGGCCGGCGGTCTTGCGCACCAGCGCCTCCCGGTACCAGTCGAGATAGCCGACCAGCAGCTCCCGGGGGTCGTCGACGTGGTTGCCCGGACCGTCGAGCAGGACCGGGAAACGGGCGTCCGACATCCACCGACCCTACGGCCGGGCCGTACCCCTCGCCACGGTCACGATCGGCCGGTGACCGGGCCGCCGGCAACATGGCCGCCGGCCCGGCCCGGCGACACCGGTACACCCCGCTACCCGCCGGCCGGTGGCGACGCTGGTTCGAAAATACGGCCGCGGGCCGCCCGGATCTCTCCGGACGGCCCGCGACGGTGTCGTACGACGGGTCAGTTGACCTCGATCCGCACCACGTCGAAGGCGGGGGTCTGGTTGGCCCGCTCCATCATCGGCACCCGGTGCGAGCCGTCACCGGCCCAGACCGCGCACTGCGCCGTGCCCGACTGCGGCAGGCCCGGGACCTGGATGGCCACCTCGTCGGCCTCGTTGCCGCCGCGACCGTCCTCGGTGGCGACGAAGAACGCCGGCACGTCCTGCGGGTTCGACGGCGCCTCGTCGGTGCTCTGCAGCATCCGGCAGGCGGTGTGGAAGTGACCGCGGGTCAGCCCCTGGTCGTTGAGGACCGAGCTCTCCAGGTAGTAGCCGCCCTGGCCGGCGGCGAGGAACCGGTCGCGGATGAGGTTGCGGGTGGAGACCCGCAGCGCGAACGCCTGGTTGCGCTGCACCTGCTCCGGGAAGTCGGTGATCAGCAGGGACGGGTTGTTGGCGGCCGCGCCGACCTCGCCGAAGGCGGTGCTCACGCAGCGGTTGCCGTTCTGGAAACCGTCGTGCGGCTGGAGGTCGCTGTTGGTGCAGTCCTTGGCCAGCACGCCGAGATTGTTTCCGCCGTTGTTGTTTCCGCCGCCGTTCTGGCCGCCGTTCTGACCACCATTGGTCGGGGCGGCGGTCGGAGCACCGGTCTGACCGCCGTTCTGGCCGCCATTGGCGCCGCCGTTGTTGTTGTTCGCGGCGACGGTGCATTTGGCGAGCTGGTCCAGGCCCTGCGGGCGCGGACCCACCCGATCGATGGCGGTCGTGATCCGGTTCAACGTCGCGCGCCGCTTGTCCTCCAGCGGACGCAGGATGGCGTTGTTGATGAACGTCTGCCCGTTGCGACCCTCGGCGGCCAGCCGCCGGTCGGCCTCGGCGATCTGGGTCTGCAGCAGCGCGAGGTTCCGGTCGACCTCGGCCCGGGCGCGGTCCGGGACCCGGGGGAGCTTGCCGGCGACGTCCGGGCAGACCACGCCGGAGGCGACGGTGTTCACCGGTGCGTTGCCGTCCTTGACGGCCTGGCACTCGGCGACGGACATCTGGCCGTCGCCCCAGTGGTTGCGCACCCAGCGGCCGTTCTGCCACGTCTGCGTGGTGCTGCCGCGACCGCTCGGCGAGGTGGCGCCGGGACTCGGCGCCACGCAGGCGGACGAGACGTTGCGGGTCGTCGTCCGCCGGTTCTCGTGGGCCGACGAGATCTGGGTCACCGCGGCGATACCGCCGAAGACCGCGAGCGCGCCGACCGCCGCCAGCAGCCGCTTGCTCCGCGCGTTACCGGATGACCGGCGCGCCCCTGTGGACCTGCGCATCGAATTGCTCTCCTTCTCGATCCGGTACCTGACTGGTGACCCGTCGGGCGAACGGAATTCGGGGTGGGACGCCCGTCGGGATCACTGCGACGTTCCGGTCGCGCGTCGATGGCCGACGATGCCCTTTCCGCACCGTCCGCCGCGTCGGGTGGCGCGGCTGGGAAGATCTGTGTCCATTCGCGCTTAGGTACGGAGCGCCGTGGGCGATGGTTCAACGCGGATCGAGGAATTCGGAACGGGCGGGCGACGACGGCCCGATCGGGTTCTGCGACAGACGCGGAGTCACCGCGCGGCGACGCTGCGGTCGGGTGTCAGTCGACGCAGAGGTGGTCGAAGGCGAAGCCGCCGACCAGTTCGTCCCGGCGGGCGCGCAGCCCTCGGATCTCCTGCCGCAGCTCGGCCCGGTCCACCAGCGGCGGTTCGTCGGCCTCCAGCGCCCGCAGCCGGTCCCCCACCGCGACGGTGGCCAGGTCCTCGGCCAGCCGGGCGGCGTCCACCCCGCACCAGAAGCGGTGCTCGCGGACGGTCACCCGCTCGACCAGGCAGCGACCGGGCCGCACCTCGACCCAGCTCCAGCCCTCGGCCGCCCCGTCCTGCCACCGCACGTGCAGCCCGCGCACGATGGGGTCGGCCAGCCGCCGGGACACGTACGCGTCGACGACGGCGGCGCGGGTCAGCGCCCCGAGGTCGTTGACCGGGCCGGTGCGGCCGTCGGGCAGCCGACCGACGATGTCGCGGAAGGCCACCGCGCCGTCGTACCCGTCGCCGTCCTGGCCGGCGGACGGGCCGGCGTACGCGCGAGCGTCGATGACGTACCCGACGATCCGCGGACCGTGGGTGGCGGACCGCAAGGTCGGCGACTCGATCCGCAGCACGGGCAGGTCAACCGCGGCGCAGACGGCGTCGCGCATCCGCTCGGCGCGCTGCCGGGCCGAGCCGGGCGGCGCCGGCGCGCCGAGCACGACGGCGAAGAGCGGCCGACCGGTGTCGGCGGTGCAGACGACGTGGTCGAACTCCTCGCGGGTCGCCGAACTCCACTGGTGCCCGGTGATGCCCTCCGGGCGCCGGGTCACCAGGTCGCCGAGCCGGCGACCGGCGTGGACCACCTGACCGGCCCGGACGGGCAGCGCGGCACCGTCGAGCGGCAGCGGCCGCAGCCGGGAACCGTCGTCGGTGGCGGTACGCGTCATGGTGGTGCCGGATCCTCACGTGGTCGGTCGACCGGCCGAGTCTAGGGCGTCGATCCTGCTCGTCGCCTCGCCGGTGCGGTCAGATCCGGGTCCCCGGTGCGCCCGGGTGGCTCAGGCCTCCCCCATCACCAGGCCCTCGATGGTGTGCTTCTGCCGGATCGGGGTGAGCCGCTCCACCACCGGGCACGGCAGGTGGGCGCGGGCCAGCCCGGGCAGCCCGTCCCAGTACCCCCGGGTGACCGCCATGTCGTGCCGCTCGGCGTTGCCGGCGCCGGGGGCGTCCACGCCGAGCACCAGCACCGGCCGGGCCAGCGTCGAGACGTTCGGGGTGCCCCGGTGCACGGTCAGCGCCGAGCGGGCCGAGATGTCGCCGCGCCGCGGGTACTTGCGCACCGCCCGTTGCGCGTAGCGGGGGTAACGCTCCTTCGGCGGGAACATCCCGTGGTCGAAGTCGGCGCCGTCGTCCCACTGGGTGCCGGGGGCGATCTCGAACGGGCCCATCTCCTCGACCGTGTCCACGGTGGTCAGATTGAACGCGAGCGAGGTGAGTCGCCGTTGGCGTCGGGTCTCCTCCGGCATCGGGAAGTCCCGGTGCCAGGGCTGCATGGCGGCCCCCGGAAACGGGATGTCGAAGCCGAGCTCGACGATCTCGTAGTCGGGGCCGAGCACCGCGCGGCAGACCGCCATCACCCAGGGGTGGGTGACCAGGTCGGCGAAGCCGCGCAGCTGTTCGGGGTGGATCTCGACGTACCAGCGGTTCGGGCCGCGGCCGACCGCGCCGTCCGGGCGGGAGCGGGCCTCCCGGAAGGCCGCGTCGATGTCCGCGCCGACCTGGTCGACCCAGTCGACGGCGAACGCGCCCCGGCAGGCGGTGATGCCGTCGCGGTAGAGGTCGCCGAGCGCCTCCACCGGGGTCTCGTCCAGGGTGGTCGGGGTGGGGTGGGCGGTCATCGGTCCTCCTCGGGATGCCGGACCACCCGAGTATTACAACGTTGTAGAAGACCGGCAAGGGGGCCGGCCCGACCGGACCGGCCACCCCGGGGACGATGGGTCGGACCGGCGCGGTCCGCGCCGGGGAGGGAGGTACGTCGTGCGGGTGGTCTCGCTGGTGCCGTCGCTGACCGAGGCCGTGGCGGTGACCGTGCCGGAGGTGCTGGTCGGCGCGACCGACTGGTGCACGCACCCCGCCGGGCTCGACGTGGCACGGGTGGGCGGCAGCAAGTACCCGGACCTGGACCGGGTGCTCGCCCTGCGCCCGGACCTGGTGCTGCTCAACGTGGAGGAGAACCGGCGTGCCGACGCCGACGCGCTGGTCGCGGCCGGGGTGCCGGTCCGGGTCACCTATCCGCGTACCGTGCCGCAGGCGCTGACCGAGCTGGCCGACCTGCTCGCCGCGCTCGGCGTGACCGCCGAACCGGACTGGCTCGCCGCCGCCCGCCGCGCCTGGGCCGCCCCGGCCACGCCGCCGGTGCCGCGCCGGGCCGTCGTACCGGTGTGGCGCCGGCCCTGGGTGGTGCTCGGCGGCGACACCTTCGCCGGGGACGTGCTGCGCCGGCTCGGGGTGGCGAACCTGTACGCCGACGACGCCGAGCGGTACCCGCGCCCGGACCTCGACGGGCTGCGGGCCCGGGAACCCGACCTGGTCGTGCTCCCCGACGAGCCGTACGCGTTCACCGCCGACGACGGCCCGGAGGCGTTCGCCGGCACCCCCTGCGCGCTGGTCTCCGGCCGCCACCTCACCTGGTACGGCCCGTCGCTGGCGGAGGCGCCCGGGCTGCTGGCCGCCCAGCTCGCCGACCCGGTGACCCACCTGGCCTGACCCCGGGGCCGCCGCCCCGGGGGCGGCGGTTCAGGCGACCGGGGTGACCCGGCCCGGGGGCAGCTCGACCAGGACGGTGTCGTCCACGTCGTACCCGATGGTGTCGATCACCCGGACCACGCCGCTGACCTGCCCGGCGAGCCGGACCGCGAGGTAGGCGGCGCTGCGCCGGTCGAGCCGGCCGTCCAGAATCACCTCACCGTCGCGGACCCGCACGGTGACCAGCCCGTCCCGTACGGCGAGCACCCGCCGCAACACCTCCTGCACCACGTCCTCGCGGATCTCCGCGTCGCTGCGCAGGTGCACCCGGAGCAGGTCGCTGCGGGTCACGATGCCGACCAGTCGGCCGAGGTCGTCGAGCACGGGCAGCCGCTTGACGACCTCCTGGTCCATCAGCCGGGCCGCGGCCGGCAACGACGACTCCGGGTACGTGGTGACCGCCGGGGCGGTCATCAGCTCCTTCGCCACCAGCGCGTCGGCCTTCTCCCGCGCCACCCGCCGGCGCCGGCCCTCGAAGACGCGGCGCTGGTCCGGGTTGCCCGCCCGCTCCACCTTGTGCAGCAGGTCGGCCTCGGACACCACGCCGAGCACCCGCCGGAACCCGTCCACCACCGGCACCGCGCTGACTCCTCGTCGGATCAGCACGTCGACGATGTCCCGGTACGGGGTCTCCTCCCCCACCGTCGCGACGTTTCGGGTCATCACGTCGCCCACCTGCCACGTCCTCATCACGACCTCCTCGGCTGGTCTTCATCCGCACGGTACGGCGGCGCCGACCAGCGGGGGCAGAGGCGGTGGACCGGGTCGGCCGGGGGCCGAAGGTCCCGCCGGCGGGGCCGAGTCGGGGGTCCAAGGTCCCGGTCCGGGACGGCCCGACCGGCCCTGCCCGGGACCGCCGCGCGGCGGTGCAATGAATGTGCCACCGGAAAGCGCGGTGCCAGGCAGAGAAGGGACGTGGACACCATGACCGCGACGATCGAGCGGAACGCCACCGCCGCCACCACCATCGCTACGGCGGCCGAGACCCCCCGTGAGCGCGCCGCCCGGTTCGTCTGGGCCGGCACCCGGATCGCCCTCGGCTGGATCTTCCTCTGGGCGTTCCTGGACAAGACCATCGGCCTCGGCCACGAGACCGCGGCGAAGAACGCCTGGATCAACGGCGGCAGCCCGACCAAGGGGTTCCTCACCTTCGGCGCGGCCGGTCCGTTCCAGGGCATCTACCAGGACATCGCCGGCGCGACCTGGGCAGACTGGCTGTTCATGGCCGGTCTCGCCGGGATCGGCGTGGCGCTGCTGCTCGGCATCGGGATGCGACTGGCCGCCACGACCGGCGCGCTGCTGATGGTGCTCATGTGGACCGCCGTCCTGCCTCCCGAGAACAACCTCTTCATGGACGACCACCTGATCTACGCCGCGGTACTCGCCGGTCTGGCCCTGGTGGGCGCGGGCAACACCCTCGGCCTCGGTCGGGTCTGGGCGAACCTCCCCGTCGTCCGGAAGTACGGCTGGCTGAAGTGACCGCACCGACCCGGCAGGGGCGCCACCGACCGGTGGCGCCCCTGCCGTCGTGTCCCGGTCCACCGCCGCGCCGGCGCGCCGTCCGCGGGACTGCCGGGGATCGGTGGGTCGCGATCCGGCAGGATCGGAACCGACCGGACGATCGAGCCAGAACGGCAGGAGATCAGCAGATGAACATGCCCCAGGCAGGCAAGCCCGAGATCGGCCCGATCGAGGGCGCGCCCCCGGCCGACCTCGTCATCGAGGACATCACCGTGGGCGACGGCCCGGAGGCCCGGCCCGGCCAGCTCGCCAACGTCCACTACGTCGGGGTGTCGCACTCCACCGGGCGCGAGTTCGACGCGTCCTGGAACCGGGGCGAGGCGTTCGAGTTCCCGCTCGGCGGCGGCCAGGTCATCGCCGGCTGGGACCAGGGCGTGGTGGGCATGAAGGTCGGCGGCCGTCGCAAGCTGACCATCCCGCCGCACCTGGGCTACGGCAGCCGTGGCGCCGGGGGCGTCATCAAGCCGAACGAGACCCTGGTCTTCGTCGTCGACCTGCTCGGCGTCCGCTGACCGGAGGCGGGGTCGTCGGCGCCGTGCCGGCGGCCCCGCGCCATCGGCGTGCACGGGCGGTGACGTGCCGGCGGCGGCGCGCCATCGCGGCCGGTGCCGTGGCGGCGGCCCCCGCCATCGGGCGCGGGGGCGGTGACGTGCCGGCGGCGGCGCGCCTCAGGCGCAGGCGACCAGCTCGCCGCGGGGGCAGGGCGCAGTGGGCAGACTCTGCACGACGGGAACGACCCGGTGCAGGCCGGTGGCCCGCAGCACCCGGGCGACCACCGGATCCGGATCGGCCAGCACGAGCTCGCCGCCCCGGGCCCGCACCCGCAGGTGCGCGGCGACCAGCGCGCGGACCCCGGCGGCGGAGAGCAGCCGGACCCCGGAGAGGTCGACCCGCAGCACCGGCCGCGCCGGCGCGGCCCACAGCGCGGCACGCAGCACACCGACCGAGGCGACGTCGACCTCGCCGACCACTCGCACCCCGACCACGTCGTCACCCACGCTGAGCTGCACGTGGAGCCGATCACCCCGCTGTCCCATACGGACGAATCTAGCCCCGGCCACCGACATTTCCGCCGTCCGACGGACCGAATCCGGGTACGCCCAGGGTCGCCCCCGGGGGAGTCCCCGATCCGCCTCAGGGACGATGCGCCGCCGGCACGACACGCCTCGGTGGGGCGACGGGACCGGGATCGGCGGGTGACAATGACCCGATGGTCGTCCCGCGCCAGCGCCCCCGCCCGCCCCGCCTGATCCGGCCCGTCCGCGAGCCGGCCACCGTCCCGCCCCCGCTGACCGGGGTGTGGGCGGCCACCGACCGACGGCTCGACGCGGTCGAGCTGCTGCCCCTGCCGCCCGGCGCGCACGGGCCGGAGGACGTGCTGGTAGACCCGGACGGGCGGGTGATCAGCGGCGACGAGGACGGCCGGCTCTGGTGGTGGCCCGCCGACGCGCCCGCCGGCACCGCGCCCCGGCTGCTCGCCGAGACCGGCGGGCGACCGCTCGGCATCGAGCTCGACCCGCGCGACGGCAGCCTGGTGGTCTGCGACGCGTACCGGGGGTTGCTGCGGGTCACCCCCGACGGCGCGGTGCGCGAGCTGACCGGCAGCGCGCCGCCGGTGAACCTGGCCGACAACGCCACGGTGGCCCGCGACGGCACGGTCTACTTCACCGACTCCTCCGACCGCTACCCACTCTCCCACTGGAAGCACGACCTGCTGGAACACCGCCCCAACGGGCGGGTGCTGGCGTACGACCCGCGCTCGGGGCGCACCGAGGTGGTGACCGACGGGCTCTACTTCCCCAACGGCATCGCGCTGACCCCGGACGAGTCGGCGCTGATGCTGGTGGAGACCAGCACTCACCGGCTGGTGCGGGTGGCCCTGCCCGACGGGGCGGTCACCGTGCTCACCGACCTGCCGGCGTACCCGGACAACCTCACGGCGGTCGGCGACGGGACGTACTGGATCGCGTTGCCCAGCCCCCGGCTGCCGGTCGTCGAGCGGCTGCTGCCGCACCCCCGGCTGCGCCAGTTGGTGGCGCTGCTGCCCGACGCAGTCCGACCGCAGCCGCAGAAGTACGGGCTGGTCGCCCTCGTCGACGGCGAGGGGACGGTGCTGCGCACGCTGCACGGCCCCGACGGCGCCTACTGGATGATCACCGGGGTCCGGCAGCACGGCGACCGGCTCTGGCTGGGCAGCCTGATCGGCACCGCCATCGCCCGCGTCGATCTCACCTGACGTCCGCCTCACCGGCCCTGGCCGTCGCCTCCCTTGCCGGCGCGCGTACGGCAGGGGGCTCGGGAACGCTACGGATCTGATGACGCCGACGACTCACGGGCGCACCGATGAGTCGTTGGCGACATCAGATCCGTAGCGGCTGTAGGGAGCCCTCGGAGGGAGGAGGCCACCGAAGCTGGCGGGTGCCCACCTCGACCGAGCAGCGGCCCCGAGCCCGCCGGGGCCGACGCACGACCGGCCCGTCGTGCGGCAGGCCGGTCGTACCCCGGTCGTTCCTCCCCCTGGTCTCAGCCGCCGCTGGCCGACGGCGCGGGTGCGGGCGACGATCCCCCCGCCACCGCCCCCGGGTGCCCCGGGCTCAGCGTGGGCGCCGGCTTCAAGCCGGGCGGCACGGGCAGCGCGCTGCCCTTGGCGAACTCGTCCCAGCTGACGTTCCAGGCGGTGAAGCCGTTGCCCTGGTCCAACTGCACCTCGGTGCCCTTGATGGTCACCAGGTCACCAACCTTGGTGATGCCCATCAGCCAGTCCGCCGCCGTGGCCGACACGTTGGTGCAGCCGTGCGAGACGTTGATGTTGCCCTGATCGCCCTCCGACCACGGTGCGGCGTGGATGAACTCGCCGCCCCAGGTGAGCCGCTGGGCGTCCTCGACGTCAACCACGTAAGGGTCGGCCGAACCCCGGGTGTCGAACGTGGTGAAGTCGTGCTTCTCCATGATCACCATCTTGCCGCTCGAGGTCGGGGTGCTCGGCTTGCCCATACTCACCGGGATCTTGCGGACCAGCTTGCCGTCCTGGAGGACCGACATCTGCTTGGTGGCGTTGTCGATCTCGAGGGCCACCTGCCGGCCGATCTTGGAGGTGGACCGGTGGTCCTCGTCACCGATGAACTCCTTGCCGATCGGGAGACCCGCCAGTCCCGACCGCACGCTGATCTTCGTGCCGGGCTTCCAGAAATCCGGCGCCCGGTATTCGACCTGCTTGCCGTCCGCCATCCATGACCAGGTACCCGGCTGCGGCGGGTCGGTCTTCACGAACAATCGCCGTTGCACGACTGCCCGGTCCTCTTTGGGAATTGGCGGATCAAATGCGACGGTCACCGGCATCGCGGTGCCGTACGTCTGATTTCCGGTGAAATACAGCGTGCTCTTTATCGCCTGTCTGGTCGATTTGGGCGACGTGGTGAAGGTCGTCCGCCCGACGGCGGTCCGCCCCTTCTTCCCGGTGGCGGTCACCTCCGCGGTGTAGGTCCGGCCGTTCTCCAGCGGGGCGCTCGGCACCCAGCTCGACCCGTCCTCGCGCGGCTCCCCCGCGACCTGCTTTCCCTTGTCGTCGGTGAGCTTGACGCCGGTGACCTTCCCGTGGCTCACGCTCGTCCCGACCTCCGCGCTGACCGGGACGTCCTTCGCCCGGTCGGCGGGGGTCACCGTGACCGCGGGGTCCGCGGCCCTGCCCAGCGCCGAGCCGGCGGCCTCCTTCCGGTCCGCCGTGCACCCGCCGAGGATCAACGGTGTGGCTGCGATGGTCACCGCCAATAGCGTCAGTCGCCGCCTCACATCCATATTCAGCCCCCCGTTTCCATTTCCCTTGGCCACATTCTGTACGGCGCTTCTCGGGCCGCGACGCACTTTCGCGGGAAATTCTCGGAAACGGATGGGCTTTTGGTCGCCGGTGTGCACGGCCGCGAATTCGCGGCCCGGCCGTCCCGGATCGGGAAGCCTGGGTGGTCCGTGTCCCCGGCGTACCGACTCGGGTCGTTCAGTCCCAGTCCTGGTCGCCGTGGTTGCGGTCCCACCGACCGCCGACCGGCGGGGTGTCCAACCGGGTGGCGCTCTCGGCGTTGCCGGCGAGGTCGTTGTCCTCGACCCGGCAGGCCACACAACTGCCCCGCTCGGTGATCCACAGCCCGTGGGACTGGGTGCGCGGGTCGTGGTTGTCCCAGACGCGGTTGCCCCGGATCGTCGCCGAGTCGAACGGCGCGTTGATGGTGATCCCGGCCCGGGTACCCGGCGCGGCGGGCAGCTCGTACGCCGTCCCGGGCAGCGGCGTGTCACCGCTCCAGGCGCTGTAGGCGTCCGGGCGTACCGGGGCGAGGGTGAGTTCGGCGGCGGTGTTGGCGGCCACCACGGCCACCCGATCGCCCACCCGCAGCACCTTGCCCCGGTGCCCGTCCGGCGGCCAGTTCGCCGAGCGGTCCACCAGCGCCTTGTCGCTGTACCGGACCGTCTCGCCGCCGCCGGCGCAGGCGCCGGCGCACTGCCGCCCGTTGTTGCGGACCCGGTTGTTGAGCAGCGTCGTGTCGGTCATCGGGCGGTCGACACGAATCCCGTCCAGGCCGTTGCCCCAGAACTCGTTGCTCTCGATCACCACGTCGATCGCCGGGTCCTGGTAGCCCCGGCCCAGGTTGTGCTCGTGGTAGCCGTACGCGCCGTTGCCGCTGATCCGGTTGCCCCGCACCGTGTACGGACCGGGGGTGTTGCCCATGCTGATCCCGTCGCGGACGTTGCCGTCGATCACGCAGTCGGTCAGCAGCCCACCCCGGCCGGCCACCCCCGCGGTGCCGTTGGCCGAGACGTCGAAGCCCGCCTCCAGGTTGCCGGTCATCGTGCAGCCGGTGACGATCAGCCCGTCGGCGCCCCAGTCGGAGATGCCGAACCGGTTGCCCTGGCTGTGGCAGCCGACGATCCGGTAGCCGCGCGGCGGCGGCCAGTAGTCCTTCTGCAACTCCAGGAAGATGCCGTTGGTGCCGTTGCCCAGCGCGGTGCAGTTGGCGATGGTGAGCCGCTCGACGGTGCCCCAACCGCCGATGCCGATGCCGATGCCGGCCCCGCCCATCTCCTCGCCGTTGTCCAGCCGGCCGCAGCCGACCACCACCACGCCGTCGATGTTGCCGTCCTGCAGGAAGTCGCAGCCGAGCCCGCTCGCCGCGGTGTGGTGGATGTAGAGGTTGCGGAACACCCCGCGCACCACGTACTGCAGGCCCAACCCCTTGGCCAGGTAGTTGTACTCGGCCATGGCCACGCCGGAGCCGTCGATCTCGAAGTCGGCGAAGGTGCAGTCGGCGAGGTGCCGGTCCCGGTCCGCGCCGTGCTGCAGGGTGGTCCAGAAGGCCAGCGGCGTCGGGTCCGACCGGTTGCCCTCGTTGCTGAGCAGGAACCGGGTCGCCGCCGAGCCGGCCCCGATCAGCGACACCCCGCTGCGCCACACCGTGCCGGCGTCGCGGATCGAGTAGATCCCCGGTGGGCAGTAGATCACCCGGGCCCGCCCGTCGGCGGCGTACCCGTCGCCGAGCCGGTCCACCAGGGCGGCCAGCGCCGGCTGGTCGTTGGTCACCCCGTCACCGGTCAGCCCGTACTCGTGCGCGTCGCACCACAACGGCGCACCGGCGACGGACGGGCGCCGGTCCCGCACGGTGGTGGGCAGAGCCTGGTACGGCACGACTGCTCCTCTCGGCGGTCCGGTCGTTCCCCGGCCGCCGATTTCCCGGCCCACCGACCGGAAAACGCCGTGCCCACGCCCCCGCCGCCCACACCGCTGAGGACGAAACGGACACCCCGCCGTCCGGCGGCGGAGCCGGCCAGCGCGGCCGGCTCCGCCCGTACCGCCTCAGACGTTGGCGACCAGCAGCGCCGGCTGCTCGACGCAGTCGGCGACGTGCCGCAGGAAGCCGCCCGCCACGCCACCGTCACAGACCCGGTGGTCGAAGGTGAGGCTGAGCTGGGTCACCTTGCGCACCGCGAGCTGCCCGTCGACCACCCAGGGCTTGTCCACGATCCGACCCACCCCGAGCAGCGCCGCCTCCGGGTGGTTGATGATCGGCGTCGAGCCGTCCACACCGAACACCCCGTAGTTGTTGAGGGTGAAGGTGCCGCCGGTCAGCCGGGCCGGCGGCAGCGTGCCGGCGCGGGCCGCGGCGGTGGTCTCCGCCAGCGCGGCGGCCAGTTCCCGGGTGGTGAGCCGCTGGGCGTCGCGCAGCACCGGGACGACCAGGCCCCGGTCGGTCTGCGCGGCGATGCCCAGGTGCACCCCGGCCGACTGGACGATCCGCTGTCCCTCGGTGTCGACCCGCGCGTTGAGCTGCGGGAACCGCCGCAGTCCGCTGAGGCAGATCCGGGCCAGCAGGGCCAGGGTGCTCACCGGCGCGTCCGGGGTGGCGGCGTTGATGGCCGCCCGGGTCTCCAGCAGCCCGGTGGCGTCCACGTCCACCCAGATGGTCACCTCGGGGATCTCCCGCCGACTGCGGGAGAGCTTGTCGGCGATCACCTTGCGGATGCCGGTGAGCGGGATGACCACGTCCTGCCCGTCGGCCGGGGCGAGCCCGACGTGCGCGGCGGGCTGTTCCGGAACCGCCGCGAGCCGGGTGGCCGGCGCGGCGGCGGCCGCCTCCACGTCGGCGCGGCGGATCACGCCGCCGGTGCCGGTGCCCCGCACCGAGGCCAGGTCCACCCCGCGTTCGCGGGCCAGCCGGCGCACGATCGGCGAGATGACCAGCGCCGCCGTCGGCGTCCGCCCGGCCGCGAGGTCGGTCGGTGCGGCGGCCGGCTCCGGGGAGTTCTTCCCGTCGGGGGCGTCGGTCGCGCCGGCGGTGGGCTCGGGGGCCAGCGCCAACCGGGGCCGGCGCCGGCGCCGGCCGGCGCCGGCGTGCCCGGTGCCGTACCCGATCAGCACGTTGCCGGAGCCGGCCCGCTCCTCCTCGCGGTAGGTGGCGTGTCCGGCCGGCTCGCCGCCACCCTCGCCGTCGAGCGGCGCGATGGTGATCAGGGGTTGGCCGACCGGGCGCACCTCACCCGCCGCGCCGTGCAGGGCGACCACCCGGCCGGCGTACGGGCAGGGCACGTCGACGACCGCCTTGGCGGTCTCCACCTCGACCACGCTCTGGTCCACCGTGACCACGTCGCCGACGGCGACCCGCCACTCCACGATCTCGGCCTCGCTCAGCCCCTCGCCCAGGTCGGGCAGGAGGAAGACCTGCGTCCGCTCCACCGTGGTCACGCCGCGCTCCCCTGGGGCAGCCAGCGCGGGTCGGGCTGGTCGTCCCACTGGAGGCGGGCCACCGTGTCCAGCACCCGGTCCACCGAGGGCAGGTGGGTGTGCTCCAGCATCGGCGCCGGGTACGGGATGTCCAGGCCGGACACCCGCAGCACCGGGGCGTGCAGGGCGTGGAAGCAGCGCTCCTGCACCCGGGCGGCGATCTCCGCGCCGACCCCGGCGAAGCCCTGCGCCTCCTGGATCACCACGCACCTGCCGGTCCGGCGGACCGAGGCGGCGATCGTCTCGTCGTCGAACGGCACGATGGTGCGCACGTCGACGACCTCCAGGTTCCAGCCCTCCTCGCGGGCGGCCTCGGCGGCCTCCAGCGCGACCGGCACCGCCGGGCCGTACGCGACCAGGGTGGCGTCGGTGCCGGGCCGGCGCACGACCGCGCGGCCGAACGGCGCGGTGGTCGCGGGCAGTTCCGCCTCGGCGCTGGAGAAGTAGAGCTTCTTGGGCTCCATGAACACGACCGGGTCAGGATCGTCGATCGCCTGGCGCAGCAGCGAGTACGCGTCCTCGACGGTGGCCGGGGTGACCACCTTCAGGCCCGGGGTGTGCGCGTAGTACGCCTCGGACGAGTCGCAGTGGTGCTCCACCCCGCCGATGCCGCCGGCGTAGGGCACCCGGATCACGATCGGCACGCTCAGCGCGCCGCGGGTGCGGTTGCGCAGCTTCGCCACGTGCGAGGCGATCTGCTCGAAGGCCGGGTACGCGAACGCGTCGAACTGCATCTCCACCACCGGGCGCAGCCCGGACATGGCCAGCCCGACGGCGAAGCCGACAATGCCGGCCTCGGCCAGCGGGGTGTCGAAGCAGCGCTTGTCGCCGAAGCGGGCCTGCAGCCCGTCGGTGATCCGGAAGACGCCGCCGAGCTGCCCGACGTCCTCGCCGAAGACGACCACCCGGTCGTCGTCGAGCATCGCGTCGGCGAGCGCGGCGTTGAGCGCCTTCGCCATGGTCATGGTGGCCATCAGGCGTCCCCCTCCTCGTCGCGGGCGGCGGCCAGCTCGGCGCGGACCTGCTCGCGCTGCTCGACCAGCTGCGGGGTCGGCTCGGCGTAGACGTGGTCGAAGAGGCTGAGCGGGTCGACCGTGGGCTGGGCGTTCATCCGGTCGCGCAGGTCGGCGGCGTACGCCTCGGCCTCCTCGGCGATCGCGGCCACCGCCGCGTCGTCGAGCGCGCCCCGGTTGCGCAGGTACGTCTCCAGCCGGGCCACCGGGTCGCGGTCGCGCCAGGCCTCGACCTCGTCGGCGTCGCGGTACCGGGTGGCGTCGTCGGCGTTGGTGTGCGGCTCCATCCGGTAGGTGTGCGCCTCGACCAGGAACGGCCCGTGACCGGCCCGGGCGTGCGCCACCGCGCGGGTGAGCACCGCCAGCACCGCCACCGGGTCGTTGCCGTCGACCTGCTCGCTGGGCACGCCGTAGCCGACACCCTTGTACGCCAGGCTCGGCGCGGCGGTCTGCCGGGACAGCGGCACGCTGATGGCGTACTTGTTGTTCTGCACGAAGTAGACGACCGGGGCCTTGAACACGGCGGCGAAGTTGACCCCCTCGTGGAAGTCGCCCTCGCTGGTGGCGCCGTCGCCGATGAAGGCCAGCGCCACGGTGTCCCGCCCCTGGTACGACTCGCCGTAGGCCAGCCCGGCGGCGTGCACGCACTGGGTCGCCAGCGGGGTGCACTGCGGCGCGGTGTACACCCGCGTCGGGTCGTACCCGCAGTGCCAGTCGCCGCGCAGCAGGGTGAGCACCTCGACCGGGTCGATGCCCCGGCTGACCAGCGCCATCGACTCGCGGTAGGTGGGGAACACCCAGTCGGTGTCGCGCACGGCGAGGGTCGCCCCGACCTGGCAGGCCTCCTGGCCGCGCGAGGACGGGTAGACGGCGAGCCGGCCCTGCTTGGTCAGGGCGGTGGCCTGGGTGTCGAAGCGGCGACCGACCACCATCCGGCGGTACATCTCGCGCAGCGCCTCGACGGGCGGCTCGGGGTAGTCGGCGCGGGCCGGCAGCGGCGTGCCGTCCGGGTCGAGCAGTCGGACCGGCTCGGCCTGCGGGAGCAGGCCGGCGGACTTCTCGGGCGCGGCCGGGGTGGCCGGCCGGCGGGTGCGCGGGGATGCCCTGCGGACCGCCTGGGGTGTGGTCGTCACGGCGGGGACCTCCTGGACGTGTGGTGGCCTTATGCTCCTGCTGTCGGATGATTGACTCAAGATGCGCGGTGAACGTGGGATGAATGGCATCCCGAGGGGGCTGATGTGAGCCAGGAGACCAGTCCGGAGGCGGGCCTGCCCGGTGGAACGGGACGTTCGGCCGGTCCGTTGGACGAGGTGGACCGGCGCATCCTCGACGAGCTGGTCCGCGACGGCCGGCTCTCGGTCCGTACGCTGGCCGAACGCGTGCACGTCTCCCGCACCAACGCGTACGCCCGGGTGGAGCGGTTGCTGCGCGACGGGGTGATCACCGGGTTCCGGGCACAGGTCGCGCCCGAGCCGGCCGGGCTGGGCACCTCGGCGTACATCGCCCTGACGATCCAGCAGAACACCTGGCGGGAGGTGTCGGCGGAGCTCGCCCGGGTGCGCTACGTCGAGCACGTGGCGCTGCTCAGCGGCGAACACGACGTGCTCGCCCTGGTCCGCGCGCCCGACAACGCCACCCTGCGCGACGTGGTGCTGGAGCGGGTGCAGGGCATCGCCGGGGTGCTGTCGACCCGCAGCTGGCTGGTCTTCGAGGAGTTCACCGGCGCGCAGAGCCCCTGGCAGTGACCCGTCAGCGCCCCGGCAGTGACCGTCAGCGTTCGGGCGGGGCCGCCAACCCCTCCCGGTCGGCCAGCTCCAGCAGCGGCTCCAGCGAGAAGCGCCGCTCGTCCAGGCCGGCGTGCGGGTCGCCGCGCCCGGCGAACCGGGCCGGCATGCTCACCACGTCGAAGTCCTCGGGGCGGACGTCGTCCAGCTCCGACCAGTCCAGCGGCGCGGAGACCAGCGCCGCCGGCGTCGGCCGGATCGAGTACGCCGAGGTCATGGTGTGATCGCGGGCCATCTGGTTGTAGTCGACGAAGACCGGCCGGTCCCGCTGCTCCCGCCACCAGGTGGTGGTGACCAGGTCGGGGCGGCGCCGCTGCATCTCCTGGCCCAGCGCCAGCACCGCACGCCGGCACTCGCCGAAACTCCACCTCGGCTCGATCGACAGGTAGACGTGCAGACCCCGCCCGCCGGTGGTCTTCGGGTAACCCACCAGCCCCAGCTCGTCGAGGAAGGCGCGGACCTCGTGCGCCACCGGCACCACCTGGTCGAAGCCGACGCCCGGCATCGGGTCGAGGTCGATGCGGAGCTGGTCGGGGCGTTCCACGTCCGCCGCCGAGACCGGCCAGGGGTGGAACCGCAGCGTCCCCAGGTTGGCCGCCCAGATCACCACGGCCAGCTCGCTCGGCGCGACCTCGTCGGCCGTCCGCCCGCTGGGGAAGGTGATGTGCGCGGTGCGGACCCAGTCGGGCGCGCCGGCCGGCAGCCGCTTCTGGTAGAAGGCGTCGCCGCGGTTGTCCTGCCGGGTAGCGATCTTCGCGCCCTCGAAGACACCGCGCGGCCAGCGTTCCAGCATGGTCGGCCGGTCCCGCAGCGCGCGCAGGATGCCGTCGCCGACGGCGAGGAAGTAACGCACCACGTCCAGCTTGGTCAGGCCTCGCTCAGGGAAGTACGGCTTGTCCGGGCTGGAGACCCGGACCACCCGTTCCCCGACCCGCATCTCCTCCGCCGCCGTCGCCACGCTCACACGGTAACGGCAGCGGCCGACTCCCGCGCCCGGCTCACCGGCACCGCTCGGTGGAAGGGTGAACCCGCCCGACGCGAGGTCGGCGATGGCGACCGGCGGTTCCGGGGGGCGGGGCCGCGGCCTAGGCTTCCGCCATGGCGACGTACCTCGACGTGCACCCGGACAACCCGCAACCACGGACGATCAGCCGGGTGGTGGACGTCGTCCGCGGCAACGGACTGATCGCCTACCCGACGGACTCGTGCTTCGCGCTCGGCTGTCAGCTGGGCAACCGGGAGGGCATCGACCGCATCCGGGACATCCGCCAGCTCGACAGCCGGCACCACTTCACCCTGGTGTGCCGGGACTTCGCGCAGCTCGGCCAGTTCGTCCAGATCAACAACGCCCTGTTCCGGTCGCTGAAGGCGGCGACCCCGGGCAGCTACACGTTCATCCTGCCGGCGACGAAGGAGGTGCCGCGCCGGTTGCTGCACCCGAAGAAGAAGACCGTGGGGGTCCGCATCCCCGATCACGTCGTGGCGCAGGCGTTGCTGGCCGAGCTGGGCGAGCCGCTGGTGTCGAGCACCCTGCTGATGCCCGGCGACACCGAACCGATGACGCAGGGCTGGGAGATCAAGGAGCGGCTCGACCACGTGGTCGACGCGGTGATCGACTCCGGCGAGTGCGGCACCCTGCCCACGACGGTGATCGACTTCTCGGAGGGCGAGGCGGAGATCGTCCGGCGCGGTGCCGGCGACCCCTCCCGGTTCGAGTAGCGCCGGGTCACGGCGTCTCGTCGTCCAGCGACGGCAGCGGCAGCAGCACGGCGGTGCTGCCGGCAGCCCGCTCGGAGTGCGCGGGTGGCGGCCGGTCGCCGCCCGGTGCCCGGCTGTGCAGCCGGCCCGCCCCTGCGGGCCCGGCGCGGCGGGAGACCTCGCAGGTCACCTGATGGATCGGCGCGGGCGCGGTACCGAACCGCCCCGGTCCCCAGCGCACCCAGATCGCGACGCGGCCGGCCGCCGCCTCCGCCGCCAGCTTTTCCCAGGTACGACGCCGATCGGTGTGGTCGACCTCGATGACCACAGGCGGCCCGTCCGGCCGGGCGCAGGCGACGTCGAGCACCGACTGCTGGCCCGACAGCGGCGGCGGCAGGGGCAGCACGCTCGGCGCCCGGCGGTAGACCCGCCAGCCCTGCTCAGCCGCCCAGGCGACCGCGGATTCGATGATCCGCGCCGTCACCGCGTCCGTGCTCAGGTCGACGAAGGTGAGCCGGTCGAGGGCCCGCCCGAGCGACGCCGCCAGCCGTTCGCCGTCCGCCACGCCGTCCATGAGCGCAGGGTAGCGGCTCGCCGGGCCGCCGCCGTGACCGGCGGCCGCCGGAGCGGTCAGACGATCAGCAGGATGCCCACCACGACGAGCGGAACGGAGACGAACAGCGAGATGCCGATCCCGGTGAGCACCCGCCCACCGCCGGCGTCCTCCCGCTCCGGCGCCAGCCCGAACGTCGACCGGGCGTCCAGCATGCCGATCCGGCTCAGGGTGAGGTCTCCGGTGACCGCCAGCAGGAGGCCGACCACCACCAGCGCGATGCCCAGTCGGTGGAGGAAGTCCCCACCGCTGACCGCCACCCAGATCCCCACTCCGACGGCGGCGACCGCCACCGCGATCACGATGAGCACCAGCGCCTCGCCCAGCCCCTTGACCACCGTCCTCCGGCGTCACCCCTCCCGTCGTGGTCGACCGATTGGCATCCTTCCCGGTCGATCGGCCCGTCGCTGCCCCGGACGGCGGCGGCGGGCCGGTCGACACCCGCCGTCAGGAGCGGTCCGGCAGCTGACGGTTGTCGGGCGGGGCGGCGCGGCCGGCCGACGGGACGGCGGGAGCCGCGACCACGTCGGGCACGTCGGTGACCGGCGGCAGGGTGGCGCCGCCGGTGACGGGCAGGGTCAGCGTGCTGCGCCCGAGGTCCACCGAGACGGTGGCGTCCCGGTCGTCGGTCTCGGTGAAGCCCGGGTCGCTCTGGGCGAGGACGAGACCGAGCACGTGGCCGGCCGGCAGCACCGCGTCGTACGCGTTGAGCGGCAGGGTGACCGTGTACCAGCGGTCCGGGCGCAGCGGGCTGGTGAACCGCAGGGACCGGTGGTGCGCCGCGTCGAGCCAGCCGCGGGTGAGGACGCCGTGGTCGGTGACCGCGGTGATCTCCGCCGTGTCCCGGTAGCAGGCGTCGTCGGCCACGGTGGACTCCCCCCAGCACGACTGGGTGACCAGCGTCCGAACCCCCTCCGAGCTGCGGTACTGGATCCGTTCCGCGGTGCCGTAGCCGACGAGTCGGGCGCTCAGCGCGGTGGTCGGCCGGTCGACCCTGATCCGCAGGCGCACCGACGGCGTCCCGGAGATCCGCAGCGGCGCGGTCAGCGCGCCGGAGAGGAACACCAACCGTCCGGCGCGGGCGGTCGTCGGCTCGGTGACCACCTGCGGCTCGGTCAGCGACTCGTCGGTGTACGCCCGGACCACGCCGGGCCGGGCGCCAGGACCGCCGAGGGTGCCGGTCGTGCCGTCGCCGGCGCCCAGGACCACGGGGACGTTCCGGGTGCCCGGGGCCGGCCAGTCGCGCTGCTCGGTCCACACCCCGGGGGCGGTCTCCAGGGTGGCCCGGGGCTCCCGCATGACCCCGTTGGGCAGGCCCTGCAGCCAGTAGTCGAACCAGCGGTGCAGGGTGGCGACCCACTCGGCCCGGCGTACGTCGAACGGATCCTCGTGCCCGGCCTGGTAGAGCCAGAGCTTCCGCGGCACCCGCCGGTCGGCGAGCGCGTCCCACCAGCGGGCGAACTGGCCGGTGGTGACGTTCAGGTCGTTGACGCCGTGCGCGACCAGCACGCTCGCCCGGACCTGCTCGGCCGCGCGGCGGTAGTCCCGCTCCGCCCAGTAGGCGTTGTAGTCGCCGGTGTCCTCCGCGCTGTCGGCGCGCAGCCGGGCGAGCACGGCGGCGCACGCCTCGGCGGGCCGGCCGTTGACCACCTGGTGCAGGTAGGCGGGATAGTCCGACGCCCGCAGCAGGCCCCGGTACCGCTGGTAGTCGTACCAACTGGAGATCGCGGAGATCGGCACGATGGTCTCCAGGCCCCGGACGCCGGTGGCCGCCACGCCGTTGGCGACCGAGCCGTCCCAGGACTTGCCGATCATGCCCACCCGGCCGGTGCTCCACGACGCGGTGACCGGCTCGCCGTCCAGCGTGAAGCCGCGGGCCCGGCCGTTCAGCCAGTCCACCACCGCCTTCGCCCCGGCCACCTCGGCCCGGCCGCCGACGTCCTCGCACCCGGTGGCGCGGGCGGTGCCGCTGAGGTCGACCGCGACGAACGCGTACCCGCGGGGGACGAACCAGTTGTCGTAGAAGAGCGGCGCCTTGGCGATCACGCCGTTCGCGTCGTACGTCTTGCGTTCGCTCTCGTTGCCCCGGCCGCAGCAGTGGTAGTAGGGCGAGGCGTCCATGATGACCGGCACCCGGATGCCGGCCTGCGCCGCCTCCCGGGGCCGGACCAGGTCGACCATGACCCGGTCCCGCATGCCGTCGCCGTCGGCGTCGGTCGGTGCCTCGACCTGGATGCTCTCCCGGACGGCGTCGGCGTAGGAGTAGACCGGCACGGTGTGGTCGCCGGCGATGTGCGGTGGGGTGGCCGGCCGGGCAGGCGCGGCGTGGGTGGGGGCGGCGGGTGCGGCCGTGAGCAGGAGCGCCGTGAGGGTGGCGGCGGCCAGTGCCCGGCTGCGGGCAGGCGTCATCGTGGTCCTTCCGACGGGGTACGGCAGGTCAGGCCATTCCACCCCATCGATGCGCTCCCTGCCTAGTGTCCGGTGTCGACCCGATCACCTTCGGTGACGCCGGAGGGTTGACCATCGACATCCGTCTTCGTAACGTTCGGCGGGACCGTCGACCCTCCCTCCACCGGCGAAGGGACCTCCGTGGCACGACGACGTACCCTCTCCCTGATCCTGGCCGCGACGCTGCTCTCCGGCGGCACCGTGGCCCTCTCCCCCACCGGCGCCGGCGCCTCACCGCCGCGTCCCGAGGACGAGTACCGGCCGGTGCGCGGACCCTCCGCCCCCGCCGAGTACCGCTACCTGCAGAAGACCGTGCGCGGCGAGGCGCTGCCCCGGCACGCCTACGACACGGCCGCGAAGGAAGGGGCCCGGCTGCCCACGGTCGGCGGCCGGTGGACCTCGGTCGGACCGACCAACATCGGCGGCCGGATCACCTCGCTCGCGCTGGACCCGCACCGCCCCGACACCGTCTACGCCGCCGCCGCCAGCGGCGGGGTCTGGGTGAGCCGGGACGCCGGCAACCGCTTCGAGCCGGCCTGGCCGGACGGCTGGACCCAGGCGATGGGCGCGGTGGCGACCGGCCCGGACGGCACCCTGTACGCCGGCACCGGCGAGGTCAATCCGGGTGGCGGCAGCGTCACCTACGAGGGCACCGGCCTGTACGCCTCCCGCGACGGCGGCCGGACCTGGCGGTCGCTGGGCCTGCGCGACTCGGGCGCGATCGGCGCGATCACCGTCGACCCGGCCGACCCGAAGCGGATCTTCGTCGCCGCCGCCGGTTCGCTCTACAACGGCGGCGGCGACCGGGGCGTCTACCGCTCCACCGACGGCGGTACGACCTGGCAGCGGATCCTCGCCGGGGCCAACGAGTTCACCGGCGCGACCGAGGTGCTGATCGACCCGCGCGACGCCGATCGGCTCTACGCCGTGCTCTGGGACCACCGCCGCACGCCGGACCTGCGCACCTACGGCGGTGTCGGCTCAGGGGTCTACCGCTCCCTCGACGGCGGTGCGACCTGGGCCCGCCTGGCGGGTGGGCTGCCGGCGGCCGGGCCGGAGGTGGGCCGGATCGGCCTGGGCCAGTCCGTCTCCGACCCGGACCTGCTCTACGCGATCGTCAACTCCACCGCCGGCCCGTTCGCCGGCTTCTACGGCAGCAGCGACGGCGGCGACGCCTGGACCCGGCTGCCGGACACCCCGGAGCTGACCACCTCGCAGTCCACCTTCGGCTGGTGGTTCGGCAAGGTCTGGGTCGACCCGGACGAGCCGCAGCACGTGCACGTCGCGGGCGTGCCGCTGCTGACCACCAAGGACGGCGGGCGGACCTGGACGGCGGACAGCAGCTCCACCCACGTCGACCACCACGCGATGATCTGGGATCCGCGCCGTCCGCAGCGGGTCTACCTCGGCAACGACGGTGGGACGTACCGCTCGGACGCCGACGGGGACGGCGGCTGGGTGAAGGCCACCCACGAGCCGTACACCCAGTTCTACAGCGTGGCGATCACGCCGCAGGACGTCAGCCGGATCTCCGGCGGCACCCAGGACAACGGCTCGCTGCGCTCGTGGGGCGGCCCGGCCTTCAACGAGTACCTCGGCGGGGACGGCGAGGAGAACCTGATCAACCCGACCGACAAGGAGAACGTCTACGCCTGCTACCAGTACGGCAACTGTTTCTTCTCGACCGACGGCGGCGAGACGATGACGTACTTCGGCAACCGGGTCACCGCCGCCCGGCGCAACTGGTTCACCCCGGTGGTCTTCGACCCGCGCGACCCGGCGGTGCTGTACTACGGCGCCAACGTGCTCAACCGGTCGACCGACGGCGGCCGGACCTGGACGGCGATCAGCGGCGACCTGACCGGCGGACCGGGCCGCGACCCGATCTACACCAACTACGGCACCATCACCACGGTCGCCCCGGCCGGGGACGGCCGGACCGTCTACGTCGGCACCGACGACGGGCGGGTCTGGGTGACCCGGGACCTGGGCGGCTCCTGGCAGCTGCTGCTCTCCGGGCAGCCGTGGGTCACCCGGGTCGTGGTCGACCCAGGGCGGGCCGACCGGGTGTACGTGACGCTGTCCGCGTACCGGTCGGGCTCCCAGCGGCCGTACCTGCTCGGCTCACTCGACGGGGGCCGGCACTTCCACGACCTCAGCGGCACCCTGCCGAAGGCGCCGGTCAACGACCTGGCCATCGGCACGGGGCTGACCCTCTACGTCGGCACCGACCAGGGCGTGTTCGTCAGCCCGACCGGCGGCGGGGTCTGGCTGCGCCAGGGCCGGGGCCTGCCGTTGGTCCCGGTCGACGACATCGAGTACGACGGCACCCACCACCGCCTCGTGGCGGGGACCTTCGGCCGGGGCATTTACGCCGTCCGGGTGTCCTGAGTGTCGCGGGCTGCCGGGGCCGGACGCGACGAGACTGCCGCGTCCCGCCCCGGCAGCGCGGGTGTCAGCGCCCTTCCTGCTGCATCCGCGTCATGAGCATCTGCTTGGCCTGGTCACCCGCCTTGCGATTGTTCTCCTGGATCTTGCGGAACCAGGTGGCCAGTTCCGAATCGCCCCGCTGCTCCGCGTCCCCGATGTAGGTGTCCATCCGGTAGATGTTGTCCAGCGACATCTGCAGGACGTGGATCAGGTCGTAGTTCTTGTCCTTCACCGGGCTCTTCTGTTCCGTCATGGTCGCCACGGCGTACCTCCCCTGTCTCGGTTTCCGACCAGGCCAGCGCTTACCCGGCCTCGGCCCGTTCACGCCGCAGGCCCGCCGGGAGCTGAGCGCCGGCCGGAACGGTTACCGGGCGGCCCGCTCGGGTACGGGTGGCCGCATGGCGGAACTGGCAGCCCTCTGGATCGTCCGGCACGGCGAGAGCACGGCGAACATCGCCGCGACGGCCGCGGAGACGTCCGGCGCCGAGCTGATCGACCTGACCCACCGGGACGCCGACGTGCCGCTGTCGGACACCGGCGAGGAGCAGGCCCGGGCCACCGCCCGCTGGCTCGCCGGCCTGCCGGCCGAACGCCGGCCCGACGTGGCGGTGGTCTCGCCGTACCTGCGGGCGGTGCGCACGGCCGAGCTGGCGCTGGCCGGCACCGGCATCCCGGCCAGCCGGGACGAGCGGCTGCGCGACCGGGAACTGGGCATCCTCGACGGCCTGACCGGGCACGGCGTGCAGCGCCGCTTCCCCGAGGAGGCCGCCCGCCGCCGCCGGCTCGGCAAGTTCTACTACCGCCCGCCGGGCGGCGAGTCCTGGACCGACCTGGCGCTGCGGCTGCGGGCGCTCCTGGGCGACCTGCGCCGCGACCACGAGGGACAGCGGGTGCTGCTGTTCGGCCACGACGCGCTGGTCTTCATGCTCCGCTACCTGGTGGACGGGCTGACCGAGGCGGAGCTGATGGCGCTCACCCGGGAGCACGTGATCGCCAACTGCTCGGTGACCGGCTGGTCGGCCGACCCCGAGGGCCGCCTCGTCCTGGACACCTTCAACGACGTGACGCACCTGCGCCGGCAGGGCGCCCGACCGACCAGGGAGGACGAGGTCCATGCCGAACCGGTCTGAGACGCGGGTGATCACCCCGGCGCTGCTGCGCGACTGGGCGCTGCCGGTGCCCACCGGCGGCAAGGAGCACCGGGGCACCGTGCTGGTGGTCGGGGGTTCCCGCTTCACCCCCGGCGCGGTGCTGCTGGCCGGCGTGGCCGCGCTGCGCGCCGGCGCCGGGGTGCTCCAGTTGGCCGCCGCCGAGTCGACCGCCGCCGCGCTGAGCATCCAGGTGCCGGAGGCGCTGGTGATCGGCCTGCCGGAGACCGGGGACGGGGCGGTCGCCGGCGATCCGGGCGACCGGCTCGGCGAGTTGGTCGGGCAGGCCGACGTGGTGGCGGTCGGTCCCGGCCTCAACGACATCGACGAGACCCGGGCCCTGCTGCGCCTGGTCCTGGACGCCGCCGCGCCGGAGACGCCGCTGGTGCTGGACGCGTACGCGCTGGGCGCGCTCAGCCACCAGCCGGACCTGCTGGTCGGCGCGGGCCGGCCGGTGGTGCTCACCCCCAACGTGACCGAGGCGCGGCACCTGCTGGGCCGCGAGCCCGGCCACGACCTGGACGCCGAGGCGCGCGAGCTGGCCCGCCGGTACGACGCGGTGGTCTCGCTCTACGGGCACATCGCCACCCCCGCCGGCGAGTGCTGGCGGGAGGAGAGCGGCGACGCGGGCCTGGGCACCTCGGGCAGCGGCGACGTCCGCTCCGGGCTGCTGGCCGGGCTGCTGTCCCGGGGGGCGACGCCGGCGCAGGGCGCCTGCTGGGCCGCGTGGGCGCACGCGGTCAGCGGCCAGCGGCTGGTTCCCCGGTTCGGGCGGATCGGCTTCCTCGCCCGGGAGCTGCTGGACGAGATCCCGCACACCCTGGCCACCGTATGACGGTCAGCGACCGACCGAACGGATGTGTGTAACGACACACCGCGCTCCTACGCTGTTGGTTCGGAAGCGGGCATCCCGCCCTCTTCCCGCCGGCCGCTCCCCACCAGGGGGCGTACCGGCTGGAAACAGCCCCTGGGAGTCTGTGTGAAGAACCTTCGTCGCAAGACACTGGCTGCCGCGTCCGCCGTGACCCTCGGTGTCGGCCTCGCCGTCACCGGCGGGCTGGCCCCGGCGACGGCCGCCGGCCCGGACACCACGTTCCTGGTCCTGGCCCCGCAGGGCGCCACCACCGGGAAGGCGGCGGCCCGGGTGGCCGCGGCCAAGGGCACCGTGGTGGCCACGTACGACCAGATCGGCGTGCTCGTCGTCCGCTCGACCAACCCCGAGTTCGCCACCGACGTGGCGGGTGCGGGCGTCGAGTCGGTCGCCTCCACCGCCGGCCTGGGCACCGCGCTCGAAGACAGCGAGACCGTCGAGGTCTCCGCGGCCGAGGCGGCGAACATCACCGCCGACCCGACCAAGGAGCCCCTCTACGGTCAGCAGTGGGACATGCCGATGATCGGCCTCCCGCAGGCCCACGCCGTCAACGCCGGCAACTCCGGCGTGGTGGTGGGCGTGCTGGACAGCGGCATCTCCTCCAGCCACCCCGACCTGGCCACCCAGATCGCCAAGGACAAGAGCACGTCCTGCCTCGGCGGCACGGTGGACACGGCCGAGGCGGCCTGGAACCCGACCACCTCCGACCACGGCACCCACGTGGCCGGCACCATCGCCGCCGCCGTCAACGGCGTCGGCGTGGCGGGCATCGCGCCGGGCGTCAAGCTCGCCGCGGTGAAGGTGGTCAACGACGACGGCTACATCTACCCGGAGGCCGCGGTCTGCGGGTTCATCTGGGCCGCCGAGCACGGGTTCCAGCTGACCAACAACAGCTACTTCATCGACCCGTGGGAGCTGAACTGCCGCAACGACGCACGCCAGCGTCCGGTGTGGCAGGCGGTCCAGCGGGCCATCCGTTACTCGCAGAGCAAGGGCGTGCTGAACGTGGCGTCCGCGGGTAACTCCAACTACGACCTCGCGCACAAGCTCGACGACTTCGGCAGCCCGAACAACGGGACGCCGGAGGAGCGCGAGGGCCTCACCAACGCCTGCCTCGACCTGCCGGCCGAGGTGCCGGGTGTGGTGACCGTCTCGGCGGTCGGCCGGACCGGGGCGAAGAGCTTCTACTCCTCGTACGGCCAGGGTGTCATCGACGTGACGGCGCCGGGTGGCGACACCCGCTACCGCACGCAGGGTGTCACGCCGACCTCCACCGACGGGATTCTGTCGACCACCTTCAACACGGCGACGAAGACCAACGGCTATGGCTACAAGCAGGGCACCTCGATGTCCGGCCCGCACGCCACCGGCGTGGCGGCGCTGGCGGCGTCGGCGCACCCGGGCATGAGCCCGGGTCAGCTGGCGGCGTTCCTAAAGCGTACGTCGGTGGCGCAGTCCTGCCCGGAGGGCGTCTACAACCCGGCTCCGCTGCACCCGGCCGGCCCGCACGCCTACGACGCGACCTGCTCCGGCGGCGAGCGCAACGGCTTCTACGGCGCCGGCATGGTCAACGCGTACAACGCGGTGAAGTAGCAGCACGGCACGACCAGTGGTGGGGCCCGGCGCAACACGCCGGGCCCCATCCGTTTTCGCAGCTCACCCTCGGGGTACCGGGGCAGACGTCAGTCGAACCAAGGAGGTCTGCCGGTGTCCACCGATGCCATCGTCCTGCTCAAAGAGGACCACAAGGAGATGCGCCGCCTCTTCAAGGAGTTCCAGAAGGCCGAGGAGGGCCCGGCCAGCAAGCGCCAGCAGCTGGTGAACCAGATCCTGGAAGCCCTGACGGTGCACACCTACCTGGAGAACGAGGTGATGTACCCGGAGGTCCGCAAGCTCCTGCCCGACCTGGAGGACGACATCCTCGAGTCGTACGAGGAGCACCACGTCGCCGACCTGCTCTGCGCGGAGCTGGCCGCGATGGACGCCTCCGACGAGCGCTTCGTCGCCAAGACCACGGTGCTGATCGAGAACGTCGAGCACCACGTCGAGGAGGAGGAGCAGGAGTGGTTCCCGAAGGTGCGCGAGGCCCTCGGCCGCAACCAGCTCCAGGAGATCGGTGAGCGGATGATCGCGATGCGCAAGGACGCGCCGCGTACCCCCACCGCCCCCAAGGCGATCAAGAAGGCCGTCGACGCGGTCACCGCCTGAGCGCCACTCGCGCCCGGGGCCCGGCCGTCGGCCGGGCCCCGACGCACGTCACCAGGCGGTCGGCGGCACCCCGTCCGGCGCCGGCAGGATCCGCCGCACCCGCCCCGGGGGTACGCCCCGGCGCCGCCACTCCCGGGGGTAGCCCACCGAGACCTCCTCGAAGCGGACCCCGTCGTGCCAGGTGGTCCGGGGGATGTGCAGGTGCCCGTAGACCACGGCGGCGGCGTCGAAGCGGCGGTGCCAGTCGGCGGTGGCCTCGGTGCCGCACCACTGGGCGAAGATCGGGTAGCGCAGCACCCGGGTCGGTTCCCGCACCAGCGGCCAGTGGTTGACCAGCACGGTCGGCAGGGCCGGATCGCGCTCGGCGAGGCGGCGGGCGGTCTCGGCGACCCGGGCCGCGGACCACTCGTGCCGGGTCGGGTACGGGTCGGGGTGCAGCAGGAACTCGTCGGTGCAGACGATCCCCGTCCGGTACGCCTCGGCCAGGGCGGCCTCCCGGGTGTCGAAACCCTCCGGCCGCCAGCTGTAGTCGTAGAGCAGGAACAGCGGCGCCACCAGCACCGGCCCGCCCGCCCCCCGCCACACCGGGTACGGGTCCTCCGGGGTGAGCACGCCCAGCTCCCGGCACCGTCGCACCAGGTGCTGGTAGCGGGCCACGCCCCGCAGGGTGACCGGGTCGCCCTGCGGGGTCCACAGCTCGTGGTTGCCGGGCGCCCACACCACCGTGTCGAACCGCTCGGCCAGCAGGCCCAGCGCCCACTCGACGTCGGCGGCGGTGTCGCCCACGTCCCCGGCGACGATCAGCCAGTCGCGGGGAGAGGCCGGGCGCAACGCCTCGACCAGCGCCCGGTTCTCCGCGTACCCGACGTGCAGGTCGCTGATGGCGACCAGGCTGCCGCCGGCGTCCTCGGATGGCATCCGCCGATCGTACGCAGACCGCGCCGCAGGCGTGGGGCCGCGCGACGGCGGGCTCAGTCGGCCGAGCCCGGCTCGGCCATCTTCCGGTGCTGCTCGGACTTGAGCCGGTCCACCCCCGTCCGGCGAGGTCGGGCGGGCCCCGCCCCGGCGACCCGGTAGGATCGGCGCGGGCCGTGACTGGCGCGTGGGGATGGAGCACCATCGGGAAGCGGTCCCGTCATGAGGACGCACGCCGAGCGCCTGGGCCTTCCGCACGTCTGTAGGAGGTCGCATGTCGCTGAACGCCGAATCCACCGCTTTCCGCAGCGCGCTCGAGGTGATCCGCGCCGTCGAGCCCCGGGTGGCCGACGCCATCGGCGCCGAGCTGGCCGACCAGCGCGAGTCGCTCAAGCTGATCGCCAGCGAGAACTACGCCTCCCCGGCCACCCTGCTGGCCATGGGCAACTGGTTCAGCGACAAGTACGCCGAGGGCACCGTCGGCCGCCGCTTCTACGCCGGCTGCCAGAACGTCGACACCGTCGAGGCGCTCGCCGCCGAGCACGCCAAGGAGCTGTTCGGCGCCGCGCACGCGTACGTGCAGCCGCACTCCGGCATCGACGCCAACCTGGTGGCGTTCTGGGCGATCCTGGCCGACCGGGTGGAGTCGCCGGCGCTGAAGAAGGCCCAGGTACGCCAGGTCAACGACCTCACCGAGGCGGACTGGTTCGCGCTGCGCCGGGAGCTGGGCAACCAGCGGATGCTCGGCATGTCGCTGGACGCCGGCGGCCACCTCACCCACGGCTTCCGGCCGAACATCTCCGGCAAGATGTTCGACCAGCGCAGCTACGGCACCGACCCGGCCACCGGCCTGATCGACTACGACCGGGTGGCCGAGGCGGCGCGGGAGTTCAAGCCGCTGATCCTGGTCGCGGGCTACTCGGCGTACCCGCGGAAGGTGAACTTCCGGATCATGCGGGAGATCGCCGACTCGGTCGGCGCCACCTTCATGGTCGACATGGCGCACTTCGCCGGACTGGTCGCGGGCAAGGTCTTCACCGGCGACTTCGACCCGGTGCCGCACGCGCACATCGTCACCACCACCACCCACAAGTCGCTGCGCGGCCCGCGCGGCGGCATGGTGCTCTGCGGCCCGGAGCTGGCCGACCAGGTGGACCGGGGCTGCCCGATGGTGCTCGGCGGTCCGCTGCCGCACGTGATGGCGGCCAAGGCCGTCGCCCTGGCCGAGGCCCGCCGCCCCGACTTCGCCGACTACGCCCAGCGCATCGTCGACAACGCCCAGGCGCTCGCCGAGGGCCTGGTGCGCCGGGGCACGAAGCTGGTCACCGGCGGCACCGACAACCACCTGGTGCTGCTCGACGTCTCCGGCTACGGCCTGACCGGCCGGCAGGCCGAGCAGGCGCTGCTGGACTCCGGCATCGTCACCAACCGCAACGCGGTGCCGCAGGACCCGAACGGCGCCTGGTACACCTCGGGCATCCGGATCGGTACCCCGGCGCTGACCACCCGGGGCCTCGGCGTCGCCGAGATGGACGCCACCGCCGAGCTGATCCACACCGTGCTCAGCCAGACGACGCCGGGTGAGTCCAAGGCCAAGTACGTCCTCGACCCGGCGCTGGCCGACAAGATCAGCAAGCAGGCCAACGAGCTGCTCACCGGCTTCCCCCTCTACCCCGCCGTCGACCTGGGCTGACCGCGCGCGTGGGCCGGCGCGGCGCGCCGGCCCACCGCCGCTCCGCCCGGCACCCCCGCGTCCGCGGCGATCGGACCCTCTCGATGCGAACCGGCTGCATCGTGGTCCGGTCGGGCTGCGAGCGGTAGCCGTGGATGAGAGGAGCGTCGGTAGGCGCTGACCAACGAACGCGGCCAGCAGGTCCGGCTCCCGTGCAGGACCTACATTCGTCTGGCCATAAGCCTGCATCTCGTAGGACGGGTAGCGTCCACGACCGCCGCGGGACGCAGCCACGACCTCCCGTGGCTGGCTGAATAGCTCCGAGAACCCGGGCTACCGCTTCTCGTCGCCGACCACCAGCGCGCCGGCCGGCGGGTCACTCACCGTTGACAGAGTCGCCTGATGAATTGGGCGCCGAGTTCAGAGCTGTCCAGGCAGACAAGCCTCTGCTTGGCTGACCACGAGTTCCCGGATGAGGGATAGCTCGGCAGCAGACTTCTCATCAGTGACTTCATGCCATCGGTCTAGGCAGGAGATCACGTATCTCCATTGCGCGCCGGAAAGCGCCACGGTCACCTCTTGATCGTCGTGTGGCCAGCCCGTGGAGGCTGTTGTTTCAGTCCATCCAGTGATCTGGTGCCAGCCCTCTCGGAGAATCTGCGTTCCCGCCGCTATGAGATCGTCGGGGTCGCCATTCTCGGCCTCGACATTGACCACGTTGTCAAGGACACTGTTCACGCTGCGCCACTGCCGGGAGGACATTTCGACTGCGCAAGTGCGCTCATCATCTGGCTGGTGGATCATGCGCAGCATGGTGACCGGCGGGGGTCTATGAGTCAAACGACCCAGTCCGGCTTTCATACGTCGCGCAGAGGCATCGTGAGCGGTCAGGCCTGGACGCGCCCGGTCCGGTGGGCGCGGGGACCACTGAGGCAGCCCTCCCAGTCCAAGTCTCGGGAACTCCTCATCCGGCCATGTTGACGCCTGGGCTGATCAAGCGCCAGAGCGTCGCGTCAAGCCGACCTTGACGCCGGTACGGACGCCGGGCTTCCGCCCCCGCTAGTCGTTTCCCGCCCCGGGAAAAGGCCTTTGACCTGGGCAACTGAGGGGATCTGAACCACCTCGATGCGAAGCGGGGCCGGCGGGGCCGGGCGGGTCAGCCGCGCAGGGCGCGGTTGCGGAGGGCGCGGAGGCGGTGCAGGACGTCGCTGCCGCCCCGGCCGAAGTGGTCGTGCAGGGCCCGGTACTCGGCGTACAGCTCGTCGTAGGCGGCGGCGCGGGCCGGGTCCGGGTGGAACGTCTCGCGGTGCGGCGCACCCATCGCCTCCGAGGCGGTCGACACGTGCGGGTACGCCCCGCCGGCCACCGCCGCATGGATGGCCGCGCCCAGCGCCGCCGGCTGGGCCGCGTCCAGCACGTGCAGCGGCCGGCCGAGCACGTCGGCGTAGATCCGCAGCAGCAGCCGGTTGCCGGTGAGGCCACCGGCGGCGGTCAGCTCGCGCACCGGCACCCCGGCGGCGGTGAACGCCTCGACCACGGTCCGCGCCCCGAACGCGGTCGCCTCCAGCAGCGCCCGCCAGATCTCCTCCGGCCGGGTGGCCAGGGTCAGGCCGACCAGCACCCCGCTCAGCTCGTGGTCCATCAGCACCGAGCGGTTGCCGCTGTGCCAGTCGAGCGCGAGCAGCCCGTGCCCGCCGACCGGCTGCTCGGCGGCGAGCGAGTCCAGCAGCTCGTACGGGCTGACGCCGCGCCGCCGCGCCTGTTCGGCGTACGACGCGGGCAGCGCCCGGTCGACGTACCAGGCGAAGATGTCACCCACCCCGCTCTGCCCGGCCTCGTACCCCCAGCTGCCGGCGCTCACCCCGCCGTCGACCACCCCGCACACGCCGGGCACCTCGTGGCAGTCGTCCGCGTTCATGATCAGGCAGGTGGAGGTGCCCAGCACCGCGAGCATCCGCCCGGGCGCGACGCAGCGGGCGGCCGCCGCGGTGACGTGCGCGTCGATGGCGCCGACCGCCACCGGCGTACCCTGCGGCAGGCCGGTCCAGCCGGCCGCCTCGGCGGTGAGCGTCCCCGCCCGGGCGCCCAGCGCGGCCAACGGCCCGTCGACCTTGGCCAGCAGCCCGGGCAGCGCCGGGTGCAGCGCGGCCAGGAACTCCGGGGACGGCTCGCGGCCGTCCTGGCGCAGCCCCTTGAAGCCGGCGGCGGAGACGTTGCGGGTCTGGCGCCCGCAGAGCCGCCACACGATCCAGTCGGCGGCCTCGATCCAGCGCTCCGCGGCGTCGAAGACCTCCGGGTCGGCCTCCAGCAGCTCCAGCGCCTTGGCCAGCTGCCACTCGGCCGAGACCCGGCCGCCGTAGCGGCCCAGCCAGGTCTCGCCGCGCTCGCGGGCGACGGCGTTGATCCGGTCGGCCTGGGGCTGGGCGGCGTGGTGCTTCCACAGCTTGGGCCAGGCGTGCGGCCGGTCCCGCAGCCCGGGCAGCGTGCAGAGCGGGGTGCCGTCGGCGAGCGTCGGCAGCACCGTGCAGGAGGTGGCGTCCACGCCGACACCGACCACGTCGCGCGGGTCGACCCCGGCGGCGGCCAGCGCGGCGGGCACCGCGATCCGCAGCACCGCCAGGTGGTCGGTCGGGTCCTGCAGGGCCCAGTCCGGGGGCAGCGGCGGGCCGTCGGGCAGCCGGTCGGTGAGCACCCCGTGCCGGTACGGGTGCACCGCGCTGCCCAGCTCGGCGCCGTCGTCGACGGCGACCACCACCGCCCGGCCGGACAGCGTGCCGAAGTCCACGCCGACGGCGTACCGCTTGCTCACCGCTGCCCCTCCCCCGGCGGATGCTCCCGCCTCCGGGGCCACGCTAGCAACGAGGCCCGGTCAGGCGAGCGGGCGCTTCAGGTGGTAGCGGTGCACCTCGGTGCTGCCCTGCACGTTGTTCACGTCCTCGCCGGCGGAGACCAGCTCCCAGCCCTCCCGGCCGGCGCGGTTGAGGTGCGCGATCGCGGTGTCGCCGTACGCCGTGATGTCGGTGCGCGACCCGTCCGGGCCGTACCAGACGAACGAGACGTGGAAATTGCGTCCCTGCCCCTGGTAGCGGCGGACCAGCAGGGCGTACTCCCAAGCGACCATGCGTCCATTATGGTGGCCCGCGCCGGTCGTCGGAACGGCGGCCGGCCCCTGCTCCGGGAACGGGTCAGCCCACGGCCGGGGATGCGGCGACGGCGGACCGGTCGGCCGCCAGGTCCGCCCGGGTGGGCGGGTCCGCGCCCCGTCGGCCGCAGGTCCAGGCGGCGACCCGAGCCGCCTCCAGGAGCACGGCCGCGACGATGTCGGGGCGGACGGCGCGCAGTGCCGTCCGCCGCGCCGCGCCGAGCAGGTCCCGTTCCGCCAGCGCCGCCAGCAGCCCCGCCGTGAACGCGTCGCCCGCCCCGACGGTGTCCACCACGGCGACCGGCAGCGCGTCCACCCGCACCGCACACCGGCGGGTGGCGGCCCACGCCCCGCCGTCGCCCTGGGTGACCACCACCAGGGAGGGACCCGCCTCCAGCCAGTCATGTCCCACCTGCTCGTGCCGGCGGCCGGGACAGAGCCAGGCCAGGTCCTCCAGACTCACCTTCACGATGTCGCTCGCCGCCACCAGCTCCTCGACCCGCCGCCGCGCCGTGACCTGGTCGCCCATCAGCGATGGCCGGCAGTTCGGGTCGTAGCTGATCATGGTGGTGGCGCGCCGGTTCCGCACCAGCGCCAGTACGTCGTCGGCGCCCGGCTGCAGCACGGCGGCGAGGGAGCCGGTGTGCAGGCAGACACTCGCGGTGCCCGCGCCGGTGAGCCCCCCGTCCGGAAAGGACCGCCACGTGATGTCGAAGTCGTAGCCGGCCTGTCCGTCCAGGCCCACCCGGGTCCGGGCCACGCTGGTGCGCGGCAGGTCGGACACCGACGCGGGTTCCAGCCGTACGCCGCTGCCGCTCAGGTGCTCACGCAGCGTCCGCCCGTGGGCGTCGTCCCCGAGCTGGGTCAGCAGGGTGGTGGGCTGACCCAGCCGGGCGAGCGCGACGGCGACGTTCGCCGGGCTTCCCCCGGGACGTGCCACCACGTCCCGGGCCGTCTGCACGATCAGGTCCATCAGAGCCTCGCCCACTACCGTGATCACGATGTTCCTTTCCTCCCGGGGCGCCGTCGGATTCCGTTCCCTTCTGCCACCGGCTCAGCCGGCCGCCCGCCCCGGGGTCTCCTCAAGGGTGGTCGCACCGGTCATGATCGCTACCGCCTCCGGCATCGTGTGCGACCTCGGGGTGACCACCCCGGCGCAGCGGCCCAGCCGCTGGATGTGGATGCGGTCGGCGACCTCGAACACGTGCGGCATGTTGTGGCTGATGAGGATCACCGGCAGGCCCCGCGAGCGGACCTCCTCGATCATCCTCAGCACCTGGTTGGACTCCTTGACGCCCAGCGCGGCGGTCGGCTCGTCCAGCACGATCACCTTGCTGCCGAAGGCCGCCGCCCGCGCCACCGCCACCGCCTGCCGCTGACCGCCGGAGAGGGTCTCCACCGCCTGTGCCACGTTCTGCAGCGTGCCGATCCCGAGGTCGGCGAGGGCCTGCGTGGCCTCGCGCCGCATGCCCTTCTGGTCGAGCATCCGGAACACCGCACCGAGCACCCCGCGCCGACGCTTCTCCCGACCCAGGAAGAGGTTGCTCGCGATGTCCAGCGCCGGGGCCACGGCCAACGTCTGGTAGACGGTCTCGATACCGGCGTCACGAGCGTCCTGCGGCCGCTTGAACTGCGCCGGCCTGCCCTCCAGGAACAGGTGTCCGGCATCGGGGGTCAGCGCGCCGGTCAGGCATTTGATCAGCGTCGACTTGCCGGCGCCGTTGTCGCCGATGACGGCGAGCACCTCACCCGGGTACAGGTCGAGGTCCACTCCGTCGAGCCCGACGACCTTGCCGAACGTCTTGACCAGGCCGCGGGCCGAGAGCACCGGGGAGCGCTGGTCGCTGTCGGGGGCGTCCGGCCGGCTGGCGGGAACGTGCGTGGTGGCGGTCATGACCTCACCTTCCTGATCCACTGGTCGACGGCCACGGCGAGGATCACCAGCAGACCGACCGCCAGTACCCGGTACTGGTCGTCGACCCCGGCGAGGGAGAGGCCACTGCGGAAGAAGCCGACGATCAGCGCGCCGAGCAAGGTGCCCAGCACCGCACCCCGGCCGCCGAAGAGGCTGGTGCCGCCGATGACCACGGCCGTGATGCTCTCCAGGTTGGCGTCGGTGATGGCGTTGGGACTGGCCGCACCGGCACGTCCGATCAGGATCCAGGCGGTGACGCCGTAGATGGCGCCGGCGACGACGTACACACTCAGCAGGACCCGGTCGACCCGGATGCCGGCGAGCCGGGCGGCCTCCTTGTCGTCACCCACGGCGTAGACGTGCCGGCCCCAGGCGGTCTTGGCCAGGGCGAAGCCCACCGCGAGGTAGAGGATGACGACGGCGACCACGCCGAAGGTGATCCGGAACCGGCCCAGCGGGAAGGATTCACCGGTCCAGCTGAGCACCGCCGGGAGGTCGGTGGCCTGGACGCTCTGGCCGCCGGAGTAGAGCAGCCCCATGGCGGTGAAGACGCTGAGCGTGCCGAGCGTGACGATGAACGGCGGTAGCTTCAACCGCGTCACCAGCGTCCCGTTGAGGGCTCCGGCGGCGGCGCCGACCGCCACGGCCAGGACGATGGCGAGGACGCCGGGCAGTCCCTGCCCCTCGGCCAGCTTGGCCGAGAGCATCATGGCCAGGATCGTGATCGCGCCGACTGACAGGTCGATACCGGCGGTCAGGATGATCAGGGTCTGCCCGACGGCCAGCGCGCCGATGACGGCCACCTGCTGCAGCACCAGCGACAGCGAGTTGGGCGAGGCGAAGCGCGGGTTGAGCGTGGAGAAGATGACGAACGATCCGACCAGCACGAGGAACGGGCTGATCGCGGGATGCGCGTGCAGCAGGTGCTGGACGCGTTGCAGTGGCGACTGCCGGCGCAGGGCGAACTGCTGCGCGGCGGTGGTCGGTGGTGTCGTGGTGGTCACGGCGGGCTCCCTGCCGTTGTCGACGGTGGCGGACGAACCGCCCGGTCGAGGGCCCGGGGCGCAGGTGTCCCGAGCTCCTCGGCCGTGGCGATGGTGGCTCAGCCCCAGCAGCGCTGCGCGCCGTCGGTGCTGGTGATGCTCTCGACGCCGGTGGCCGCCTTGTCGGTGACCAGGGTGACGCCGGTGTCGAAGAAGTCGAGGCCCGCGGAGGTCTTCGGCTTCTCCCCGTCGTTCGCGATCTTCTTGATCGCCTGCACGCCGAGCTCGGCCATCTTCAGCGGATACTGCTGGGAGGTGGCGCCGATGATCCCGTCCTTGACCTGGCGGACGCCGTCGCAGCCACCGTCGACGGAGACGACCAGCACGCCCTGCGTCTTTCCGGCCGCCTGAAGAGCCTTGTGCGCACCGACCGCGGCCGGCTCGTTGATGGTGTAGACCACGTTGATGTCCGGGTTCCTGGTCAGGCAGTTCTCCATCGCAGTACGACCGCCGTCCTCGGCGCCGTTGGTCGGCTCGTTGCAGGCGATCGTGTAGGTGCCGCCCGAGTAGCTGCCCGTCTTCGCCTCGTCGCCGTTCTTCTTCCGGTCGGCGGTGGCGATGCCCATCCCGGTCAGGAAGCCCTGGTCGCGGTCGTAGTCGACCGAGACCACCTTGTCGTTGAACAGGTCCAGCAGGGCGATGGTCGCGGGCTTGCCGGCGAGCTGGTTCGCCGTCCACTTGCCGATCAGCTCGCCGGCCTTGAAGTTGTCGGTGGCGAAGGTGATGTCCACCGTGTTCGCCGGGTCGGGCGGGGTGTCCAGCGCGATGACGTAGAGCCCGGCGTCCCGGGCCTTCTTGATGGCCGGGTTCACGCCGGGGCCGTTCGGGGTGATGAGGATGCCCGCGTCACCCCGGGCGATCGCGTCCTCGATGGCCTGCACCTGGCCGGCCTCGTCGCCGTCCTCCTTGCCGGCGGCCAGGGTCAGCTTCACGCCCTCCGCGTCGGCGGCCTTCTTCGCGCCCTGCTGCATGGTGACGAAGAACGGGTTGGTGGAGTTCTTGGTGATCAGCGAGACGGCGACGGTCTTGCTGCCCGAACCGCCGTCGCCCGAGCTGTCGCCGCACCCGGTGACGACCAGGCTGGTGGCTGCCGCGGCGGCGACCAGCAGGGCCGCGCGGCGGCGGACGATGCGCTGGAACATGTGTTCTCCCTCGATGACACCCGGCGGAACCGGAGCGTTCATGACAACGATGTCAGCGCAGTTTCAAGTGAGTACCACAGGTATGTCAATGGGTGGATGCATGGTTTTTCCTAACCGAGGCGTAACTCCGGCGTAACCCTTGACATCGATGTCAGGCAGCCACACGATTTCGGCCACGGGCGGACCCCCGGCACCGGCAGCGGGTGCCGGGCGCTCGGGACGGACGGAGGACGGGATGAGGATTCGCCGATGGCTGGCCGTGGCCGCCGCGACTCTCGTGGCGCTGGTGCCGGGTGCCGCCGGGGCGTCGACCGCGACCAGGGACGAGCCGTACCGACCACAGGTCCATTTCAGCCCCGAGCGCAACTGGATGAACGACCCCAACGGACTGGTGTGGTACGAGGGCGAGTGGCACCTCTTCTACCAGTACAACCCCGAGGGCGCGCAGTGGGGCAACATGTCCTGGGGCCACGCGGACGCTCCTATGCCGCGTCAAGTGGTTGGGGTGGGGTTTCGAGGCGTCGGTAGAGCTCTCG
>NZ_JBAKHT010000035.1:0-52493 GCF_036906755.1 Micromonospora sp. CPCC 206171 | reverse complement strand
ACTCAGCGGAGTGTCACGCAGGTCCTGATACCGATGTGTCACGCAGGTCCCGAGACCGGACAGCTCTGGCGTTTTGAGCGGCTTATAGTTATCGATATGAACTTAAAGATCCTGACGTCGCTGTGCGCCCGCCTGTACGGTCGCGGCGCCGCCGCGAACCGCGCCCGCCGCGCCGTGGAAGCTGTCACCACACCGGACGCGCAGGCGTGAAGACGATCCAGGCCTATCGGTTCGCCCTCGACCTGACCCCGGCGCAGGAGCGTGACGTGCTCGCCCACGCCGGGGCGGCTCGGGTCGCGCACAACTGGGCATTGGCGCGGGTGAAGGCTGTCATGAACCAGCGGGCGGCTGAGCGCACCTACGGCGTGCCGGATGATCAGCTCACCGAGCCGGTGTCGTGGTCGCTGCCCGCGCTGCGTAGAGCGTGGAACGCCGCCAAGCAGGACGCCGCGCCGTGGTGGCGGGATTGCTCGAAGGAGGCGTTCAACACCGGCCTCGACGCGCTGGCCCGCGCGCTGAAAAACTGGTCTGACTCCCGCTGCGACCAGCGCGCCGGTCGGCCGGTCGGATTCCCGCGGTTCAAGTCCCGTCGCCGCAGCGCGCCATCGGTGCGGTTCACCACTGGCGCGATCCGCGTCGAGCCCGACCGTAAGCACGTGGTGCTGCCCCGTCTGGGCCGGTTGAAGCTGCACGAGTGCGCCCGGAAACTCGCCCGGCGCATCGACAACGGCACTGCCCGGATCACGTCCGCGACCGTTCGCCGCGACAGCGGCCGGTGGCACGTCGCATTCTGCGTCGAGGTCGAACGCGCCAATCAAGGCCCCGTCCGACCTGGCGGCGTGGTCGGTGTCGATGTCGGCATCAAGCACCTGGCGGTGCTGTCCACCGGCGAGCTGGTGGACAACCCACGCCACCTCAACCGCGCGCAAGCCCAGCTGCGCGCTCTGGGCCGGGCGCTGTCGCGCAAGACCGGCCCGGACCGACGTATCGGCCGCCGCCCGTCGAATCGGTGGCAGCGCACCTCCGCGCGGCTCGGCCGGGCTCACGCCCGGGTGGCAAACCTGCGCCGCGACGGCCTTCACAAACTCACCACCCGACTGACCCGCGAGTACGGCACGGTCGTGGTGGAAGACCTCCACGTCGCTGGCATGTTGCGTAACCGGCGGCTGGCGAGGCACATCGCCGACGCCGGCTTTGCCGAGTTCCGCCGGCAGTTGACCTACAAAACCGAATGGAACGGCGGTCGGCTCATTGTGGCTGACCGCTGGCATCCGTCCTCGAAGACCTGCTCGGGTTGCGGTGCGGTGAAAACCAAGCTCGCCCTGTCCGAGCGCACCTACACCTGCCAGGCGTGTGGACTGATCTTGGATCGAGATCACAACGCTGCGCTCAACCTGGCCGCCCTGGCGGCTGAGTACGACACCGCCGGGAGTGGACCGGTGGCCGGACGTGGAGCCAACCGTAAGACCCCGTTCGCGGGGCCGGTGGCCGTGAAGCGTCAACCCGGCACGGCGACCGCCGGTCAGACCGGGACCGTCCCACCGCAAGGCGGGACTACCAACCACGTGCTCGCTAGAGCGCACTGAAAGGTAACGGGAGTTTCATTCCCTCGTGGCTGGCGACGAAGCCCAGGTCGCGGTAGAAGCGGTGGGCGTCGGCGCGGGTCTTGTCGGTGGTGAGCTGGACCAGGGCGCAGCCCCGCTGCCGGGCCTGGTCCACGGCCCACTCCATCATCCGCCGGCCCAGCCCCCGCCCGCGCAGGTCGGAGCGGACCCGTACCGACTCGATCAGGGAGCGCTCGGCGCCGTGCCGGCCCAGCCCCGGGATGTACGTGATCTGCATGCAGCCGACCAGCTCGCCCGCCTCGTCGGCGACGATCAGGTGGTTGCGCGGGTCCGCGGTGATGTCGGCGAAGGCCCGCTCGTACGCCTCGTCGACCTCGGTGAAGTCCCGCGCCTTGCCGAGCACGTCGTCGGCGAGCAGGGCGATGACGGCGGGCAGGTCCGCCCGGACCGCCTCCCGGAAGATCACATCGGTCATGGCCGCAGCCTGCCACAGCGACACTCGACGATGTGCGGGCGTGGGTTGCCCGGAGCGGGCAGCATGGTGCGGCATGGAGCCCCTGCTGCAGCCCTTCCGGTGGATCTACCGGGGGCTGGTCTGGTTCGCGAACTCGCCGCGCACGCTGATCATCTCGTACCTGCTCATGATCGTGGTGGCCGGCGTCATCTACGCCCAGGTGGAGAACGCCAGCGCCGCCGACGCGGTCTGGTGGGCCGTCGTCACCGCCTCCACCGTCGGGTACGGCGACATCTCGCCGACCACCTGGGCGGGACGTTTCCTCGCCGCCCTGCTCATCTCGACGATGGTGCTGCTGGTCATCCCGCTGATCACCGCGCACTTCGCCAGCCGGCTCATCGTCGACGACGACGCCTTCGAGCACGACGAGCAGGAGGAGCTGAAGCACGACGTCCGCCGGATGCGGGCGCTGTTGGAGGAGTTGGCCACGCGGTACGGCATCGACCTGCCCGAGCCGGAGCGGCGTCAGCCGCTCAACGCGCCGGACAGCGGAGTCCCTCTCTGGGAACGGTCAAAGAGATCAGGTAAGCGTCCACCGCGTTCGTGACGCAGGTCGTCTGCGGGTAGGCGGTGTGCCCCTCGCCCTCCCAGGTCAGCACCCGCCCCACGCCCAGCATCGAGGCCAGCCGCGGCGTCTGCTCGTACGGGGTGGCCGGGTCGCCGGTGGTGCCGACCACCAGGATCGGCGGCGCGCCGACGGCCTTGCCGGTCGGGTACGGATCCCGCTGCCCCGGCCACTGGGCGCAGCCCAGCATCCCGACCGCCAGGGCCGGCCCGAACAGCGGGTACTTCTGCCGCCACTGCGACTGCAACTGCCGGATCTGCGCCAGGCTCGGCTTCTCCGTCTCGTCCGCACAGTTGATGGTCAGGTTGGCGTCGAAGAGGTTCGAGTAGTGCCCGTCCTCCTCGCGGCCGGCGTACTGGTCGGCGAGCCGGAAGACGTCGGCCGGGTCGCCGCCCTCCAGCTTGTCGATCGCCCGGCCCAGCTCCTCCCAGCCCGACTCGGTGTAGAGCGAGGAGATGACCGCGTAGAAGACCCAGCCCGAGGTGGCCTCGCGACCGCCGGCGCCGCGCACCGGCGAGGCCTTCGCCTTGTCGATCGCGGCGGTCACCGCCGCCCGGGCGTCCGGCGCGATCGGGCAGCGGCCGGCGTTGGCCGCGCACCAGCGGGTGAAGTTGCCGAACGCCCGCTCGAACCCCTTGGCCTGGCTCTCCGAGCCGGCCACCAGCTTCTGCTGCGGGTCGACGGCGCCGTCGAGCACCAGCGCGCGCACCCGCTGCGGGTAGAGCTGGGCGTACGTGGCGCCGAGCAGGGTGCCGTACGAGTAGCCCAGGTAGGTCAGCTTCTCGTCGCCGACCGCCGCGCGTACCGCGTCCATGTCCCGGGCGGCCTGCTCGGTGCCGTAGAGCGGCAACTGGTCGCCGTACTTGTCGCCGCAGCCGGTGCCGATCTTCCGGTTCAGCGCGACGTAGTCGTCGAACAGCTCCTGGCTGGCCGGGTCCGGGTCGAAGCCGAAGCTGGTGTCCAGGTCGGCGTCGGAGATGCATTTGACCGGGCTGGACCGGGCCACCCCGCGCGGGTCGAACCCGACGATGTCGAACCGGTCGGTGATCGAGGCGGGCAGCCCGCCGAACGCCTGCCCGAAGGAGAGGTAGACGGCGGTGTCCACGCCGGACCCACCCGGACCGCCCGGGTTGATCACGAGGGAACCGATCCGGTTCCGCTGCTTCGACGAGCGGGCCCGCAACAGCGAGATCTCGAAGGTCTCGCCGCCGCCCGGGCCGGCGGTCGCGCCGCCGCCGGTGCCCCAGTTGCGCGGTACGGCGATCTTCGCGCACTCGTACCGCATCCCCGGCGCGCCGCGCCCCACCAGGTCCTCCGCGACGTCCGGACAGTCCCGCCAGGTCGGGGTGGTGCCCGGCGCCGCGGCCCCGCCCTGCGTCTCGGTGCGCGGCGCGAGGGCCGGCAGCGTGCACCCGGCGGCGAGCAGCGCTGCCGCGGCGAGCCCGGCGACGGTGAGCCGGACCCGGCGGACGAGGTGGGGAGTGCGGATCACCAGCGAGCCTCCATGATCGTGTCGACGGCCAGGCTACGCGGGGCCGGCGGCGGTCGGCTCCACGGTGGCCGTCGGGTCGCCGCGCAGGACCTGGTCCACGTCGAAGCGGACCGGCCGGTCGAGCTGGTCGTAGCGGCAGGACCGGGGATCGCGGTCGGGTCGCCAGCGGACGAACCGGGCGGTGTGCCGGAACCGCTCGCCCTCCATCGCGTCGTAGCCCACCTCGACCACCAGCTCGGGGCGCAGCGGCTCCCATTCGAGGTTCTTGGTGCCGGTCCAGCGGCTCACCCCGCCCGGAATTCGCTGGCCACGCTCGTGGTCGCCGTGCACCCACGGGTGCTCGTCGCCGATGTCCCGGTAGGGGGCCAACTCCTCCAGCAGCTCCGCGCGCCGAGCCATCGTGAACGAGGCGCTCACCCCGACGTGGTGCAGCACCCCGGCGTCGTCGTAGAGGCCGAGCAGGAGCGAGCCGACCACCGGGCCGGACTTGTGCCAGCGGAAGCCGGCCACCACCACGTCGGCCGTCCGGGCGTGCTTCACCTTGAACATCGACCGCTTGCCCGGCTCGTACGGCAGCTCGGCCGGCTTGACGATCAACCCGTCCAGCCCGGCGCCCTCGAACACGTCGAACCAGCGGCGGGCCGTTTCCGGGTCGGTGGTCACCTGGGTGACGTGCACCGGCGGGCGGACGCCGGCCAGCGCCTGCTCCAGCCGGGCCCGGCGGCGCGGGTACGGCTCGTCGAGCAGCAGCTCGTCGCCGAGGGCGAGCAGGTCGAAGGCGACGAAGTCGGCCGGGGTCGTCTCGGCCAGCAGCTTCACCCGGGAGGCGGCCGGGTGGATGCGCTGGGCGAGCAGCTCGAAGTCGAGCCGGGGCTGGCCGCCCGGGCCGTCCCGCCGGATCACGATCAGCTCGCCGTCGACGGCGCACCGCTCGGGCAGCTGCCGGCGGGCCTGCTCGACCACCTCGGGGAAGTATCGCGTCATCATCTTGCCGCCCCGGCTGGCCAGCTCGACCTCGTCGCCGTCGCGGAACACGATGCACCGGAAACCGTCCCACTTCGGCTCGTACGTCAGGCCGGGGTCGGTGGGCAGTTTCGCCACGCTCTTGGCCAGCATCGGCTCCACTGGGGGATTGATCGGCAGGTCCACGGCGACCAGTCAATCAGACGGTGCCGACAGTCGTGAGGCAGATCACCGGCGGTGCCGGTGCGGCGTGTCCGGAGTCCGGCCCGTCCGTCCCTCCCGTACGAATCACGTTTGCGCAGCTCAGAGCTACCGTCGCCGGGTGGAGTGGGTGTGCTGCTGCTGCGGGCGGTGGCGGGTCAGCGTGGAGCTGATCCGGGGCCGGCAGCGCTATCGGCTGGTCCGCCGCTACCCGGCCGAGTTCGGCGGCGGCAAGGACGTCCTCGGCGAGGTCGGTACCGTGACCGAGCTGGAGGAACTGCTGCGCCGGCGTACCCCGCTCGACCTGGCCGACCTCCGCGAAGCCGCCTGACCCCGTCCAGGGTCTCGGTCAGCGGCGGCAGGAGCGGATCGTTGTAGCGCTGCGCCTCCGCGACGTAGGCGGCGCGCTGCACGGTGAGGATCTCCCCGGCATCCGCGACCCCGGCCCGTCCCACGACCACCCCGCTCACCACCCCACCCCACCACACCACCACCCGGCCCCGCCCGTCCCCACCCGTCCCGTCCCCCGACCCATCGATCATGAAGTTGTTGTCGGCGGCCGTGGCGGGTCGGGACAACAACTTCATGATCGACGCGAGGGGTGAGGGAGCGCCTGGGGCCGACGGGAGGCGGGGGATGCGGCCTAGGGTGGGTGGGTGGCCGAGCTGACGTATCAGGAGGTCGGGGCGACCCGGGGCGGGCGGCTGCCGGCCGGCTGGCACCACGTGCGCCACCGGTACCGGCTGCCCGAGGGGTGCTACGCCGTCGCCGCCGAGGCGGTGCTGACCTGGCGGCTGCACCGCACGGCCGGCTTCCGGATGCGCACCGACGCGCCGCGCGCCACCCGAGGCGTCCGGGTCACCACGGGCCTGGGGGTGGGGCCGCTGCGAATCTGGGGCCCGTGCGAGGTGGTCTGGATCTCCGACGACGAGCGCAGCGCCGGCTTCGGCTACGGCACCCTGCCCGGGCACCCGGCACGCGGCGAGGAGGCCTTCCTGGTCAGCCGCGACGACGCCGGCGCGGTCTGGTTCGAGGTGACCGCGTTCAGCCGGCCGGACCGCTGGTTCATGCGCGCCGCCGGGCCTGCCGGCCGCGTCGTCCAGCACGGGTACGCGCACTGGCTCGCCCACACCCTGCGCCGCCTCTGCGCCCGGCGCTGACGCCGGCCGTCAGGGCGCTCAGCCGTGGCGCCGGAGACGGCCCGGAAGGGATCAGAAGCGGGCGAAGGAGCGGATCGGCGCGCGCGGCCCGAACTTCGGCGCCTGGATCCCGGCGGCCTCCAGCAGCCCGCAGACCCGCCCCCGGTGCCCCCGGAACGGCTCCAGCAGGGCCAGCATCCGGGCGTCGTCGCCGCGCGCCTCACCGGCCAGCGCCCAGGCGACCGTGTTCGGCACGTGGTAGTCGCCGACGCTGACCGCGTCCGGGTCGCCGTACGCGATCCGGACCACCTCGGCGGCGGTCCACGGGCCGATGCCCGCGATCGCGGTCAGCCGCCGGGTCGCCTCGGTGCTGTCCGCGCAGCGTTCCAGCCGGTCGGCGACGGCGGCGGCCCGGCGCAGCGTGTCGGCCCGGCGCTGTTCCACCCCGAACGGGTGGAAGACCCAGTACGGCGCGGCGGCCACCACCTCCGGCCCGGGCGGCAGCAGCAGCGGCTGCATCGGCCCCGGCGCCGGCTCGCCGAAGTGCCGGACGGTCGCCGCGTACGCCCGGTACGCCTCCTTGCCGGTCACCTTCTGCTCGAAGATCGCCCGCAGCAGCCGGGGAAAGACCTGGCCGGTGGCGGGCATCCGCCGCCCCCGATGCTGGGCGGCCAGCCGGGCCACCAGCGGGTGCGCGGCGGCCAGTTCGGCGAACCCGGTGAGGTCGTCGCGCAGCCCGGCGACCGCGTCGGCGCGCTCGACCACCCAGTCCGCCCCGGGGCCGTACCCCTCGGCCAGCAGCTCCCCGCCGCCGGAGCGCAGCGCGAGGGTGGCCGGCCCGGCCGGGGTGCGGGTGGCGTACCAGAAGGTGCCGGCGGCGATCCGCGCGCACGGGTCGTATGGGCTGAAGGTGAGCGACCGGACGGAGGCGGCCAGCCCGTAGTCGGCGGGCGGGCGCAGCGCCCGGCGCGCGGCGGGCTCGGTCCAGGTCACCCGGACACTCTGCCACGTGCCGCCCCGGTGACGGACGACACCGCCGACGCCCTGCACGTCGGCGGTGTCTCCGTCCCGGATCGGACCGGCCGCGAAGGGCCGTGGGGTGCGGGTTGGGGGACCCCCGGTGGCGCGTCTGCTGGCGTGGGCGCACCACCGGCCCTCGTCCGTCCGGGGTTCCGTGGGGGAGGGGTCCGGCGAAACGGCGCGTGGCGCCGGCCCCGGCGGACCGGCGCCACGACCTCCGGACGCGCGACGCTGCCGGTGCGCCGGCGTCGGAGTACCTGTGACGATGGCCGGCCGCGCCCTCCCCGGCTGCGACCGGCCACCGTGTCTCCAGTGGCGGCGGGAGATCAGTACGAGTAGCCGGAGCCGCCCGCGTCCGCGCCGCCCGAGTCGCCGGCCGCCGGCGGTGCGACCGCCTTCGGGGTGCCGGTCGGCAGGCAGGTCAGGTTCTTCTTGCCGTTCGGGTCCACCACGAACCAGGTGCCGCCGACGCCCTGGCCCTTCCACTGACCCGGCTTCTTGTCACCGATGTAGCGGTAGACCGGCCAGCCCCCGATGGTGATCTGCCGGGTGCCGTCCTGGCGGGTGACGGTGCCGACCTTGTCGTCGGAGACGCCCTCCAGCTGCGGGTTGCCGTCGGTCAGCGCGGGCGGCCACACCTGGGCGCACTTGTCCACGCAGTTCGACGACGGCGGATCGTCGGAGTCCTTGTCGAAGCGGTAGAGGATCCAGCCGTCCTGGTCGGTGACCACGTTGCCCATCCGGGCGACCTTCTTGCCGACCAGCTCGTCGGTCAGGCGCACGTCGGCGGGGGGCGGCGCCTGCTCGGCGGCGGGCGCTTCGGCGGAGGCGGAGGCCTCCGGTTCGACCGCCGCGGTGGGCTCGGCCGCAGCGACGGCGACCGGCTCGGCAGCGCTGGAGTTCGCCCCGTCGTAACCCGCGGGAGCGCAGGCCGTAAGTGCGACCATCGCGCTCGCGACGATGACGGTTCGCTTCATCTGTGCCACGTGCCCTCCTCATTCTTGGCAGTTCACCGAGTAGTACGGAGGGCCCGCTGTCAAGGTTGAACGATTGACAGTGGGCAATTTCACTTGGACCCGTTGAACCGTTCCGGGTCCGCGTACGTGTGCAGGCACGCCGGCGTCGACCCGGCGAAGCCGAAACGGCGCCGGCCCACGCGGGCCGGCGCCGATCGGGAGTTCGCCGGTCAGGGGACGACGGTCACCAGCGGGCTGGCCACCCCGTTCGCGTCGACCGACTGCACCTGCACCTTGGCGATGTCGGTGGTCGGCGCCGAGGTGGACGCCTCCAGTTGGAGGTCCTGCGGGTTGAGGTTGGTGCCGTAGCCGCCGCCCGGCACCGACCAGGTGGAGACCACCTCGGTGGTGGCGTTCTTGCGGACCACCACCAGCCGGCAGGTGCGCGGACCGGGCAGCCGGGTCAGGTTGAACCCGATCCAGGTGCCGAACTCCTTGCGGGCCAGCCACATGGTGGCCTTCACCCCGGTGCTGGGGTCGGTGGCGTCGTGCTGCTCGCCCTCGATCTCGTTGCCGCCGACGGCCGGCCCGGAGCGGGTCGGCTGCGGGCTCGCCGGCCCGTCCACCGTCGCGGTCACCGTCGGCTCGGCGACCACCTGGTCGCCACCGCGGTTGCCGTCGAGGACGGCCACCCCCAGGCCGCTCAGCGCACCGACCGCCACCACCGCGGCGGCGGTGGCGAAGACCCGCCGGAACTGGGCGCGACGCCGGTGGGTGCGGACCGCGACGAGGGTACGGTCCAGCAGGGCCGGGTCGGTGGCGGTGTGCTCCATCGCCATCATCGTCTCGCCGTCGATGTCGGAGAGCAGCCCCACCACCGGGACCATCGTCTCCAGCTCCGCGGCGCAGGCCCAGCACGTGGCGAGGTGCTCCTCGAACCGTTCGGTGTCCTGCTCGTCCAGCACGCCGAGCGCGTACGCGGCAACGTCCATGTGGTCTGCCCGGCTCATTCCGTCACCCCCCTCTCCTGCAGAGCCGTGCGCAGCGCGCGCAGCGCGTAGTAGACCCGCGACTTGGCGGTGCCGAGCGGAAGGCCCAGCTCCTCGGCCGCCTCCGGCACCGTGCGGCCCCGGAAGTACGTGGCCACCAGGATCTCCCGGTGCGACTGGCTCAGCGTACGCAGCGCGTCCGCCACGGTCATCGTGCGCAGCACCCGGTCGGTGCTGTCCGCCTCGGCGAACGCGGTCAGGTCCCGGTCGTACGTCTCCGCCGGTCGGGCCTGCTCACTGCGGTGCTCGTCGATGGCGATCCTCCGGGCCACGGTCACCAGCCAGGGCCGTAGCGACCCCTGGCCCTGCACGCCGAGGCGGTGCGCGTTGCGCCAGGCCCGCAGCAGGGTCTCCTGCACGATGTCCTCGGCGCGCTGCCGGTCACCGCCGGTCAGCCGCATCACGAACATCAGCAGCGGCCCGGCGTGCTCGGCGTAGAGCAGCCGGACGAGCTGGTCGGAATGACTGGCCTCAGGAGACGCCGCCTGGTGGCGTCCGGGCGCCGGTCGCGGCGTCACCGGGCCATTCTGGCGATCGGCGGGGCCCGCGTCGACCCCCCGGCCCGACCTCGAGGCACGGGACTGGGGCTGAGCCCGGGCGAACATCCACCCTGGCCTGGCCATCTCGCCGTGCAAGCCGGCCGCGACCGCGTGCATGCAGACCTCCTGGCGCCCATCGACATCAGCCGGCCCACGGGGAGGGCCGCCCCGTGATACGTGCGGGTCGGCCCAGCGGATCAACGACGTACCGAAAAAATTCCCGGCGGTGGCGGGGTGGAGTCGGTCGCGTCGGCGTCGCGCACCACCGGGGCGCCCCCGGCGAACCGGTCGAGTTCCGCGCCGGCCACCACCCGCCCGGGGAACCAGTCCCCGGCGGCGCGCCGGGTCAGCTCCGGCACCGGCGGCTCGATCCGGCCCGCGACCAGCACCAGGTTGCCGTAGCGGCGCCCGCGCAGCACCGCCGCGTCGCCGACCAGGCAGGCCCGGGGCAGCACCGTGCGGACCGTGGCCACCTGGGCCCGGGCGTGCCGCAGCGGCGGACCGTCGGCGAGATTGGCCAGGTACCAGCCGGCCGGGGCCAGCACCCGGGCCACCTCGGCGGCGTACTCGACCGAGGTGAGGTGCGCCGGGGTACGCGCGCCGGCGAAGACGTCGGCGACCACCACGTCGTACGCGGCGTCCCGGGTGGACCCGAGGGTCGCGCGGGCGTCGGCGACGCGCACCTTCAGCCGGGGGTCGGCGGGCCAGGGCAGCGCCCGCCGCACCACCTCGACGAGCGCGCCGTCCACCTCGGACACCCGCTGGGTGGAGCCGGGGCGGGTGGCCTGCAGGTAGCGGGGCAGGGTCAGCGCGCCGCCGCCCAGGTGCAGCACCCGCAGCGGCGCGCCGGCCGGGGCGAGCAGGTCGAGCGCCGCGCCGATCCGGCGGACGTACTCGAACTCCAGGTGGGTCGGGTCGGCCAGGTCCACGTGCGACTGCGGGGCGCCGTCGAGCAGCAGGGTCCACGAGCGGGGCCGGTCCGGGTCCGGCACGAGCTCGGCCTCGCCGGTGTCGACCGGCGCGACGACCCGGTCGTCGCCACGGCGGCGACCCATCAGCGGCCCGCCGCGCCGGCCCGGGTGGCCATGGTCAGCGCCCGGTGCAGCAGCCGGGCGTCCCCGAGCAGCCCGCGCAGCCGCCGCTCCAGCCCGGCGATCGGCACCAGGTTCTGCGGGGCGCGCGGGTCCTTGTACGGCGAGGAGGCGAACCGGGGCAGCGTCACCAGCGAGAGGTCGGCCAGCGCGATCGCCTCCTCCGGTGGCAGCTCCGCCGAGCACTCCATCCGCACGATGCCGGCCCAGGGCGCGCCGAGCGCCACCGGCAGCCGCAGGTACCAGGACCAGCCGCCCCAGGCGGTGCCGAGGCGGAACACCGGGGACCGCTCACCCGGCGCGAGCCCGGTGACCACCGCGGTGAGCCGGGCGTCGAGGTACTGGCTGTGCTGCGTCTTGATGTAGCCCAGGGTGCGCGGCAGCTGCCGCCGGCTGCGCAGCGGCCCGTCCACCACCAGCAGGTCGCCGTCCACCCGCGCGGCGTCGGAGACCGCCACCTCCAGCGCGGTCAGTGGCGCCTGCACCGCCGCGGGCAGCTTGCTCAGCTCGCCCGTGCCGCCCACCCGGTGCACCGGGTAGCGGACCCGCCCGCAGACCACCTCCTGCGCCGACGGGCTGGCGGTGAACAGCCCCCGCCCGACCTGCGCGCCGGCCAGCTCCGCCGCGCCCCGCTCCAGGTCGCAGCGGACCACGCCGGCCGCGTACGAGGCGGCGATGCCGGGGAACGAGGCGCCGTCGTCCTCGGCCGTCCAGACGCTGGCGTCGATCCGGCGTACCCCGTCGACGAGCAGCACCACGTCCGGCGCCCGCAGGCCCGGACGGGGGCCGATGGCCCGCCAGTCCACGGCCGGCAGCTCGACGTCCGCCTCGACCTGGGCGCTGCTCGGCGCCGCCGGCCCACCCACCGAGGCCTCGAAGGAGGCCCCGTACGACGGGTCCCAGGCGTCGACGAAGAGCCGCGGCCCGGTCACGCTCACAGGCCGGTCCGTTCGACGCGGGCCGTGCGGGCGTCCTTGCGGACCTCGTAGCGCACCGGGATCCGCTCGGCCAGCGCCGGCACGTGGGTGACCACGCCGACCATCCGGTCGCCCCGGGCGGCCAGGCTCTCCAGGGTGGCGGCCACCGTGTCCAGGGTCGCCGCGTCGAGGGTGCCGAAGCCCTCGTCCAGCACGATCGACTCCAGGCTGGCCGCGGTGGTGGACATCCCGGCGAGCTGCTCGGACAGCGCCAGCGCCAGCGCCAGCGACGCCTGGAACGTCTCCCCGCCGGAGAGCGTGCGCACGCCCCGGCGCAGCCCCGCGTCGTGGTGGTCGACCACGGCGAACTCGCCCTTGTCGTGGACCAGGTCGTACTGGCCGTTGGAGAGGTCGCGCAGGATCCGGGAGGCGCCGTCGACCAGCAGGTCGAGCGCCTCGGCGAGCAGCCACCGCTCGAAGTTGTTGGCCCGCAGGTGACCGGCGAGCGCCCGCGCGACGCGGGCCTGCCGCTCGTGCTCGTCCCGCTGCCGGCGCAGTTCACCGGCCTGCTCGCGGCGTTCCTCGATCCGCCGCCGGTCCGCCTCGGCCCGCTCGGCGGCGACCGCGACCGCGTGGACCGGGTCGTCGGCGGGCGGCAGCCCGGCCGCCGCCAGCAGACCGGAGATCCGTTCCTCCACGGCCTCGGCGGCCGCCTGCGCCCCGGTCACCGCCTCGGCCAGCCCGACCCGTTCCGCCCGCCGCCGCCGCGCCTGCCCGGCCGCCCAGTCGACCAGGGTGGCCCAGGCGACGGCGACGTCGTCCCGGTCGGTGGCCGGCGGCCCGAAGCGGGCCAGCCCGTCCCGGGCGGCGTCGAAGCCACGCCAGGTGGCGCGCAGCCGCTCCTGCGCCGCGTCCAGCGCGCCACGGGCCCGCCGGGCGGCGTCCCGGCCGGCGCGGACCGCCCCCGCCGCCTCCTCGAGGGCCCGGCGCAGCCGAGCGTGCTCGTCCAGCGCCGCGCGCAGCGCCGTCGGCGTCGCCGCGCCGGCGAGCTGGGCGTCCAGCTCGGACAGCCGGGCCGCGAGCTGGTCGTGTCGGGCGCGGGCGTGCACCAGCACCCGCTCCAGGTCGCGGGCCGCCGCGTCGCGCTCCTGCACCAGCGCCTGGGCCGCCTTGCTGGCCGCCCGCGCCGCCTTGCCGGCGGCGGTGGCCGCGGCCACCGCCGAGCCGGCCGGCACCGCCGGCACCCGGGCCACGGTCTGCTCGCACACCGGGCAGGTGCCGCCGTCGGCCAGGTGCGCCCGTAGGGCGACCGCCTGGTCGGTCGCCTTGGCCTCCTCGTGGGCGCGGAACGCCGCCTCCAGCTCGGCCTCGGCCCGGGCCGACGCGTCCCGCGCCGCCGTCAGGGCCGCCACCGCCGCGTCGTGCTCCCGCTGCGCCTCGGCGACCGCCCCGCGGACCGTCTCGGCCTCGCCGGTCAGCCGCTCCCGATCGGTGTACGCCCGCAGCAGCAGCCGCAGCGTGCTCTCGTCGCCGGCCCCGGCCAGCTCGCCGCGCAGCTTCTCCTCGCGCTCCTCGGCCAGCGTCACCGCGGCCGCCGCCTCGTCGGCCGCCGCCCGGGCGGTGGTCACGGCCCGGGCCACCTCGGCCACCCCGTCCGGTGCCCGCACCCCGGTCAGCCCGGCCAGATCCGCGTCGAGGTCGGCCAGCGCCGCCGTCGCCGCCCGGGCCGCCGCCCGCGCGCTCTCCCGCTCGGGTACGGCCGACCCGACCGCCCGGGACAGCTCACGCATCCGGTCGACCTGGGCGGTCGCGGCGGCCAGCGCCGCGTCGTCGACGTCGGTCAGCCCGGCGAGCACCTTGTCCACCGCGGCCAGGCCCGCCTCGGCCTGGCCGGCCCGTTCGGTGGCGCGCTTCTGCACCTCCTCGTAGACGCCGAGGCCGAGCAGGTTGACCAGGATCTGCTGCCGGGTGGCCGGCTTGGCGTGCAGGAAGTCGGCGAACTGCCCCTGCGGCAGCAGCACGCAGGAGGTGAACTGCTCGTACGGCAGGCCAACCGCCTCCAGCACCGCCTGCTCCATCTCGGCCGGCGTCCCGGCGACCACCTCGCCCAGGTCCTCCGGGCTCAGCCCGGTGTCGAGCTTGGTGACGTCGAAGCCGGCCGGCATGAGCTGCAACCCGGCGTTGGCCGTCTTGACGTTGCCCCGGCCGTCGCGGCGGACCACCCGGGTGGCCACGTAGCGGGAACCGGCGGACTCGAAGACCAGCCGGACCCGCGCCTCGGTGGCCGACGGGGCGAGCGCGTTCGCCAGGCCCCGCGTGCCGCCCCAGCGGGGCACCGTGCCGTAGAGGGCGAAGCAGATCGCGTCGAGCACCGTCGACTTGCCCGAGCCGGTCGGGCCGACCAGGGCGAAGAAGTCGGCGTCGGTGAAGTCGACCGTGGTCTCGTCCCGGAAGACGGTGAAGCCCGCCATGTCCAGCCGCATCGGACGCATCAGCGCTCGACCTCCTCGAAGAGCTCGTCGAAGAGCTCCCGCACGCCGTCGTCGTCGTGGCCCCGGCTGTCCAGGTAGTCGGCGAACAGCTCCCGGGGGGAGCGGCCGGCCCGCTGGGCGACCCGGGTGCCGCTGCCCGGGGCCGGGACCAGCTCCGGGTCGATCCGGATCTCCAGCGCCCGGGGGAGCAGCTCCTGCACCTCCTCGCGCAGGCCGGCCCGCGGGTGCTCGCGGACGAACACCCGCAGCCAGCCCTCGGGCGGGGTCAGTTCGGCCAGTTGGGCGAGGGTGCCCCGCACCGTGCGCAGCGGCACCGCCGCCGGCACCGGCACCTCGCGGACCTGCGCGGCGGTCTGCGCGGTGACCTCCACCAGCGTCACCGAGGGCACGTTCTCCTGCTCGCCGAAGTCGACCGCCAGCGGGCTGCCGCTGTAGCGGACCGGGCAGGGCCCGATCACCCGCTGCGAGCGGTGCAGGTGGCCCAGCGCCACGTAGTGGGCGTTGCCCGGGAAGACCGTCGCCGGGACGGCGTAGCCGAGCACGGTGTGCGCGTCCCGCTCGCCGCCGCCGGTGGTCGCGCCGACCACGGTGACGTGGGCGGTGACCAGGTGCACCCGGTCGGACTCGGTGAACCCCTCGGTGAGCCGGGCGAGGACCCGGCCCAGGTGGTCGGCGTACGTCTGGGTGGCCTCGGCGGCGGTCAACTCGTACATCTCCACCGCGCGCACGGCGTACCGCTGGGAGAGGAACGGCAGCGCGGCGAGCTGCCAGCGCTCGCCGTCGCGGGTGGTGCCCTCGATGACGTGCTCGGCCGGGTTCTCCCGGACGCCGCCGCGCAGCGTGATGCCGGCCGCCTCGGCCCACGGGCGCAGCGCGTCCAGGGCCTGGCCGTTGTCGTGGTTGCCGCCGATCGCCACCACGTCGGCGCCGGTGCGGCGCAGCGCGGTCAGCGCCCGGGTGACCAGCCGGGTCGCCTCCGGGCTCGGGGCGGCGGTGTCGTAGAGGTCACCGGCGACGATCACCAGGTCGGGGCGCTCGTCGCGGGCGATCTCGATGACCCCGGCCAGCACCTGCTTGTGCTCGTCGGCGCGGGACTGCCCCTTGAGCACCTTGCCGACGTGCCAGTCGGAGGTGTGCAGGATCTTCATGGGTGCGCGCTCCCTAGAACGGGATGTCGTCGTCGCCGGCGCCCGAGCCGACCACCGCGAACGGGTCGGCCGACTGGGTGATCGAGCGCAGCGTCTGCGAGGGCGGCCGGCCCGCCTCGGAGACCCGGGTCGCCCAGGCCGGGAAGGGGAACTCCAGGCAGAGCGGGACCGGGATGTCGGGCTGGTTGACGAACATGGTGCCCGGCTTCGCCAGCAGCGCCCGCTGGCGCTGGGCCGGCGGGAGGAAGCCGTACTCGGGGCGGGACGCCTCGGCCGGGTCGAGCCGGCCGACCACCCGGATCGCCGAGTTGGTGACGATCCGCCGCTCCACCTCGCTCGCCGTCTGCTGCGCGCCGATCAGGATCACCCCGAGGGAGCGGCCCCGCTCGGCGATGTCGAGCAGCACCTCCTTGATCGGGGAGGAGCCCTCGCGCGGGGCGTACTTGTTGAGCTCGTCGAGGACGACGAAGAGCAGCGGCTTGGCGGTGCCGGACTTCTCCTTGCGCTCGAACTCGCTCTTGAGCGTCACGCCGACCACGAAGCGCTGCGCGCGGTCCGGCAGGTTGTGCAGGTCGACCACGGTGACCTGGGCGCTCTCGGCGGTGTTGATGCTGTGCGGGCGGCGGGTGGCCAGGTCGCCGCGGATCAGCCGGCCCAGGTCCTTCTTGCTGCCGATCAGCCGGCGGGCGAAGGCGTTGACCGTGCCGAGGCCGACCGCGCTGCCCGCCCAGTCACTGCGGGTCTCGTCGTCGTTGAGCTGCTCGACGATGTGGTCGACCAGGTCGGCGTACGAGCCCAGCCGGACCCCGTCGACGCTCACCCCGCCGTCCGCGGGCTGGGCGTAGCGGGCCAGGTGGGCGGCGACCGAGTGGACCACCATCGTGTACTGCTGGCGCTCGTCGTCGGCGTCGGCGAAGACGTACGGCAGGAGCCGGTCGGCGCAGAACTCGCTCAGCGTCCAGTAGAAGCTGTCCACGCCGGTGAGCCGGCTGCTCACGTCCGGGGTGCCGGCGGAGTCGCCGACCCGGGGCGGGGCGTAGACCCGCACGTCGGGGAAGGCGCCGGCGTCCAGCCCGAGCTTCGCGTACGCGGCCCGGGTCGGGTCGTCGAGCCGGGCGTTGGGGTGGTCGAGGAAGAGCAGGTCCTCGCCCTTGACGTTGAAGATCAGCGCCTTGGCGTTGACCGCGTCGCCGCCGAGCACCCCGGAGCGGAAGACCGAGTAGAGCAGGAAGGTGGCGAAGCTGGTCTTCGTGGCCACGCCGGAGATGCCGGAGATGGAGACGTGCGCGCCCCGGCTGCCGTCGAGGAAGTCGGCGTTGAGGTAGACCGGGACGCCGTCACGGCCCATGCCCATCGGGATGCGCCGCTCCATCCGGTCGAAGTGCAGCGCCCGCGCCCGGGCGTCGCCCTCGGCCCGGTAGACCGCCGCGCCCGGCGCGGGCGGCACGTAGAACTCCGGGTCGACCCGGGTCGTGGTGATCTCGGCGGCCTCCTGCACCTGGGCGGGGAGGGTGCCGTCGGCGATGGCGAAGACGTCCGAGTCGAACTGGGCGCCCTCGTGCCGGGCGCGGACCTGGGTGACCACCCCGGCGATGGTGACCGGCTCCCGGTCGGGCAGCTCGCGCCGGGTGACGACCACGTCGTCGAGCTGGAGGTAGCTGTCGGGGGAGACGGCGGTCCAGAACTGCAGCGGGGTGGCGTCGGCGGTGCCGAGCACCCGGCCGACCGGCTGGCCCGGGCCGTCGAGCAGGTCGTCGGTCATCGGGGGACTCCGGTCAGCTGCTCGTCTGGGTCAGGGCGCACGCCCTGCATCCTGCCCGAGGAGTACGACACGGTGCCACGCGACGCGGCGGACGCCACGCGCCGTCGTCGCGGCCCGTCGCGCTGCGGGACGGCGCGACCACGGTGCGTCCCGCTCGTCCGCGCGATTCCGCCACCGAGGGGCGGGATCCGCGAGAGCATCGGGGGGCCGCGAGAGCGAGGGATGCCGTGGGGACGACACGAGGCCGACTGGTCGGGCTGCTCGGCCTCGCCGCGCTGCCTCCGCTGCTGGAGGAGGCGCTGCTGGTCGGCGTCGGCCTGCACGCCGCCCGGGGCCTGGCCCCGCAGGCCACCGCCGTCTGGCCGTACGACTCGTACCACGACCTGCGCTGGCTGCTGGTCTACCACAACTCGTGGGAGATGTTCCTGCTCGGCCTGCTGCTGCTGACCGTGCTCCGGGGCGTGCTCTCCGCCGGGCTGACCGCGCTGGCCTGGCCCGTCGGGCTGCCGCGGCCCTCCTGGGGCTGGCTGGTCCGGCGCAACCTGGAGGTCGCGGCGCTCGCCGCGGCGGTCATCTCGCCGTGGGCCGCGCTCTCCGTCGCCTTCTCGGCGGTGGCGCTGTCGTGGTACCTGTTCGCCTCGCTCGGCCCGATGCTGGCGCTCGCGCCCTTCCTGCTCCGGGCCGGGGTGGTGAGCCGGTGGTGGAAGGGGCTGCCGACGATCGAGCTGTTCGGCTGGGCGTCGCTGAACTTCGTGGTGCTGACCCTGGCCGGCGCGGTGATCTCCAGTACCCCCGGGTGGTGGACGGTGCTGGTGGCCGGTCTGGCCGGCGTGGCGAACGGGCTGCTCTGGCAGCGCACCGTGGCCGCCGCGACGGCGCCGGTCCGGCGCTGGGCGCGGGTGCCGGTCGGCCCGATCGCGATCGCGCTCGCCCTGGCCGGCGCCATCTGGGCCCAGGCGTTCATCGGTTTCGCGGCCGGTGGCGGGCAGGGGCAGTGGCGGCCACCGGTGCTCAGCGAGCGGTTGCCCGACCGGGTGCCGCACGCGGTGATCGTCCTGGGCGGGCACAACTCGAGCTGGGACGGGACTCCTGCCGCCGACCCGCGGGTCGAGCGCTTCTCCTACCGTGGCCTGGACGCGCAGGGTCGGCCCCTGCCGTACCCGCCCGAGGCGACCCACCGGTCACTGGACTCCAGCAGCGCCCTGCTCGCCGATCAGGTCGAGTCGGTGCACCGGCGCACCGGACGCCCGGTGGCCCTGGTGGGGCAGAGCGAGGGTTCCATGGTGGCCCGCACCTACCTGGAGCGGCTGCCCCGCGGCCCGGTGACCACGGTGGTGATGTTCAGTCCGCTGGTGCAGGCCGGCCGGACCTACTACCCACCGCCCGGACACGCCGGGTGGGGAGTGGCGGCCGGTTGGGAGCTGCGCGTCATGTTCTGGCTGGCGAACCTGCCCCTGGCGGTGAAGGACCACCCCGACAGTTCGTTCGTGCGGTCGGTGTTGAGCAACGCGCCGTTCTACCGCAACCGCACCCTCTGCCCGGTACCCGGCGTCCGGATGATCGCCTTCCTGCCGACGATCAGCGCCGCGGAGGCGCCGCCCGGGGAGTACAGCCGCGTCCCGGTCTACCAGCAGCCCGCGCTGCACGGCGGCCTGGTGGGCGAGCGGGCGGTGGAGGACCGGGTGGTCGCCTTCCTGGCGGGCGAGCCGGTGGAGATGCCCCGGCGGGAGTACGGCCTGCTGCAACGGCTGGGCGCCGCCTGGCAGGCCCCGCCGCTGGCCCTCATGGTCAATCCGATCTGGTCGGCGACCAGGGAGGGGGATCCGGCGATGACGGGCCGGGTCTGCGAGGCCCGCTGAGCCCACCCGTGACCCGGCCCGTGCGACGGTGTCGCAGCAGCAGTCGCAGGACCGCGGCGTCGAGCCCCACCACCAGCAGCGCGGGGACCGGCGCGTACGGGAACAGCAGCAGGTCGACGACGGCGCTCAGGGTGGCGCAGCCGAGGGCGACCAATGTCGTGCCCCGGCGTCCGGTGGCCGCCGCCAGGCCCGCGAGCGTGACCGCCGCGCCGATCGCGACGTGCAGCCAGGCCCAGCCGGTGATGTCGACGAGGTACATGCCCCGGCCGGTCGACACGACGAACGGGTCGACGCTCGTGGTGGCCCACGCGGACAGCAGGTCCACCAGGCCGCTGGTGGTCAGCAGGGCGCCGGCCAGCAGCGGTGGGCCGGGTCGCTGCGCCCCGGTGGCGTCGACCGGCGGAGGAAGCCCCATCTGCCCAGGTTAGGGCCTGCACGTGCGGCGCGGACCGGAGTCGACGACGCCGCGGGCGACGGGCGGAACCTGAAAAGTTCCGGAAAAAACCTCGGCCGGAAGTCGTGACAGAGAAGGGCCGCCTGGGTCCAGAATAGCCACAGCATTCATCGAGGATCTTCCGTTCTTCGATGGCTGTCGCCATGGCCGTACCCTGCGGTCTTCCATGGCCGGCCCGGGTCGACCCCCGCCCGGGTCCCGTCAGCCGGACCCCCTCCGGCTGTCCCTGTGGAGGCAGAACGTATGCGTCGAACCACCCTGCTGAGCGGCCTGGCCACGGCCGCTCTCCTGGCCACCGCCGCCACGGTGCCGACCGCCGCCGCGGCGGCGCCCGGCGTCTCCGGTGACCCGTTCACCCGGGCGGTCGCCCAGCTCAAGGCGCACTCGGGCGCCGGGCTCGCGGCGGACGGCCAGAGCTTCACCCTGCGTCAGGTCGCCACCGACGCCGACGGCACCGAACACGTCCGGCTCAACCGCTACTCCGACGGCCTGCCGGTGCTCGGCGGTGACGTCGTGGTGCACCTCGGCAAGGGCAACGCCTGGCGGGGCGCCAGCCAGAGCCTGACCGCCGCCCCGCGGCGCGCCCCGAGGGCGAAGCTGAGCAGGGCCGCCGCCGGCCGGGTCGCGCTCGCCGCGTCCACCGCCACCGGTCGCACCGTCTCCGGCGCCCAGCTGGTGCACGACGCCGACCAGGCCGGCACCGCGCTGGCGTACGAGGTGGTGGTCGGCGGCACCTACGCCGACAGCACCCCGAGCGAGCTGCACGTGCTGGTCGACGCCACCACCGGCGCGGTCCGCGACTCGTGGGAGGGCGTGCAGCGCGACGGCACCGGCAACACCTTCCACTCCGGCTCGGTGACCGTGGGCAGCACGGCCGCCGGCGGCACGTGGCAGCTCGCCGACGCCACCCGCGGCAACCACCGCACCTACGACCTCAACGGGGGCACCAGCGGCACCGGCACCCTGGTCACCAACGCCGGCAACGTCTTCGGCGACGGCACCCTGGCCAACCGGCAGACGGCCGCCGCCGACGCGGCGTACGGCGCGCAGAAGACCTGGGACTACTACAAGAGCACCCACGGCCGCAGCGGCATCCGCAACGACGGGGTCGGCGCGTACAGCCGGGTGCACTACAGCAGCAACTACGCCAACGCCTTCTGGAGCGACTCCTGCTTCTGCATGACGTACGGCGACGGCGGCTCCGGCTGGTACCCGCTGACCTCGCTGGACGTGGCCGGGCACGAGATGACCCACGGCATCACCAGCAACACGGCCGGCCTGCGCTACAGCGGCGAGTCCGGCGGTCTGAACGAGGCCACCAGCGACATCTTCGGCACCCTGGTGGAGTTCTACGCCGCGAACAGCAGCGACCCGGGTGACTACCTGATCGGTGAGAAGCTGCGCAGCAGCGGCGTCCCGCTGCGCTACATGGACAAGCCCTCCAAGGACGGCTCGTCCGCCGACTGCTGGTCCAGCGGCGTCGGCCGGCTGGACGTGCACCACTCCTCCGGCGTGGCGAACCACTTCTTCTACCTGCTCGCGGTCGGCAGCGGCTCCTCGTCGTACGGCACCAGCCCGACCTGCAACGGCAGCACCGTGGCCGGCATCGGCAACGCCAAGGCCGGCGCCATCTGGTACCGCGCGCTGACCACCTACATGACCTCGCGGACCAACTACGCCGGGGCGCGCACCGCCACCCTGTCGGCCGCCCGGGACCTGTACGGCGCGGGCAGCGTCGAGTACAACACGGTCGCCGCCGCCTGGTCGGCCGTGAGCGTCAACTGACCGGCTGAGCCTCCGGCGGGCGGATTCCTCTGCCACCCGCCGGGGAGCACGGCTCGTGCCACGGGCGCGGGTACGCCGACGGCGTGCCCGCGCCCGTCGTCGTGGCCGGGGCGGACTGCCCGCGTACCCCGTCGGTGGCGGCCGGGGGACGGCCCGGCGCGGCCGGGGCACGCGCGGTGGCCGGCGGACCCGGCGGCCCCGGCGGACAGCTAGGCGGGCGGGGCGGCTCCGGCGGGCGGCGGCCCGGCGGCGTCCCGGGCGTGGCGCAGCATCAGCACGCCGTCGTCGGCGGCGAGCACGTGCCGCAGCGGCAGCTCCCGGGGCGCGCCCGGATCGCCGGCGGTGATCCGGCCGGGGCCCGCCCCGGCGAGCAGCGGGGCGACGGTCAGGCAGAGCTCGTCGACCAGGTCGGCGGCGGTGAGCGCGCCGAACAGGTGCGGGCCGCCCTCGCAGAGCACCTGCTCCAGCCCCCGCCGCCGCAGCTCGGCCAGGCCGGCGGCGAGGTCCACCCGCTCGTCGCTGTAGCGGACCAGCTCGGCGACGTCGGTCAGCCCCGGGGGCGGCTCGGCGTCGGCGTGGGTCAGCACGACGGGCCGCACCGGCGCGTCGGCGAACGCGGCCTGCGCCGGGTCGAGGTCCAGCGACCCGGAGACGACCACCAGGGTGGGGTACTCGGGCAGCCCCCGCTCGCGCCGCCAGGCCCGGCGCGGCTCGCTGAGCCGCACCGCGCGGTAGCCCTCGTGCCGCAGCGTGCCGGCGGCCACCAGCAGCCCGTCGCAGAGCATCCGGAGCAGCCCGAAGACCCGCTTGTCCGGCCCGCCGGAGAGCCCGGCGGAGTAGCCGTCCAGGGTGACCGCGCCGTCGAGGCTGGCCACGAAGTTGACCCGCAGGTGCGGGCGGTCGGCGCGACCGTAGAGGGCGGTCAGCTCGGCGTCGTCCAGGGGCGGGGTGGCCGGCGTCGGCCAGATCCGGCGGATCGGGCTTCCGACGGTCATTCGCCGGCCGGACCGGTGACCGGAGGGATGGGTCCGGGGGTACGGTGCTGGCAGTCGCACCACTTCCGGCCGGGACAGTCGTCGTGCCGCCGCTCCCGGCAGGCTCGGCAGATCATGCCGGCAGCCTATGCGGTGGGAGGAGGGGGCAGCATGCCACGTCAGATCTTCCAGCTGAAGATGTCCCTCGCCGGGGTCCGGCCGCCGGTCTGGCGGCGGGTGCTGGTGCCCGGCGGCTACACCCTCGACCGGCTGCACCGGGTGGTGCAGCACGCCATGGGGTGGCGCGACTGCCACCTGCACTCGTTCGAGATCGACGGGCTGCAGTACGGCGCGCCGGACCCGGACGGCGAGCTGTCGCTCCGCGACGAGCTGGAGGTCCGGCTCGACGCGGTCCTCGGCAAGGGCAGCAGGTTCCGCTACACGTACGACTTCGGCGACTGGTGGGAGCACGACCTGGTGGTGGAGGACGCCTTCACCGCCGACCCGGAGGTGCGGTACCCGTCCTGCCTGGACGGCGAGCGCGCCTGCCCGCCGGAGGACGTCGGTGGACCGTCCGGCTACCTGCTCCTGCTCGCCGCGCTCGCCGACCCGCGGCACCGGGAGCACGCGGCAATGCGGGAGTGGGTGGGCGACGGCTTCGATCCCGCCCGGTTCGACCCGGGGCGGGCCAGCACGCTGCTGCGTCACCTCTGCTGATCCCCTCCCTCCGCTGAGGACCGGTCGAGGGCATCGGCCGTAACGATCTGGGAACGCTCCCATCGGTCTATTGACACCCCTGACACCTCCCGGCAATCTCATGGGAGCGTTCCCAGGGCGTGGCGCGGATCACCTGGCACACCGCCCGGGCCCACCCGGTCCGCCGGGCGGCGGGAGCGCGCAGATCACCCCCCACCACACCCAAACCCAGCCTCACCACTGAAAGAGGGGTCAGGATGAGCGTCACCACGCGGCGTACCCGCCTCGCGGCCGCCGCCCTGGCCGCGGTCACCGCACTCGGCGGTCTCGCGGCCTGCGGCAAGGACGACGACGACGCCACGGCGTCCGGCGGGAAGCCCGCCAAGCTGGTCGTGGACACCTTCGGCGAATTCGGCTACGACGAGATCGTCAAGCAGTACGAGAAGGACACCGGCATCAAGGTCGAGCTGCGCAAGACCGCGCAGCTCAACGAGTACCGGCCGAAGATCGTCCGGGCGCTGGCCACCGGCAAGGGCGCGGCCGACGTGGTCGCCCTGGAGGAGGGCATCCTCAACGAGTTCAAGGCGAACCCGGCGAACTGGGCCGACCTCGGCAAGCTGGTCGCCAAGGACCACAGCAGCGAGTACCTGCCCTGGAAGTGGGAGCTGGGCAAGGCGCCGGACGGCCGGCTGATCGGCCTGCCCACCGACGTCGGCAGCCTCGCCGTCTGCTACCGGCGCGACCTCTTCCAGGCCGCCAAGCTCCCCGTCGAGCGCGACCAGGTCGCGGCCCTCTGGCCGGACTGGAACGCCTTCATCGAGACCGGCAAGAAGTACCGGGCGGCCAGCGGCAAGGGCATGCTCGACTCGGTGACCACCGCCTCCAGCGCGGTGATGTTCCAGCAGGGCGGCGACCTGTTCTACGACAAGGACGACAACGTCGTCGCCGACAGCAGCGCCTCGGTGAAGAGCGCCTGGGACACCGCGATCGCGATGGCCGACGCCAACATCACCGCCGAGACGGCCACCTGGTCGCCGGAGTGGTCGGCCGGCTTCAAGCAGGGCACCTTCGCCGCGACCTTCTGCCCGTCCTGGATGCTCGGCATCGTGCAGGAGAACTCCGGCCCGGAGAACAAGGGCAAGTGGGACGTGGCGCCGGTCCCCGGCGGCGCGGGCAACTGGGGCGGCTCCTGGCTCGCCGTGCCGACCCAGAGCAAGTACCCCAAGGAGGCGGCGAAGCTCGCCGAGTACCTGACCAACGCGCAGAGCCAGGTGGCGGCCTTCAAGGCCAAGGGCCCGCTGCCGACCAACCTGGAGGCGCTGAAGAACCCGGAGTTCCTCGCCTACACCAACGAGTACTTCAACAACGCCCCGACCGGCAAGATCTTCGGTGACAGCGTCTCCAAGATCCAGCCGCTGCACCTCGGTCCGAAGCACCAGGCGGTGAAGGAGAACGCCTTCGAGCCGGCGCTGCGGTCCTACGAGAGCGGGCAGTCGACCAGGGACAAGGCCTGGGAGCAGTACGTCAAGGACGCCAAGACCCAGGGCGCCTTCTGAGCACTGACCCACCACGGCGGGTGGCGTCCGGGTCTCCCGGGCGCCACCGGCCGCGTCCCGTTGCACGTACCGCCCGCCTCACCGGCCCCGCCGGCGCCGGGAAAGGATCCCGCATGAGCCTGTCGGCCACGACCGCGCCGCCGTCACCCACGGCGTCACCGCCCCCACCCGCCCGGCGCCGCAGCCGGACGCTGTCGCTCAACCGCCTCGACCTCAAGCTCTCCCCGTACCTCTACATCGCCCCGTTCTTCGTGATCTTCGGCATCTTCGGGTTCTACCCGATGCTGCGTACCGCCTGGATGTCGCTGCACAACTGGAACCTGATCGGCGAGCACAGCTTCATCGGCGTGGACAACTACACCCGGCTGTTCACCGACGGGTACTTCTGGAACGCCACGGTCAACACCTTCGGCATCTTCCTGCTCTCGACGATCCCGCAGCTGCTGCTCGCGCTCTTTTTGGCGACCCTGCTCAACCGCGCCTTCCTGCGCGCCCGGACGTTCTTCCGGATGGCCATCTTCATGCCGAACGTGGTGTCGGTCGCCGCCGTGGCGATCGTCTTCGGCATGCTCTTCCAGCGCGACTTCGGCCTGATCAACTGGGTGCTCGGCCTGGTCGGGATCGACGCGGTGGACTGGGACGCGCAGCGGTGGAGCTCCTGGACCGCCATCGCCTCCATGGTCAACTGGCGGTGGACCGGCTACAACACGCTCATCCTGCTGGCCGGCATGCAGGCCATCCCCAAGGACCTCTACGAGGCGGCGGCCATCGACGGCGCCAACCAGTGGAAGCAGTTCTGGCGGATCACCCTGCCGATGCTCACGCCGACCTTCGTCTTCGTGGTCACCCTCTCCACCATCGGCGGGCTCCAGCTCTTCACCGAGCCGCTCGTCTTCGCCAACGGCAACATCATCGGCGGCGACCAGCGCGAGTTCCAGACCCTGGCCATGTACATGTACGAACTGGGTATCGAGAACCTGAACACCGCCGGGTACGGCGCCGCCGTGGCCTGGGCGATGTTCGTCATGATCGCCCTGGTCTCGCTGGTCAACTTCCTGCTCGTCCGCCGCACGGTCAAGTGAGGAGCGACCGAGTGAACTCCGCGTCCCAGCGCCTCTGGCGCACCAGCCCGCTGATGTACGTCGCCCTCGTGCTGGCGGTGCTCTTCTCGATCTACCCCTTCTACTACATGGTCGTCATCGCCACCCGCAGCCTGGACTCGATCAACGACGTGCCGCCGCCGGTCACCCCGGGCGGCTCGTTCGGCGACAACTTCGGCCGGGTGCTCGACAACGACGCGGCGAACTTCCTCACCGGCCTGCTCAACTCGGTGATCGTGGCCGGGGTGGTGACCGTCTCGGTGGTGATCACCGGGTCGCTGGCCGGCTTCGCCTTCGCCAAGCTGCGCTTCCGGGGCCGCAACGCCCTGCTGCTGTCGATCATCGTGACCATGATGATCCCGACCCAGCTGGGCCTCATCCCGCTCTGGGGCATGATCCAGGACCTCGGCTGGTACGACACCCTCTACGCGGTGACCGTGCCCTTCCTGGCCAGCGCCTTCGGCGTGTTCATGATGCGGCAGTACGCCACCCAGGCCATCTCCGACGAGCTGATCGAGGCCGGCCGGGTCGACGGGGCCAGCACCTTCCGGATCTACTGGAACATCGTGCTGCCCGCGCTGCGCCCGGCCGCGGCCGTGCTCGGCCTGCTCACCTTCATGGAGACCTGGAACTCCTACCTGTGGCCGTACGCCGTGCTCACCCCGGAGAATCCGACCCTGCAGGTGTCCCTGGCGTTCCTCTCGTACGCCTACTACACCGACTACTCGCAGGTGTTCGCCGCGACCGCCATCGGTACCGTGCCGTTGGTGCTCGTGTTCGCCCTGTTCGGCCGCCAGATCATTGGCGGGATCATGGAAGGTGCCGTCAAGTCGTGAGCAACCCAGACCACCCGCCCGCAGTCGGCGTACTCGACCAGGGGCCGGAACTGATCTTCCCGCCCGGCTTCCTGTGGGGCGCGGCGACCGCCGCGTACCAGATCGAGGGGGCGGCCACCGAGGGTGGCCGGACCCCGTCGATCTGGGACACGTTCAGCCACACCGAGGGGCGGGTGGTCGCCGGGCACACCGGTGACGTGGCCTGCGACCACTACCACCGGATGCCGTCGGACGTCCGGCTGATGGCCGAGCTGGGCCTGAAGTCGTACCGGTTCTCGGTGTCCTGGCCGCGGGTGCAGCCGGGCGGCTCGGGCCCGGCCAACGCCGAGGGCCTGGACTTCTACCGGCGACTCGTCGACGAGCTGCTGGGGCACGGCATCGAGCCCTGGCTGACCCTCTACCACTGGGACCTGCCCCAGCCGCTGGAGGACGCCGGCGGCTGGCCGGCCCGGGACACCGCCGGCCGGTTCGCCGACTACGCCGAACTCGTCGCGGACGCCCTCGGCGACCGGGTGACGTACTGGACGACGCTGAACGAGCCCTGGTGCTCGGCGTTCCTCGGCTACGGCTCGGGCGTGCACGCGCCCGGCCGCTCCGACGGGGCGGACGCCGTCCGCGCCGGGCACCACCTGATGCTCGGCCACGGGCTGGCGGTGCAGGCGCTGCGGGCATCCCGGCCGCAGGCCCAGCTCGGCATCACCGTCAACCTCTACCCGGTCACCCCGGCCAGCGACGCGCCCGCCGACGTCGACGCGGCCCGGCGGATCGACGCGCTGGCCAACCGGTTCTTCCTCGACCCCGTGCTGCGCGGGTCGTACCCGACCGACCTCACCGCCGACCTGCGCGAAGTGACCGACTTCGGGCACGTACGCGACGGCGACCTGGCGGTCATCTCCACCCCGCTGGACCTGGTCGGCGTCAACTACTACAGCCGGCACGTGGTCGCCGCCCCGGTCGAGGGGGCCGAGCCGGAGCCGTACTGGCGGGCGCCGTCGTGCTGGCCGGGCAGCGAGGACGTCCGGTTCGTCACCCGGGGCGTGCCGGTCACCGACATGAACTGGGAGATCGACGCCCCCGGCCTGACCGAGACGCTGCGCCGGGTCCACGAGGAGTACACCGACCTGCCGCTCTACGTCACCGAGAACGGCTCCGCCTTCGTCGACGCGGTCATCGACGGGCAGGTCGACGACGTCGACCGGCTGGCGTACTTCGACGCCCACCTGCGGGCGGCGCACGAGGCGATCAACGCCGGGGTGCCCCTGCACGGGTACTTCGCCTGGTCGCTGATGGATAATTTCGAATGGGCCTGGGGCTACACCAAGCGGTTCGGGATGGTCTGGATCGACTACGACAGCCAGGCCCGTATCCCCAAGTCCAGCGCCAGGTGGTACGCCGAGGTGATCCGACGTAACGGTCTGGCCGCACAATAGGCGAAGGCCAGCCAGTTCTCCGGGCGGCTCCGCGCCCACCCGCTCCCCACGGGTGGCGCGGATCCGCCCGACGTCGGAGGAGCACACGATGACAACGCAGCGCACCCGGTCGCTCGGGCGCCCGACCCTCGACGCGGTCGCCGCCCGCGCGGGCGTCGGGCGCGGCACGGTCTCCCGGGTCGTCAACGGCTCGCCGCAGGTCAGCCCGGAGGCTCGGGCCGCCGTCCAGCAGGCCATCGCGGAGCTGGGGTACGTGCCGAACCGGGCCGCCCGGGCGCTGGTCACCCAGCGGACCGACTCGGTGGCCCTGGTGGTCTCCGAGTCCGGCGACCGGGTCTTCACCGAGCCGTTCTTCGCCGGCATCGTCCGAGGCGTCAGCTCCGGGCTGCTGGAGACGCCGCTGCAGCTCTGGCTGGCCATGGTGCAGTCCCCGATCGAGCGGGAACGGGTCGAGCACCACCTGACCAACCAGCACGTGGACGGGGTGCTGCTGCTGTCGCTGCACGACTCCGACCCGCTGCCCACGCTGCTTGAGGAGCGCGACCTGCCGACCGTGCTCGGCGGCCGGCCCGCGCGGATGCTCCAGCCCGGGGCGCGACCGTCCTGGTTCGTCGACGTGGACAACGTCGGCGGCGCCCGGCATGCGGTGGAGCACCTGGCCCAGCGGGGCCGGCGCCGGATCGCCACCATCGCCGGCCCGCAGGACATGGGCGCCGGCCTGGCCCGCCTCGCCGGCTACCGGGACGCCGTCCGGGCCGCCGGGGCCGAGGTCGACCCCCGCATGATCGCGTACGGGGACTTCAGCGAGGGCAGCGGCGCCGCCTCGATGCGCCGGCTGCTGGAGGTCTGCCCCGACCTGGACGCGGTCTTCGTCGCCTCCGACCTGATGGCGTTCGGCGCGCTGCGTACCCTGCGCGAGGCGGGGCGTCGGGTGCCCGAGGACGTCGCCGTCATCGGTTTCGACGACGCCCCGATCGCCCGGCAGGCCGACCCGCCGCTGACCACCGTCTTCCAGCCGGTCGAGGAGATGGGTCGCCAGATGGCGCGGCTGCTGGTGGCCCGCATCCGCGGCGACGAGATCCCCGCCCCCCACATCCTCCTCGACACCCAACTCATCCACCGCGCCTCCGCCTGACCCCCCAGCGCGCGGCGCTTCCCACCACCGGGCGCCGCGCCGTCACCCGCGCCGCCCCCCCCTAAATGCGCGCACTTTCGGAGAAAGCGTGGCTATTCGCGGCCGAATAGCCACGCTTTCTCTGAAAGTGCAGGCGTGGGGCGTGGGGCGCGGGGCGCGGGGCGTCGGGCGTGGGCCGTCGGGCGACGGCGACGGGCGTGGGGTGTGGGGCGTAAGCCGTCGGGCGTGGGGGGTAAGCCGTCCGGCGTCGGCCTGGGGCGTGGGGCGTCGGGCGTGGGGCGTAGGTGACGTGTGGGGTGGGGCGTGCGGGGGCGGGTGGCCGAGCGTGCGCGTGGTGCGGGCTGCCCCGTGGGCCTCGTCGGGGTGGTCGCGCAGGCGGAGCTGGCGGGCCGGGCTCGGCTCCAGCGGCTCGGCGGGGGCGGGCGGGGGATCCGCCGTCGTCACCGCTCCCGGGCTGCGCGCAGGCCGTGCTCGACCAGCGGGGCCACCATGTCGCCGATCCGGTCGAAGCCGGGGCCGAGCGTCTGCCCGAGGGTGTGCCGGTAGTGGATGCCCTCGCAGATCACCGCGAGCTTGAAGCAGCCGAGCGCGACGTGCCAGTGCAGCGGCCCGACGTCCACGTCGCTGCGGCCGGCGTACCGCGCGATCAGCTCGGCGCCGGTGGGGAAGCCGGCGCGCGGGCCGAGGCCGTCGGCGACCGGGTTGCCGGCGGCGAGGTCGCTGTCGCCGAGCACGTCCCAGTAGGTCAGCAGCAGGCCGAGGTCGGCCAGCGGGTCGCCGAGGGTGGCCATCTCCCAGTCGAGCACGGCGCGCACCGACACCGGGTCGACGGTGGCGAGGAGGTTGTCCAGCCGGTAGTCGCCGTGCACGATCCGCCCGGCGTTGGCGCCCTCCGGAACGGTGCCGCCGAGCAGGTCGCGCAGCTCATCGATGCCGGGCAGCGGACGGCTGCGGGACCGGTCGAGCTGGCCGGCCCAGCGACGTACCTGCCGGCCGAGGTAGCCCTCGGGGCGGCCGAAGTCGGCGAGCCCGACCGTGGCGGGGTCGACGGTGTGCAGGGCGGCGAGGGTGTCCATCATCGCCAGGGCCAGGTCGCGCCGCTGCTCGGGGGAGAGCGGGTCGGTCTGGGCGCGGCTGCGGAACACCTCGCCGCGGACCCGCTCCATCAGGTAGAACGGCGCGCCGATCACGTCGGTGTCGGCGCAGTGCAGCAGTGCCGCCGGGACCGGCACGTCGGTGGGCGCGAGGGCGGAGATCACCCGGAACTCGCGGGCCATGTCGTGCGCGGTGGCCAGCACGTGCCCCAGCGGGGGGCGGCGCAGCACCAGCTCCTGCTCGCCGGCGCGCAGCAGGTAGGTCAGGTTCGACTTGCCCCCGGCGATCAGGGTGGCCGACAGCGGCCTGTCGGCCAGCTCGGGCCGGTGGGTGGCCAGGTAGCCGGCGAGCCGGTCGAGGTCCAGCCCCCGGGGGGACCCGTCCCGCCCGGCGGCGGTGGGCACGGTGTCGGGGGCGGCCGGAGAACTTCCCGGCCGGAGCGCGTCGACGGCCGGATCGGTCATCCGAATAGTTGATGGCAGCTCAGCTTTCTTGTCAAGCCGGGGATTTGCCCCCGGGACATGCCGCTGCAACAGGGGCGAAATGGTCACCCGGCAGGCTGGTGCCCAGCCTGCCGGCCGCCACGGTCGGCCCGCCCAGCGGAGGGACAGACATGTTGCTGAGAGTTCGGGTGACCCTGCCGGACCGTCCCGGCACGCTCGGCCAGGTGGCCCGGACGCTCGGCGTCTCCGGCGCCGACATCGTCCAGGTGGTCGTCCTGGAACGGCTCGGCGGGCGGGCGGTGGACGACTTCACCGTGGTCTGGCCGGGCGCCGCCCGGGTGGAGCGGTTGCTGGCGGGTCTGGCCGCCATCCCCGGGGTACGGGTGGACGGCGTCTGGCGGGCGATCGGCGCGCCGACCACCACCGGCCAGGACGCCGAACTGCTGGCCCAGGTCGCCGCGAACCCCGCCGACGGGGTGGCCACCCTGGTCGACGCGGTACCCGGGCTGCTCGCCGCCGACTGGGCGGTGGCCGCGGTCGTCCCGATGGACTGGGCCTCGCGGACGGGCGGAGGGACGGCGACGGTGGGCCACGCGAGCTGGCGGGCGCCCCAGCCGCCGCCGCTGCCGGAGGTGACCCCGCTGCGGGCGCGGGAACTGACCGGCGCCGACGGCAGCCACTACGCGATCGCGCCGTTCGGCCGCAACGGCCTGGTGCTGGTGGTCGCGCGCGAGCACACCGAGCCGCTCACCGCGGCCGCCTTCCACTCCACCGAGGTGGACCGGCTGGCCCAGCTGGTCCGGGCCGGCGCGGTGATCCTCGGCGACCGGCTCGACCTGGTCGGGGCGCCCTCGGTGACCAGCGTCACCTGAGCACGCGCAACGGTTCCCGGGGTGTCACCGCCGGGCAACGGCGTGGCAACAGCCACCCGGCAGTGTCGTAGGTGGGGAAGGGAGCAGACATGGCGCTGTGGCGGATTCGAGCCACCGTGGACGACCGGCCGGGCTACCTGTCGGTGCTCACGGCGAGTCTCGCATTGCGGGGGGTCAACATCCTCACCGTGCAGGTGCACACCACCGAGGCCGGGGCGGTCGACGATTTCCTCGTCGACGCGCCGGACGCGGTGGGGGAGGCGGAGCTGGTGGCCGCCGTGGAACGGGGTCGGGGACGGGACTGCTGGGTGGCGCGCAGCGAGGCGCGTGGCCTGGTGGACCAGCCGACCCGGGTGCTCGGGCTGGCCACCCGGCTGGTCCGGGACCCGGACGCGACCGGGGAGATGCTGCGCGCCCTGCTCGGCGCGGACGAGGTGACCTGGCGACCGGCGCCGGCCGTCCCGCACGGCGGGGTCGGCGCGGCGAGCATGCTGGTGGCCGACCCGGGCGGCGGGTCGTACGAGCTGCGCCGGCGGGCGCCCAGCTTCACCCCGGCGGAGTACGCCCGGGCGCAGGCGCTGGTCGAGCTGGCGGCCACCGCGGCCCGCCGGGAGGCCGACCGGGTGACCCTGGTGCTGCCCGACGGCGGGGAGCTGGTGGTTCGCCCGGCCACCGTCGACGACCTGGCCGGCGTGGTGGACCTGCACCAGGCGTGCTCGGCGCGCAGCCGCCAGCGCCGCTATCTCGGCGGGGGTGCGTTGCCGTCGCCGAGCCGGATGCGCCGGCTGCTGGAGCCGAGGCGGGGGACCACGCTGGTGGCGACGACCGGCTCCGGTGCGGGGGAGTCCGTGGTGGCGATGGCCAACCTGCTCGGTGAGGGCGACGAGGCCGAGGTGGCCCTGCTGGTGCGCGACGACTGGCAGCACCGTGGGCTCGGGTCGGCGCTGCTGCGCCGGCTGCTCGGGCAGGCCGGCCGGTCCGGGTACGCGGCCGTGGTGCTGCACGTCCAGGCGGAGAACACCCCGATGCTGCGCACCGTGCGGCGGCTCGGGCGGCCCACGCCGATTGAGCGGGACGGTGCGCTGCTCACCCTGACGGTGCCGCTGGCCGCCCGCCCCGAGGGGCCGGCGCGGCGTGCCCTGCCCCGGCAGGCGGACGCGACCACCCGGCGAGACCGGGCGGGCTGAGACCACGGTCGTGGCTGCGCCGGCCCGGGTACCAGCACCGGCGGCGGCGCGCGACGACCCGCACCGGTGCCGGGTGGCGTACCAACGTCGCCCGGCGCCACCGGGCCGACCTCCGGTGCGGAGGACGGTGAATCGGCAGGGCCCCCGGTGCGGGGGCCCTGCCCATGTCCGGCGCTCGGCGGCGGCCCCGCCACGGCGACCTCGCCATGGCGACTCCAGGATTGCCGTCACGGCGAGCGGCGAGGCCGCGGAGCAACCCGCCACGGCGGGCCGCACAGGAAGGCCGTCGCGGCGAGCCGCAGCGGAACGCCGTCCGGGTCAGCCGAAGAAGAACCCGGCCCGGCGGTGACCGGAGACGCAGAACCGGTTCCCCTCGGTGTCGGCGAGCACGACGTAGGGCAGTTGGCCCGGTTCCGGCTCGGCCGGGTAGTGCCGCCAGTCGACCCGTTGCGCGCCGAGCGCGACCAGCCGCGCCACCTCGTCGTCGAGGTCGCGGTCCCCCGCGTCCAGGTCGAGGTGGACGCGGGGGAACTCGGCCACCAGGCTGTCGCTGACGTCCATCGCGATCGCCGCGCCGGGGACCCCGGGTGGCGGCTCGACCACGACCCAGTCGTCGCCGTCGTGGCGCGGCGGCCGACGCACGTAGCCCAGGGCCGCGGCCCAGAACCGGCCGGCGCGGCGGTCGTCGGTCACGCCCAGCGAGATCTGCTCGATCCGTGCCATCGACCGAGGCTAGCGCCGCCTCAGGTGGCCGGGTAGCTGCTGTAGTCCGGGAAGTTGCCGTAGAGCCGGCCGTCGCCGCCCTGGGTGACCGCCTGCACCAGCAGGTCGCCGCCGACGAAGGCGCCCTTCCAGGAGGCGCCCCGGCCGCCGAACGGCTCCTCCCGGTCACCCCGGGAACGCGGCTTGTTGATGCCCACCTTGAACGCCTGGAGGTCCACCGCGAGCTTGCCGGCCAGCTCCTCGTCGTCGCAGGCCAGCGAGGCCACCAGCGCGCCGTTGGAGGCGTTCATGGCGGCCAGCAGCTCGTCGGTGGTGTCCACCACGACGATGGTGTCGACCGGGCCGAAGGGCTCGGCGTGCATCAGCCGGGACCGGCCGGGCGGGGCGAGCAGCACCGCCGGCGCCACGTACGCCGAGGTGTCCTGCCCGTCGAGGAAGGGCGCGCCGTCGAGCCTGCCGCGGTGCAGCGGCACGGCGCCGCCGCGTACCGCCTCATCGACCTTGCGGCGCAGCTCGTCGGCCTTGGCGCCGCTGATCAGCGGGCCGAAGTCCAGCTCGGGCAGCGGGTCGCCGGCCTGCCAGGTCTCGTCCACCGCGAGCGGGTGTCCGAACCGGACGGAGCGCACGACGGGCAGGTACATGTCGAGGAACTCGTCGACCAGATCGCGCTGGACCACGAACCGGGGGTACGCGGTGCAGCGCTGCTTGCCGTACTCGAAGCCCTTCTTCAGGTGCGCGGCGAGCAGGTCCCACTGGGAGAAGTTCCAGACGCCCCAGGCGTTGAGGCCCTCCTGCTCGATGAAGTGCCGCTTGTCGGTGTCGAGCAGCGCGGCGGCCACCTTGCCGCCGTTGGACCGCCCGCCGACGAACGCGACCGCGCCGATCTCGGGCGCCCGGACGAGCACCTCGGAGAGTTCCTCGCCGCTGCCGGAGAGCAGGGTGGCGGGGAGCCCGGCGCGGCGCATCAGGGCGTGCGCCACCGTCAGGCAGACCGCGCCGCCCTGCGACGGAGTCTTGGCGATGACCGCGTTGCCGGCGAGCAGCTGCACCAGTTCGGCGTGGACCAGCACGCTCATCGGGTAGTTCCAGGAAGCGATGTTGCTGACCGGGCCGGGCAGCGGCTCGCGGCCGCCGGCCAGCATCCGGTCGATCTCCTCGACGTACCAGCGGACGCCGTCCAGCGCGCGGTCGACGTCGGCGCAGGCGAGCCGCCACGGCTTGCCGATCTCCCAGACCAGCAGCATGGCCAGCAGGTCGCGGTGCGCGGTGAGCGCGTCCAGCGCCTCGCCGACACGCGCCTTGCGCTCGGCGAGCGGGGTGGCCGCCCAGTCGCGGTGCGCGGTGGCGGCGTGGGCGACCGCGGCGCGCGCGGTGTCGGCGTCCAACCGGGGCAGGTTGACCAGTACGGTGTTGTCGATCGGCGTGCGTACGGCGCTCGGCGTGCCGACCGCCTGCCACTGCCCGGAGACCAGGTTGTGCAGGGTGGTGACGCCGTCGACCTCGGGCCCGAATGCCTCCGGTGCGGCGGCCGCCGCGCGGGCGAGCGTGTCGGACCAGGCGGTTCCGTCGGCGAGTCGTAGAGCCATCGCATTCTCCTCAGGGTCGACCGGGGGAGCGGCGGCGTCGACGGCACCGCTGGTGTCGCGTACTGTCCCGCGCCGGAAAGCGGCGCGGCAACAGTACGTTCGTATGCCGGAACGCGAGGCCCGCGCCGGATCGGTCCTGAAGCGACTTTCCGGCCCGCGCGGCATGGCCTTGACCTGCGCGTACGCGGACAACGCATCCACATGTCTCGATGATGTGATGAATCTCCGGGCGACGGTGACCGGGTTACCCGTCAGTACGCACGAACGCCTCGGACGGATCAACGCCCGGCGGAACCGGTGCCAAACGGCGACCGGCCGCCGGACGAGAAGTCCGGCGGCCGGTCGGGCGCTGAGTCAGCTCAGCTGGTGAAGGTGATGTTGTCGCGCCGGCGGCGCAGCATCAGCAGCACGCCGCCGCCGATCAGGACGAGGCCGCCCAGCGCGATGCTGCCGGTGGCCACGCCGGTCATCGGCAGGTCGCCCCCGTCGGTGCCGCCGTTGCCGCCCGTGCCCTCCGACGGGGAGCCGGAGGTCGACGGCGAGCCCGACTCCGACGGCGAGCCCGACTCCGTCGGGGTGACCGAGCTGGTCGGGGAGGTCGACTCCGACGGCGAGCCCGACGGCTGCGGCGACTCGGAGGTCGACGGCGAGGGGCTCGGCGACTGCGTCGGCGCGGTGCCGGCGCAGGCGTGGCTCAGGTTGAACTTGTCGGCCTGGCCGCTGATCGTGGCGGTGCCGTCGACCAGCGTCCACCCGGCCGGGGTGAAGAGGTACGCGTGGATCATCCGGTCGGTGTTCCCGGCCGGGTAGAGGTGATCCGGGTAGGCGTCGGTGCTGTCGGGCACCTTCACCGTCACCGTGTTGGTGCCGTCGCTGAAGGTCAGGGTCAGCGTCTCGAAGCTGCCGGACTCGGCGCCGCCGGGGAGCACGAAGTGCCAGCCGTCCTGCCCGGACGTACGGCCGGCGAAGCGCTCGTCGTCGCACTTCTGCTCGGCATCGGCCGCCGTCGAACCCTTGTGGGCGGGGTTGAGCGGGGCCGTGCTGCTCGCCCAGGCCGGGGTGGCGAAGGCGAGGCAGGCCGTGGCGGCAGTCGCGGTGAGGGCCGCGCGCGCCACGTACCGACGCTGGGGCATGAGTATTCCTCCGGGATCGGTAGAGGGGACGGCACATGATCCCACGCACGACATCGAGGTGCGACATCGGGCGAACGGCCTGAGCTGGGACGACGTGGCGCATCGGATCCACGAATCCGGCCAAATGACGGGGGTTTCGCGGCGTGTCGATGTAACGCGAACGGGACTGTGGACGCTCCGCCCGCCACCGTCCGGCCTTCCCAAGGACCTGACCGGCAGTTTACATTGCCGCTCATCCATGGGAGCGCTCCTGCGCCCCCGATGGCCACCCCACCACCAGCCGCCGGCGGCGCCCACGTCCCCCCGGCACCCCGTCCTGTCGGCTGTGCGCCGCCGGTGGCGCCCCACGGCCAGGGCTGGTCGGCGACGTACCGCCAGACCGGCACGGCGGTGACCGCGACCAACCTCTCCTACAACGGCACGCTCGCCGGGGGCGTCGACCAGCTTCGGCTTCAACGGCACCCACACCGGCAGCAACCCGAAGCCCACCACCTTCACCCTCAACGGCTCCCCCTGCACCGTCTCCTAGCGGTCTGCCCCGCGATCGTGGGCACGTACGGGCGCATCGGCCGGTAGGTGCCCACGATCTGGGGCAACCTGGGTGGGTGTTGCTGACCGTCGGGCACGGGGCGGCCGACCGGGAGCGGTTGGCGGAGCTCCTGGGCGGCGCGGGGATCGCGCTCGTGGTGGACGTGCGGCGGTATCCGGCCAGCCGGACGAACCCGGACGTATGGCGCGAGGAGCTGGAACGCTGGCTCCCGGAGCGCGGGATCGACTACCGCTGGGAACCCCGGCTCGGCGGCCGCCGACACGTCCACGCCGGGGAACCGGAGCCGGACACCTGGTGGACCGTTGCGGCCTTCCGGGCGTACGCCGCGCACACCCGGACGCCGGAGTTCGACGCGGCGCTGGACGAGGTGCTCTCCGACGCCGCCGGCCGGACGCCCGCGGTGATGTGCAGCGAGAGCGTCTGGTGGCGTTGCCACCGGCGGCTGATCGCCGATGTGGCGGTGCTCGGCCGCGGAACGCCGGTCGCGCACCTCATGCCCGACGGCCGGCTCACCCCGCACCGCCCCGCCGTGGGCGCCCGCCGCCTCCCCGACGGCCACCTGTGCTGGGACGGCTGACCCGCCCCGGCTGAACCGCTCCGGCGGGCGGGAGGGGCTGGCTAGGCTCGACGGCGTGCGGGCCGCGGAGCGCAGTGACACCGTGCTCTTCGTCGTCTACGACGGGGTACGGCTGCTCGACGTCACCGGGCCGCTGGAGGTCTTCACCGTTGCCAACGAGCACGGCGGGACGTACCGGCTGGTGCTCGCCTCCCCCGACGGCCGGGACGTGGTGAGCAGCGCCGGGGTCCGGCTCGGCGCCGACGTGGCGCTGCCGGAGGTGACCGGGCCGATCGGCACGCTGGTGGTGCCCGGCGCGCCGGACTGGCAGGCCACGGCCGCCGACCGTCCCCTGCTCGACCAGGTACGCCGGCTGGCGGCCGGCTCGTCGCGCACCGCGTCGGTGTGCGCGGGCGCGTTCACCCTTGCCGCCGCCGGGCTCCTCGACGGCCGCCGGGTGACCACCCACTGGGACCTGGCCGACCAGCTCGCCGCGCACTTCCCGGCGGTCACCGTCGACCCGGACCCGATCTTCATCGCCGACGGGCGGGTGATCACCTCGGCCGGCATCACCGCCGGCATCGACCTGACCCTCGCCCTGGTCGAGACGGACCTCGGCCCGGAGACGGCACGCACGGTCGCCAGGCAGCTCGTCGTCTTCATGCAACGGCCCGGCGGGCAGTCCCAGTTCAGCGTCCGGGCCGCCACCCCGAGCACCCGGCACGACCTGCTGCGGCGGGTGCTGGACACCATCGCCGCCGACCCGGCGCAGCCGTACGACCTGCCGGGGCTGGCGGCCCTGGCCGGGGTCAGCCCGCGTCACCTGGGCCGGTTGTTCCGCACCGAGCTGGGTACCACGCCGGCCGGGTACCTCGACCGGCTCCGGGTGGAGGCGGCCCAGGGGCTGCTGGAGCGCGGCGACGACACGCTCGACGTGGTGGCCCGCCGGGTCGGCTTCGGCTCGCCGGAGACCATGCGCCGGACGTTCCTGCGGGAGCTGGGCATCACCCCCGGCGCCTACCGGTCCCGCTTCCGCACCACCGGCATCGACGAGCGCCAGTCCCCGCCCGCCACCGACGGCCGGGCCGCCCCCGACGGCGTCGCGCCGGGGACGGCCCCCGCCTGATCGGCCGGTCAGCGGCGGGCGGCCGGCGCCAGCTCCACAGTCTCCGGCGCGGCAACCGGGGCGGGGTCGCGCTGACGCAGCGCGACCAGCCCGGCCGCGGCGAGCAGCCCCACCGACAGCCAGAGCCCGACCTCCACTCCGCCGGAATCGGCGAGCAGGCCCGACAGCAGCGGCCCGACCGCCTGGCCCACCGAGAAGGCCACCGTCAGCAGGGCGATGCCGGCGGTCCAGCCGGTCGCCGGCAGGGCCCGGCGGGCGAGCACCGTGGCCGCCGTCGGACCGGCCATGAAGGAGCTGCCGAAGACCACCGCCGACACCACCGCCGCGGGCAGCCCGGCCGGCAGCAGCAGCACCGGCAGCACGCCGAGCAGCACCAGCAGGGAGACCAGCGCCGGCGCCCGGCCGCCCGCCAGTCGGCCGACCACCCGCCCCCACACGGTGAGGGTGGCGACCGCCGAGGCGAGACCCAGCACCACGAAGAACGTGGCGACGCCGGGGGTGCCGAGGCCCCGGTCGCGCAGCAGCGCGATCACGAAGGTCAGGTAACTCACATAGCCGGCGCCGAAGAGCACGTACCAGCCGAACGTCGGGGCGAGCCGGGCCAGGTCCGCGCGGGGCAGCCCGGCCCGAGTGACCCCGGCCACCGGCGCGACCCGCCGCACCGCGAACAGCGCCGGCCCTACCGCCAGCACCGCGACCACGCCGAGCAGCAGCCAGCCCGAGCGCCAGCCGGCGTCCCCGCCCACGGTGAGCGCCGCCGGCACCAGCAGCCCCGAGAGCGCCACGCCGACGCCCACCCCGGCCATGTAGATCCCGACCAGCAGCGCACCCCGGCGCTGCCCGTCGCCGGTGGCGACCCGGGCGGCCAGCGCCGAACCGAGGACGAAGGCGACCGCGGTGGTCAGCCCGCCGACGAACCGCAGCAGGTTCAACAGCGGGTAGTCGGCGGTGGTCGCGGTGAGCAGCAGGGCCAGCGCGCCCACCGCCAGGGTGCCGACGAAGGCGGCGCGGTCACCGAACCGGCGGGCCCAGAACACCGCCGTGCCGGCGCCGATGACGTAACCCGCGGCGTTCGCCGTGTTCAGGCCGCCGGCCTGGGCGTACGTCCAGTGCAGGTCGTCGCGCATGGCCGGCAGCAGCAGCGCGTACGCGAAGCGGGTGAAGCCGAGCGCGACGACCGGCCCGGCGGCCAGGCCGAGCGCGGTCAGCGCCTCCCGCCAGCGCGGGGATCGGGACATGGTTCCTCCTTGATCGGCGGGCTCGTCGACCCGCTGATCAGGTGGAACCGGGTGGGGTGGGTGGCTGATGGCCGGCGTTGCGGACAGCCGACCCTCGGATCGGGACATGCCGGGTCGCGGCCCGGATGACCGGAATGTGGCTCAGTCGGCCAGTTCGTCGGCGAGCAGCTCCATCAGCAGCGCGTCCTGCCAGGTGCCGTCCTCGCCGCGCTCATAGCGGCGCATGATGCCCACCGGCCGGAAACCGACCTTCGCGTACGCCCGGATCGCGGCGGTGTTCGCCGCCGCCGGGTCGATGGTGAGCCGGTGGTGGCCGTGCGCGGCGACCAGGTGCCGGGCCAGGGTGCGGATCGCGTCCCCGCCCAGCCCCGAGCCGTGCACCGCCGGGTCGAGGTAGATGTCCAGCGCGGCGTGCCGGTAGTCCGGGTCCGGCTCGGCGTAGTACTGGACCAGGCCGACCACCCGCCCGTCGTGCTCGACGGCGTACGCGATCAGGTCGTCGTCGGCCAGCTCGGCGCGGACCGCCGCGGCCAGGTCGTCGCCGCCGCGCCACCACCGGCGCACCTCGGCGGTGGCCCGGATCGCCGCGAGGGCGGGCACGTCCGCGTCCGTCACCGGTCGCAGGATCACGCTCCGCCCCCGCAGCATCGCCTCAGCCCCGGATCTCGCCGTGCTCGACGCAGGTCGCCGACCAGCCGACCGGCAGCACCTGCACCTTCATCCGGCGGCGGCAGCGCCCGCAGTAGCGCGGCGGCTCCAGCGCCCGGGCCGCCGCGCACGCCGCGTGCGGACCGGCCGTGGCGTCCTCGCCGCAGCGGTCGCACCAGGTCACCGCCGGCTCCACAACGTCGGTCACGGTCGGCCTCACAGCGTGGCGGAGAGCGCCTTGACGGGCATCTTCAGGTCGTCGAGCAGCTGCAGGTCGGCGGTCGCCGGCCGGCCCAGGGTGGTCAGGTAGTTGCCGACGATCACCGCGTTGATGCCGCCCAGCAGACCGTCCCGGGTGCCCAGGTCACCGAGGGTGATTTCGCGGCCGCCCGCGTACCGGAGGATGGTGCGCGGCATGGCCAGCCGGAACGCGGCGATGGCCCGCAGCGCGTCCTTGCCCTCCACCACCGGCCGGTCACCCAGCGGGGTGCCGGGGCGGGGGTTGAGGAAGTTCAACGGCACCTCGTGCGGGTCCAGCTCGGCGAGCTGCGCGGCGAACTCGGCTCGCTGCTCCACCGTCTCGCCCAGGCCGAGGATGCCGCCGCAGCAGACCTCCATGCCGGACTCGCGGACCATCCGCAGCGTCTCCCAGCGCTCCTCCCAGGAGTGCGTGGTGACCACGTTCGGGAAGTAGGAGCGGCAGGTCTCCAGGTTGTGGTTGTAGCGGTGCACGCCCATGTCGACCAGCTCGTCGACCTGCTCCTGGCTGAGCATGCCGAGCGACGCGGCGACCTGGATGTCGACCTCCGCCTTGATGGCGGCGACACCCTCGCGCATCTGCTTCATCAGCCGGGCGTCCGGGCCGCGTACGGCGGCCACGATGCAGAACTCCGTCGCCCCGGTCGCCGCGGTCTGCTTCGCCGCCTCGACCAGCGAGGGGATGTCCAGCCAGACCGACCGGACCGGGGAGGTGAACAGGCCGGACTGCGAGCAGAAGTGACAGTCCTCCGGGCAGCCGCCGGTCTTCAGCGACACGATGCCCTCGACCTCGACCTCCGGGCCGCACCAGCGCATCCGCACGTCGTGGGCGAGCTGGAGGGCGGCGGGCAGGTGCTCGTCGGGCAGGTTCAGCACGGCGAGGACGCCGGCCTCGTCGAGGCCGACGCCGTTCTCCAGCACCTGGGAACGGGCCTGGTCGAGGATCTCTGGCATGGCTCGTACCCTACAAGGCCGCCCCAAGGCGGAGAAACGGCCGAGGTCGACCCCTCGCCGAGCGTCACCGGCGCCCCGGTGCGGTGGCCCGCGCCACGCCGGTGCCGGCCGGGCGGGTGGTAATTTCGCCCGGCGGCGCGTTGCTCGCCGACGACCTCCTCCGCGCCGGGTGCCGGGGGAGGCGACCTGCGCGGCGGAGGGAGACGTGACGGTGGCGGACTGGCTGGCGGCCCTGGAGCGCCGCGCCGAGCTGCGGGCCAAGGCGGGGCTCACCCGCACGCTGCGCCCGCGCGCCGCCGCCGACGCCGTGGTCGACCTCGCCGGCAACGACTACCTCGGCCTGGCCACCCACCCCGAGGTCACCGCCGCCGCCGCGCGGGCGCTGTCCGCGTACGGGCTGGGTGCCACCGGGTCGCGGCTGGTGCGCGGCTCCACCGACGCCCACCACGCGCTGGAGGACACCCTCGCCCAGTGGCTCGGCGCCGACCGGGCACTGGTCTTCTCCTCCGGCTACCTGGCCAACCTCGGCGCGGTCCGGGCCCTGGTACAGCCCCGTACGCTGCTCGTCTCCGACGCCCACAACCACGCCTCGCTGATCGACGGCTGCCGGATCTCCGGCGCCGAGACGGTGGTGACCCCGCACGCCGACGTCGACGCGGTGGCCGCCGCGCTCGCCACCGCCCCCGGTCGCCCGGCCGTCGTGGTGACCGAGTCGGTCTTCTCCGTCGACGGCGACCTCGCCCCGCTGGCCCGGCTGCACGCCGTCGCCCGGGCGCACGGCGCGCTGCTGCTGGTCGACGACGCACACGCGCTCGGCGTCACCGGCCCGGGCGGCGCCGGCGCGGTGGCCGCCGCCGGCCTGGCCGGCCAGCCGGACGTCGTGGTCACCGCCACCCTGTCCAAGGCGCTCGGCGGCGCGGGCGGGGTGGTCGCCGGCCCGGCCGAGTTCGTCCGGCACCTGGTCGAGACCGGACGCACGTTCATCTTCGACACCGCGCTGCCCCCGGCGGTGGCGGCCGGCGTGCGGGCCGCCGTGACGCTGGCCCGCGCCGGCGACGACCTGCGGGCGGAGCTGGCCGACCGGGCCGCGCTGGCGGTCCGCCGGCTCGGCGCGGCGGGGCTGACCGTCTCCGCCCCCGACGCGGCCGTGGTGTCGGTGACGGCGCCCGGCCCGGAGGCGGCCACGACGTGGGCCGCCGACTGCCGCGACCGGGGCGTCGCGGTCGGCTGCTTCCGGCCGCCCTCCACCCCGGACAGCCGCTCCCGGCTGCGGCTCACCATCTCCGCCGGGGTGCCACGGGCGGAGTTCGAACGGGCCCTGGAGGTCATCGTGGAGTGTGCCCCGTGACCGAACCGTGGAAGGGTCCGGTGCTGGTGACCGGCACCGACACCGAGGTGGGCAAGACGGTGGTGACCGCCGCGGTCGCGGCCGCCGCGCAGGCCGCCGGGCTGCGGGTCGCCGTGGTCAAGCCCGGCCAGACGGGTACGGCCACCGGCGAGCCCGGCGACGTCGACTCGGTGACCCGGCTGGCCTCCCCGCTGACCGGGCGGACCCTGGCCAGCTACCCGGACCCGCTCGCTCCGCTCGCCGCGGCCCGGGTCGCCGAGCTGGAGCCGCTGGAGCTCTACACCGCCGTCGACGCCATCCGCGAGGAGGTCGACAAGCACGACCTGGTGCTCATCGAGGGCGCCGGTGGGCTGCTCGTACCGATGGGGCTGCGCCCCTCCGGGGAGCCGTGGACGGTCGCGGACCTCGCGGTCTCCCTCGACGCCCCCGCCGTGGTGGTGGCCCGCGCCGGCCTCGGCACGCTCAACCACACCGCGCTGACCCTGGAGGCGCTGGAGCGGCGGGCCGTCCCGGCCGGCGTGGTGATCGGCGCCTGGCCGGCCGAGCCGCAGCTGGTGCACTGGGCCAACCTCACCGACCTGGTGCCCAACCTGCTCGGCGCGCTGCCGGCCGGCGCCGGGGCGATGGACCCGGGCGTGTTCCGCCGCTCCGCCCCCGGCTGGCTCACCCCCGCCCTCTACGGCGTGCTGGACGACTGGCGCGCCTGGGCCGAGGACAGCTGATCACCTGACCTTCGTCGGTGCCCGGGCCCGCCGGGCGTCGGTAGCCTGGCCGACGTGCGCGAACGCGAGATCTGGCGCCGGGTGGATCGCCCGGGCGTCGAGCAGCGCCCCCACCTCCCGCAGCGGGTGCCGCAGCTCCTGGTACGCCCGCCCGGCGACCAGGGCCCGGCCGGCGGTGGGCCGGTCCAGTCCGAGCACCATCCGCATGGTGGTGGACTTGCCCGCGCCGTTGGGTCCGAGGAACCCGGTGACCCGCCCGGGTGCGATGTCGACGGTCAGGTCGTCAGGTGCTCCGGCCGTTTCCGCTGTGCGCCCGCCCGGTCGAATCGCCGTCGCCGGGCGGTCCGGCGTCCCGTCGACCCCGGTGTTCATGCGCTGTCGACCTGATGTCACGAACGACTCACGCGCCGGGCGGGCGGCCTGAATCGTTTGCGACATCAGGTCGACAGGACGCGGGGGAGGTGTGTCGGGCTCGGCCGCGGGTAGGCGGCGGGTCAGTCCGACGGAGACCGTGCGAGCCGGCCGCGCTGCGCTGTCGGCGGACGCGGAGGTCAGAGCCGGCGGACCACGAATGCGTCCGGCATCCGGAAGGTCAGGTTGTCCGGGCACCAGGGCGGGCGGACCACGGTCACCCCGTCGAGCAGCGGGGCCGCCTCGGCCACCACGACCGCCGCCTCCATCCGGGCCAGCTGCGCGCCGACGCAGCGGTGCGCGCCCGCCCCGAAGGCCAGGTGCCGGCGCGACCCACGCTGCCCGGGCCGGAACGCGGCCGGCTCGGCCACCACCTCCGGGTCGCGTCCGGAGCGGGCCAGCCAGAGCACCACGCTGGTGCCCGCCGCCACCGCCGTCCCGCCCAGCGTGGTGTCCACGGCCGCCACCCGCCGCCAGGTCACGATCGGCGGTTCCAGCCGCAGCCCCTCCTCCACCACGTCGGCGACCGCCACCGTGCCGGCGCGCAGGCCGGCGCGTACCTCGGGCTCGGCGGTGAGCCGGTGCAGCAGCAGGGTGAGGAACTGTGAGGTCGTCTCCTGGCCGGCCACCAGCAGGAAGAACAGCGCGCCGACCACCACGTCGGGGGAGTGCCCGTCGGCGCGCAGCGCGGCGGCCAGCCCGCCCCCGGTGGCGGCGAAGTCCCGCAGCACGGTGTGGAACCGGCCCACCTCGGTGGCGAGGGCGAGCTGACGGTCGGCGTCCAGCGGCGCCCAGAACAGCTCCAGCGCGGCCCGGGCGAAGTCCTTCACCGCGCCGACCGGGGCGTCCGGCAGCTCGACGAGCCGGGCCAGCACCAGCAGCGGCAGGTCAGCGGCGAGTTCGGCGTACAGGTCGACCGGTTCGCCTGCGTCGAGCGGGCCGGCCAGCCCGGTCACCCGCTGCCGGACCAGCTCGGTCAGCCAGGGTTGCTGTGCGGCCACCCGGGTCGGGTGCAGCGCCTCCGCCACGATTCCCCGGATCGCCGGGTGGCTGGGGGTGGAGTTGTTCGCCAGCGTCGGCGGCAGGCGGAACCGGTGCCCGGCGAGCACCCGCAGCGCGGCCACCGGGACCGGGGTCACCGCGTCGAGGGCGTTGTCCGGCCGCCAGGTGTCCGGGTCGGCGAGGACCTGCCGCACCAGCGCGTGCCGGGTGACCACCAGGTGGTCCACGCCGACGTGGTCGGCGACGGTGGCCACCTCCGGCCACCGCTCGTCGACGGACTCCCCCCAGCCCCGGAACAGCACGCCGACACGCTAGCGGGCGGCTCCCGGCGAGGCCGGGTCCAGCTCCCAGACGGTGGTGCGCTTCACCCGTACGCTCTCCAACGCCTCCGGCACCGGCACGTCGTAGGCGGCCAGCTCGCGGAACCGCTCGCGGGGCAGGAAGGCCCGCCCCGGGTCGCCGACCAGCACCGGGGCGCCGGAGCGGGCGGCCCGCAGCAGGAAGCGCAGCACCCGCCGGGCCATCGCCTCGCTGTAGAAGACGTCCCCGGCGCGCACCACCTCGGCGTCCCCGGCGTCGGCGTCGAGGATGTCGCCGAACTCGGCGTCGACGCGTACCCCGTTGGCCTCGGCGTTGAGCGCGATGGCGGCCACCGCCCGCTCGTCGACCTCGACGGCGCGGACGGCGGTGGCGCCGGCCCGGGCGGCGGCGATGGCGACCAGGCCGGAGCCCGACGCCAGGTCCAGCACCCGGCGGCCGGCCACCAGCTCCGGATGGTCGGTGACGTAGCGGGCCAGCGCCTGGCCGCCGGCCCAGGCGAAGGCCCAGAACGGCGGCGGCTGGGAGCTGTGGAACTCGCCCTCCGTCAGTTCCCAGAGCCCGATCGGCTCGTCGGCCTGGTGCAGCCTTACCTCGGGGACGAAGGCCACCGGGGTGAGGCGGGCGTGCAGCCGGACGAAGGCCGCGGAGAGATCGGACACCCGGGAATTGTCTCCCGGGGCGGTTCCCGGGCGTGTCGCGGGTCGGGCGTGACCGGTTCACCACCCAGCGTGATAACCCCACCTGTACTTCACGGTTCGTGCGAACACGCCCGTCTACCGGCTTCCCGACCCCCCTCATAGCGTTGCCAGGTGGATGCGACCGACGGGAGGGCGAGGCGGTGGTGACGGTGTGGCGGAACGCGCTGCGGGCCGGGGTGGTGCTGGCCTGCCTGTCGGTGGTGGGGCTGGCCGCGCCCGCGCCGGCCTCGGCGGCGGCCGGCTTCGCCACCGAGCTGAGCGGCCTGCCGGACGAGTTCACCGCCGGAGACCAGGTGAGCACCCTCTCCGCCGTGGTGTCGCGCAACGACGGCGGCCGGTGCGTGAAGGTCCGCTGGTCGATGGTGCTCACCGTGCGGGGCCTGCGGCTGGACCAGGTGAAGATGGACCGGGTGGAGGACTCGGGCAGTTTCCCGTTGCAGATCCAGACCGAGGGGGACATCGCCCGGCTCACCGACCGGCAGTTCGACCCGGGCACGCTCTGCCCGGACCGGACGGTCACCGCCCGCTACCGGGTGGCCTTCGCCGAGGACGTCACCCGGGGACGGGTCACTCTGGCCGCCGAGGCGTACGACGGCAACCTGCGGCTGCTCGCCCGGCAGAGCGTCACCCGCGACGTGGTCGGCCTGCTCGCCGCCGAGGCGTCCGCCACGCCGGAGCCGAGCGGCTCGGCCGTGGCCGTCGACCCGACCGAGCCCGTCGACGCGTCGGCCGAACCGAGCGAGGAGGCGGTGGCCGAGGTGCCCCCGGCGGCCGGGCGTCCGGTGGCCGGCGCCACCCGAGGCGGATTCGGCCTGGTGCAGGCCGCCTTCCTCCTCGGCGGGCTGCTGCTCTTCCTCGGCGCCGGGCTGCTGCTCAAGTTGCGGCAGTTGACCCGCACGTCCCGCGACGCCGGGGCGGACCTCGGCGGGCCGGCGTACGAACGGGCCCGCCGGAGCGGGCGCTGGGCGGCGGCGCGCCGCTGATCGGGGGCCGCCGGGGCCGGGCGGCGACGCCACCCGACCCCGGCGGGGTTCACTTCGAGAACACCTGGAACTCGGCGATCCGGACCTGGTCGCGCGCCGGGCTGGCGGTCGCGCAGTCGGTGCTGGTGGCCGGGTCGTCGTCCTGCTCACCGGCGTACGCCGGGCCGCCGGTGCACTGGCTGGCCAGCACCTCCAGCCGCACGTGGGTGGCGAGTGTGGTCGGCACCGGGAACGACCGCAGGTTGATGTCCCGCGTGTACGCCCGGTACTTCCCACCGGGGAACGCGTCGCCGGCGCTGGTGTAGATCCGCTCCCAGCGCGCCGGGTCGGCGCAGTCGGTGGTGGTCGCGTTGCAGGTGAGCACCGCGAAGGAGCGCAGCGCGGTCAACGCGTTCTGCCCGCCCGCGTCGGGGTCCCCGGTGATCGCCGGGCGCAGCATGGCGCTGACGTTGACCCGCTTGACCACCTGCGGGGCGCCGCCGGGCAGCGCCACCGTGACACCCCGGCCGGCCACCCCGGTCAGCGACGCCCAGTTGGTGCTCTCGGTGTCGTCGCCGATCCGTTCCAGGTTCACCCCGTCGCCGGTGATCACCGCGCCGGAGGTGGTGGACGCCAGGTTGCGGCTCAGCCGCAGGTCGACGTACCCCTCCTGGCCGGCGCGGGCGACGACGCTGAGCCGCTGGTGCCCGAAGCCGGGCGCCACCGCCAGCAGCTGGTGCGTACCGGCGACGGCCTCGAAGGTGTCCGGCAGGGCGGTGGCCGGGTCGGTGTCGGCGATCGGGGTGGCCCGGGCCTCGTAGTCGCCCACGTACAGCCGGATCGGCGCCTCGGCGCTGTCCCCCTTCGGCCGCAGGGTCAGCGTGGCGTTGTCGCCGTACGGGCTGGCGAAGCTCGGCGTCGGGTCGGTGTCGGTGGCGCCGTTGGTGGCGGCGTCCCGGCCCATCCCGGAGCGGGCGAACTCGGCCCAGATCAGCTCCTGGTTGGCCCCGCCGAACCGGAGCCGGTCGGCGGTGAGCAGGTTGTCCCGCATGTCGAGCATGCTGACCTGGCTGGCCGCCTGGAGCAGGAACGAGTCGAAGACCAGCTGCGCCCAGCGCCGGTTGCCCGGGCAGCTGTCCGCGGCGACCTTCCCCTGCGCGCAGTCGAGCTGCCGCTGCGGGGTGCCCGACCCGTACCGCTTCACCAGCGCGGAGCGGATCCGGTAGTTGGTGGCGCTCCAGATCTCCCCGTCGGCGTGCACGGCCGGGCCGGCGGTGTTGTAGCCGACGTCGGAGTAGTTGAGCGGGCTGCGGCTGAAGTCGTGGTTGCGGATGCCGCTGATCAGGTTTCCGGTGACGTAGCCGCCGGTGACGAAGGGCGTCTCGCCGGGGGCGCGCAGGCCGTGCTCGTAGAGGTACTCCGCGGCGAGCAGGTCGCTCCACGACTCGCCCATCGCGCCGCCCTGGTGGCCGCCGATGCCGCTGTCCGGGCCGGCGATCATGCGGTTGGTGATGGCGTGGGTGTACTCGTGCCCGATCACCGTCATGTCGTAGTCGCCGTCCACGCACGGCGGGTACGGCCCGCCGGCCTGCGGCTGCCACAGGTACATGTTGGTGGTGGGCGGCAGGCCGTCGCGCGGCGTGCCCTGGTTGGCGTTGTTCCGGTTGCCGGACAGCGCGCCCTGCTGGGCGCGGCCCTGCTCGGCGTCGCCGCCCAGGCCGGCCCCACTCACGTTGACCGCCTGGAGGTTCCAGGTGGCCTCGGTGAAGCCGAGGTGCCAGGCCCAGTCGTGCATCCGGTTGTGCATGGCGAAGAGGTTGGCGATGGCGGCGTCGGCGTCGTTGCGCTGCGCGGAGGTGAACACCGCCGGGTTGCAGCGGGCCTGGTGCCACTGGTCGGTGAACGGGTACTCGTAGCGGCGTTCCGGGCTGGCGGTGGCCGGCAGCAGCGGGCTGCCCGCGCCCCAGGAGACCACCGTGTTGGCGGAGTTGCCGCGCGAGGTGCCGGTCGGCGTGCCGGCGGCCTTGTCGACGTCCCAGGCGTTGCCGGTGGCCGGGTCGCGGAACGCGGCGGCGCAGCCCGGAGCGGGGTCGCCGCACCAGCGCACCCGGGGGTCCTGCCCGGGGGCGAGGTCCTGCGGCGGGGTGGCCGGGTAGACCGCCCAGCTCGGGTTGTCCGAGTCGAAGTCGACCAGGTCCTCGCGGACCAGCACTCCACCGGTGATGCCGTCGACGTAGGTGGTGAAGGCGGCCGGGTGGTCGGTGTCCGCGCCGACCAGGGTCACCTCGTACGCGGCCCGGGTGCCGTCGAGCGGGGTGGGCACCGCGACCGGGCGGACGCGGTGGCTGGCCACCCGGGCGGCGTCCAGGCCGGCGTCGGCGAGTGCGGCCGCGTACGCCTGCTCGCCGGTGAGGGTGGCAGGGGCGGGCGCGGCGGCGTCCCGGGCGAGCGAGGAGCTGACCGAGATGACGGCGCCGTCGGCGACCGCCACGGTGACCAGCCCGTCGTGGCCGGCGGGCAGGTCGCCGAAGCGCTGCCGCAGGGTGACCACCGCGCCGTCGCCGATCGGCCGGACCAGCAGCCGGTCCATCGCGGTGACCGAGGCGGCGTCGAGGCCGAACAGGTCCCGGTTGTCGGTGAGGTAGCGCCGGGCGGCCGCCTCCGGGTCGGCGGGCAGGCCGGTGGCGAGCGGCGTCCGGGTCGGGCCGAGCGCGTGCGGGGTGCCGAGCCGGTTCCACCGCACGTCGGCGTCGACCCGTCGGGCGAGGCCGCGCTGCCGGGCGTCGGGCGCGGCCGTACCGGTGCGGTTGTCGAGGTCGGCGGCCTGGTGGCTGTCGTCGGCGAACGAGCCGGAGCGGCCCGGTGTCGCCGTTGCGGCGTCGCCCGGCTCGGCGGCGGTGGCGCCGCCGGGCAGCAGGGCGGCGACCACGGCGGCGGTCGCCAGTACGGGGACGAGCCGGCGTCGGGGCCGGCTCGTCGGAAGTGTCCACTCCGGTCTGGGCACGGGACCTCCTCGTGGGAGCGGGGGCCGACGCTGCGCCGGCCCGGTGCAGGCGCGGTTACGCATGCGCATCTGTGAATACCAGGCAGATCGGACGAGGGCAAGGTCATCGGTGACGGTGGGTGCGGCGGCGATCACCGTGGCCGCTTTACAAAAACCTGCCTCTTGTAAAATAGAGTGACCGGTGCCACAGTCAGGGCAGCCCGCGAGATCGGAGGTCGGCGATGGCCATCAGCCCGGACGCGACGGTTCCTCCCGTCGCCTGGCGCGACACCCGCAAGCCGCTCTGGCCACTGGCCCTGCTCGTCCCGGTGCTGCCCTTCCTGGGCTGGCTGGGCTGGCGGGACGGTGGCGGCGCCTGGGCCTGGTGGCTCACCCCGGTGGTGGTCTTCGGGCTCATCCCCACGATCGACCTGCTGATCGGCGACGACCGGCGCAACCCGCCCGAGGAGGCGGTGCCCCGGCTCTCCGCCGACGGCTACTACCGCTGGCTCACCTACCTCTACCTGCCCACCCAGTACGCCGCCCTGGTGCTCTGCTGCGCGGTCTGGGCGCACGGCGACCTGTCCTGGGTGGCTGCGGCCGGGCTGGTCGCCACCGTCGGGGTGGTCAACGGCATCGCCATCAACACCGCCCACGAGCTGGGCCACAAGCGGGAGACGGCGGAGCGCTGGCTGTCCAAGGTCGCCCTCGCGCCGACCGGCTACGGGCACTTCTACGTGGAGCACAACCGGGGCCACCACACCCGGGTGGCCACCCCGGAGGACCCGGCCAGCTCACGGCTGGGGGAGAGCTTCTGGGCGTTCTGGCCGCGTACCGTCTGGGGCAGCCTGCGGTCGGCCTGGCGGCTGGAGACCAGCCGGTTCCGGCTCCGGGGCCGCAGCCCGTGGACGTGGCGCAACGACATCCTCAACGCCTGGGCGATGACGGTGGTGCTCTACGCCGCGCTGATGCTCGCCTTCGGCCCCGGCGTACTGGTGTTCCTCCTGCTCCAGGCGGTGGTCGGCTTCAGCCTGCTCGAGGTGGTCAACTACCTGGAGCACTACGGGCTGGCCCGGCAGCGCACCGCCGCCGGCCGCTACGAGAAGGTCGACCCGCGGCACAGCTGGAACAGCGACCGTACGGTCACCAACGTCTTCCTCTTCCAGCTCCAGCGGCACAGCGACCACCACGCCAACCCGCTGCGCCGCTACCAGACGCTGCGCAGCTTCGACACCTCGCCGCAGCTGCCGGCCGGCTACGCCACCATGGTGGTCGCCGCACTGGTACCCCCGCTCTGGCGGCGGGTGATGGACCACCGGGTGATCGCCCACTACGGCGGCGAGCTCGACCTGGCCAACGTCCACCCGCCGGCCCGGCGCCGGCTGCGGGAGCGCCAGCGCCGCCGCCCCGCGGCCACCGGACAGGGGTACGCCGACTGACCCCGTTGACCGCGACGGTCGGACGCCGGCCCCCCTCGGGCGTCCGGCCGGCGCACCCCCTCGACCGCCGCCGGCCCGGGCGCGGTCGTTCCGGTCCCACACCCTGCGCGAAGTCCTGCCGGGCGGCGCGCAGCTCGACCAGGCTGACAACTCCTGACCGGCAACGCGATCCGGGCGTCCAACCTCGGTCGTCGTGTCAGGCCGGCGGCGTCCAGTCCGGGTCGCGGCCGAAGGCGGCGATCAGCCGGTCCTGCGCCTCGGCGCCGGCCCGCACGTCGAGCCCGGGCCGGACCAGGTCGCCGCTGCGGTGGTCGGCGACCCGGGCCTCTAACCACCGGGTGCAGGCGGCGACCACGTCGCCGTCCAGGCGCGGGTCCGCCCCGATCGCCACCGCCAGGTCCCATCCGTGGACGAGATGCTCGGCGACGAGCTGGTTCAGGTACTCACCCGCCGGCGTCTCCCCGGCCGTGAGGTGAACCGTGGTGTCGAGCGCACCCGGATGGCTGGCCGCCACCTCGGCCTGGGACGCCACCTGCCGGACCGCCCCGACCGGGTCGTCGCCGAGCTGGTCACCCGCGAACCGGTCGCCGATCTCCTCGACGGTCCGGCCGGCGAGCAGCGGCGCGGTCCACCGGTCCTCGCTGACCACGTGGTTGACCAGCGCGCGGACGTCCCAGTCGGGACAGGGCGTCGGGTCCGACCACTGCCCGGGCGCGACCTGCTCGACCCGGTCGACGAACTCGGCCAGGCTCCGTCGGTACGTCTCCAGCAGGTCCATGTCGCCGATTGTCGCGGCTGTCCGCGGCGGTCCGGGCGGTTTTGCCCGGTCGTCCGGCACTCGGGCGGCCGGTTCCGGGACGCCGGCCCTCGGGCGTCGGTGCCGGGACGCCGGGGCGCTGTCCCCTCCGCCGTCGGGTCGGTCCCCGGCGAGGTGGAGCGGACGCTCCTATGCCGCGTCAAGTGGTTGGGGTGGGGTTTCGAGGCGTCGGTAGAGCTCTCG
>NZ_JBAKHT010000034.1:0-56846 GCF_036906755.1 Micromonospora sp. CPCC 206171 | reverse complement strand
CACCCGGCGCGGCGCGCCGTCGCGGGGCAGCACGGTCCGCAGCGCGGCGGCGGCCACCGCCAGCGCCCCGGCGGCGGCGGTCGCGACGTGCCGGGGTCGCCGGCCGGGCGGCAACCCCAGCTCGGCGCGCCAGTCCGGGCCGTAGCGCCGGCGCAGCAGCGCGTCGTCGGCGTTGCCCCGCTGCACCCGCAGGCTCACCCAGCGGTCCTCCGGCCGCACCGGGTGGGTGACCACGCGTCGGCCCCGGACCAGCTCCCAGCCGGCGCGGCGGACCCGGTGGGCCAGCTCGGCGTCCTCCCGGTAGGCCCGGGGGAAGCGCTCGTCGAAGCCCTCGACCGCCGCCAGCGCGGCCCGCCGGTAGGCCATGTCCGCCGTGATCCACTCGCCCTCGGCCAGGCCGGCGGTGCTCCGCTCCCAGTCGGTCGGGCGCCGGTCGCCCGGCAGCGGCACCGTCACCATCCCCTGCACCCCGCCGACCCGGTCACCCACCGCCAGGTCGGCGAGCAGCCGCCGGGCCCAGTCCGGTGCCGGCACCACGTCGTCGTCGAGGAAGACCACCCAGGGCCGGCGGGCCGCCCGCCAGCCGACGTTGCGCGCCGCGGCCGGGCCCGCGCCGCGACCGGTCACCACCTTGGCGTACGCGGACAGCGCCCCCGGCACCGCCAGCTCGCCGGCGGCGTCGCGCCGGTCGTCGACCAACAGGATCTCCACGTCGGGCAGCTCGGTGAGCTGCGGGGCGAGGGCGTCGAGCAACGTGCCGAGGCTGGGCCGGCCGAGGGTCGGCACCACGATGCTGATCACCGGCCACCGCCGAGTGCGCCGCGGCGCACCGCGAACGGGCCGAGGGCCAGCAGCTCCACCGGGGCGGAGCCGAACAGCTCCATCGCCTCGCGCGGGGTGTCCACCATGGGCCGGCCGGCGGTGTTCAGCGACGTGTTCACCACCACCGGCAGCCCGGTGAGCCGTTCGAACTCGGCCAGCAGCTCGGCGACCAGGGGCTCGGTGTCGGTGTGCACGGTCTGCACCCGGGCGGTGCCGTCGACGTGGGTGACCGCCGGGATGCGGTCCCGCCACTCCGGCTTCACCCGGTGCACGAAGAGCATGTACCGGCTGGGGAAGACCCCGTCGAAGATGTCGGCGAAGCGTTCGGCGCGGACCATCGGCGCGATCGGGCGGAACTGCTCCCGCCCCTTGACGTCGTTCATCCGGGCGGTGGTCGCCGGGTCGCCGGGGTGGGCCAGCAGCGAGCGGTGTCCGAGGGCGCGCGGGCCGTACTCGCTGCGCCCCTGGTACCAGGCGACGATGCCGTTGTCGGCGAGCACCCGGGCCGCCTCGGCGGCGATCGACTCCGGCCGGAAGTACGGCAGCGCCGCCCGGCGCAGCTCCGCCTCCAGCTCCTCGTCCGACCAGCCGCGACCCAGGTCCGCCCCGCTCATCGGCGTCGCCCGGTCGCCGAGGGTGCCGGCGACGTGCAGGGCGGCGCCCAGCGCGGTGCCGGAGTCGCCGGCCGCCGGCTGCACCCAGACGTCCCGGTACGGCGCCTCGGCCGCGAGCCGGGCGTTCGCGACGCAGTTCAGCGCCACCCCGCCGGCCATCGCCAGGGTCGAGGCCCCGCCGGAGGCGTCGTACAGCCAGCGGGCCAGGTCGAGGATGACCTCCTCCAGCCGGGCCTGCACGCTGGCGGCCAGGTCGGCGTGGTCCTCGGTCAGCTCGGCGCCCGGCTCGGCGGCCTTGGCCAGGCTCGCCCAGTCGATCCGGTCGACGTGGAAGCCGCCGGAGTCGGTGACCCGGACCAGCTCGCGCAGCAGCCCGAGGTGCCTGGGCCGGCCGTACGAGGCCAGCGCCATCACCTTGTACTCGTCGCTGGAGTGCAGGAAGCCGAGGTGGCGGGTGAGGTCCTCGTAGAGCAGGCCGAGCGAGTGCGGCAGCTCCTGCGAGTACAGCGGGCTGAGTTCGCCGTCCCGGTAGACGCCGGCCAGGTGGCTGGCCACCTCGCCCCGGCCGTCGAGCACCAGGACGGCGGTGTCGTCGCCGGCCGGCGGGGCGGCCAGCCCGGCCGAGGCGGCGTGCGCCACGTGGTGCGGGACGAAGCGCACCTTCTCCGGGTCGAGGCCGGGCAGGGCGGCGGCGAGGAACTGCGGGGCCCGCCGGGCGTAGTCGACGCGCAGCCAGTCCCACGGGTCGGCCAGGCCGAGGTCGGCGGCATCGCGGCACAGGCCGGGGTCGAAGGAGTAGGCCACCGCGTCGAGGCTGTCGACGTCGACGCCGGCGCTGGACAGGCACCAGGCCGCGGAGAGTTCGGGCAGTTCCCAGGCGGAGAACGGGACCGGTCGCTTGCCGTGCTTGCGGCGGCTGAACCGTTCCTCTTCGGCGGCGGCCACCACCTGTCCGTCGACCACCAGGGCGGCGGCCGGATCATGGAAGATCGCATTGATACCGAGGACGCGCATGCCAAGGTCCGTACCCTCGACTTCTCCTCCTAACCGGTAGATCATCGACTTCTCCCGCCGGAGGAGTCAGACGCCGCCGCGCAGCATCCCCGGCCCGAACACCTCGTACGCGATCCGCTCCACCGGTACGCCCCGGCGCAGCAGCCCGCCCCGGACCTCGTTCATGAACGGCAGCGGCCCGCAGAGGTGCACGTGCGCGTCGGGGGAGAGGGGGATCAGCTCGGGGTCGATCCGGCCGCTGGCCACCTCGGCGGTCAGCGCCGCCGGGTCGTCGCCGTCGGTGGTCCGCTCGTACCAGAGCTTGAGCCGCAGGTTGGGCAGCCGGGCATGCAGCCGGGGCAGTTCGTCGCGGTGTGCGTGCGCCGCCCCGTCCCGGTCGGCGTGCACCAGCACCACGGGCCGCTCGGGCGCGGTGGCGGCCAGGTGCTCCAGCGCGGACATCGCCGGGGTGAGCCCGATGCCGGCGCTGACCAGCAGTAGCGGCCCGTCGCCGGCCACCGCGCTGACCTCGCCGAAGGGCGGGCTGAGCCGGAGCGTGTCGCCGGGCGCGACCCGCTCGTGCAGGACGGTGGAGACCAGGCCGTCCGGTGCGCCGCCGACCCCGCGTACCCGCTTGACCGTGATCCGCCAGTGGTCGGCGCCGGGACGGCCGGAGAGGCTGTACTGCCGGATCTGCTGGCCCAGCCCGCCGTCGAGGTCGACGGCGACCGAGACGTACTGCCCGGGGACGAAGCCGGGGACCGGGCCGCCGTCGGCCGGCACGAGGGTCAGCGAGATGACGTCGGTGGCCTCCGGCACCACCCCGGTGACCCGCCAGTCGCGCCAGATCGCGCCGTCCCCGGCCACGCCGGCCATCGTGTAGAGGCGGGCCTCCCGGGCGATGAGCTCGCAGGCCATCAGCCAGTACACCTCGTCCCAGGCCGCCGCGACCTCCGGCGTGACGGCCGCGCCCAGCACCTCGCCGATGGCGGCCATCAGGTGCCGCCCGACGACCGTGTACTGGTCGGGGGTGATGCCCAGCGAGGCGTGCTTGTGCGCGATCCGGTCCAGGATCGCGTTCCACGCCGGCCCACCGGCGCCGGTGAGGTGTTCGGCGTACGCGACGACGGAGGCGGCCAGCGCGGCCTTCTGCTGGCCCGTCGCCTGGTTGCCCCGGTTGAACAGGTTGAGCAGCTCCGGGTGGGCGGCGAACATCCGCGGGTAGAACCGGCCGGTGATCTCCTCCCCGTGTGCCCGTACGACGGGCAGGGTCGCGATCACCACGGCCGTGGACGATTCCGAGAGCACGGTGCTCCTCCTTCTGCGTTGCCTACGCCAGCACTTAAACAGGAATCTCAGATGCCTCTTCAGGGCCGAAAGTCCCGGGTCCGGTGTTGCCGGCGTCACGGTCTCCCGGCCCCTGTCCGGGCCGGAAGGCGCTGGCTAGGGTCGGTACGTGAAGCTCAACCGGTCCACCGACATGGCGCTGCGGATCGCCATGCTGACCGCGCCGGCGTCGACCCGGACCACCGTCGACGAGCTGGCCGAGCGGCTGGACCTGCCCCGCAGCCACGTCGCCAAGGTGGTGCAGCGGCTGCAACGGCTCGGTGTGCTGGTCACCATCCGGGGCCGCTCCGGCGGCGTGGCCTTCGCCGAAGGCGCGGAGGAGCTGACCGTCGGTCAGGTCGTGCGGGCCTTCGAGGGCGAGGGTGAGGTGGTCGCCTGCGAGGAGTCCGGCTGCGCGCTGCGCTCCGACTGCCGGCTCCGGGGCCAGCTGCGCCGCGCCCAGGCCGCCTTCCTCGCCGTCCTCGACGACGTCCGCCTCGGCGACCTCGCCGACAGCCCCGCCGCCCCCGTCCTGCTCACGCTCACGGCGCGCCCGCGTACCCGCTGAGGAGTTCCGCCGGTCACCGCCCCGCGCCTCCCCGCTGCCGGCCCCTGGCTGCCGGGTCTGCGTGGGTTGCCCCAGGTGGGGCGGGCGTGGGGTGGCGGTGCGGTGGCGGACGGGCGGTAGCGTGCGGGACGAGCGGCCCACGTCGATGCGGAGCGCAGATGTCCAACTCCCGGGTGTCCCACCCGCTGTTCGCCCGCGTTTTCGCGCGGGCGAGCGTGGCCCTGGACCGGGCCGGCGCGGCCGAGCACCGGCGTCGACTGGTCGCCGGCCTGCGCGGGCGGGTGGTCGAGGTGGGCGCCGGCAACGGCCGGATGTTCGCGCACTACCCGCCCGAGGTGGACGCCGTGCTCGCGGTGGAGCCCGAGCCCTGGCTGCGCGCCGCCGCCCGCAGCGCCGCCGAGCACGCGCCGGTGCCGGTGACGGTCACCGACGGGCTGGCCGAGGCGCTGCCGGTGGCCGACGCCAGCGTCGACGCCGTGGTGATGTCGCTGGTGCTCTGCTCGGTCCCCGACCAGGCCGTCGCGCTGCGGGAGGCGTACCGGGTGCTGCGTCCCGGCGGGTCGTTGCGCTTCTACGAGCACGTCGCCGCGGGCACCCCCGGGCTGCGCCGGACGCAGCGGGTGGTCGACGCGACCTGCTGGCCGCTGCTCTGCGGCGGCTGCCACACCGGGCGGGACACCGTGTCGGCGATCGTCGCGGCGGGCTTCAGCGTGGCCCGGCTGGACCGGTTCCGCTTCCCGCCCGGTCGGTTGCCGGCCCCGGCGTCACCGCACGTGCTCGGCGCCGCGATCCGGCCCTGAGGCGTCGTCGGGCGGCCCCGTACCCGGGAACACCTCGGCGGGGACCGGCGTTGCTCCCGGGAGACCGACGACGCGCGCCCCGTTCGCGATGGCTCCAGCGGGGCTGCGCGGTTGTGTCGGGGCGTGCGGCTAGGCTCGCTGCGGCGCGCCGCGCGTGGAGATCGAGTCAGGGTGGATCAAGACGGTGAGCGGCACCACACCGCCGAGACCTGGGAGTACGACCAGTTGACCGCACAGCCTGAGACCCTCTACGGGGCCGACGACCTCACCCACCTCGAGGGCCTGGACGCCGTCCGCAAGCGTCCCGGCATGTACATCGGCTCCACCGACAGCCGTGGCGTGGGTCACCTCGTCAACGAGATCCTCGACAACTCCACCGACGAGGGTGTCGCAGGTCACGCCCGGAAGGTCGAGGTGACGCTGCACGCCGACGGTTCGGTGCAGGTCGACGACGACGGCCGCGGCATTCCCACCGACGTGCACGCCAAGTCCGGCATCTCCGGGGTCGAGCTGGTGCTCACCCGGCTGCACGCCGGTGGCAAGTTCGGCGGCTCCGGCTACAAGACCTCCGGCGGCCTGCACGGCGTCGGCGCCTCGGCGGTCAACGCGCTCTCCCGCCGCTTCGACGTCACCGTCCGGCGTGGCGGCAAGGTGCACGCCATGTCGTTCCGGCACGGCGTGCCGGGGATCTTCGACGGCGACGGCCCGGACGCCCCCTTCACCGCCGGTCCCGGCCTCCAGATCGTCGGGGCGATGAAGCGCGGCCAGCGCACCGGCACCTCGATCCGCTACTGGCACGACGCCCGCTACTTCGAGACCGGCGCGGCGCTCGACGTCGACGCCGTCCGGATGAAGCTGCGCAACACCGCCTTCCTGGTGCCCGGCGTCGACTACCGGCTGCGCGACGAGACCGGTGAGCAGCCCGCCGAGGAGCGCTTCCACTTCCCCAACGGCCTCACCGACATGGTCGAGTTCCTGGCCCCGGCCGGCGACCGGCCGGTCTCCGGCACCCTGCTCGTCACCGGCGAGGGCACCTACCGGGAGAACGCCGCCGACGCCAACGGCGTGATGCAGTCCAACGTGCAGCGCCGCGCCGAGGTCGAGGTGGCCTTCCGCTGGGGCACCGGCTACGAGCGCACCGTGGAGTGCTTCACCAACACCATCCGCAACGCCCACGGCGGCACCCACCGCAAGGGCTTCGAGCGGGCGCTGGCGCGCACCCTCGCCGACGCCGTACGCAACACCCGGGGCCTGCTCAAGGCCAAGGAGGAGCCGCCCACCCTGGACGACGTCCTGGAGGGGATGACGGCCGTGGTGCACGTGCGCATCCCGGAGCCGCAGTTCACCTCGCAGACCAAGGACGAGCTCTCCACCGCCGGCATCACCAAGGTGATGCAGTCTCTGATCGAGCAGCACCTCAAGGCCTGGCTGGAGGACCGGCGCACCAAGGCCGAGGCGCGCACGGTGCTCCAGAAGATCGTCGACGCGGCGCGGGTCCGGCTCACCCAGAAGCAGCAGAAGGACGCGGCCCGGCGCAAGACCGCCCTGGAGGGCGCGTCCATGCCGGCCAAGCTGGTCGACTGCCGCGCGGCGGGCATCGACCGCAGTGAGCTGTTCATCGTGGAGGGGGACAGCGCCCTCGGGACCGGGCGACTTGCCCGATCCGCCGAGTACCAGGCGCTGCTGCCGATCCGCGGCAAGATCCTCAACGTGCAGAAGGCGAACCTCCAGCAGGTGCTGGACAACGCCGAGTGCGCCGCGATCGTGCAGGTGCTCGGCGCCGGCTCGGGGCGTACCTTCGACCTGTCGGCCCTGCGGTACGGCCGGGTCCTGATCATGGCGGACGCCGACGTGGACGGCGCGCACATCCGTACCCTGCTCATCACGCTCTTCGCCCGCTACATGCGGCCGCTGATCGAGGCCGGTCGGCTCTTCGCCGCGATGCCGCCCCTGCACAAGATCACCACCAAGGGGCGCAACCCGCAGACCATCTACACCTACACCCAGGCCGAGATGGAGGCGACGGTTCGCAAGCTGGAGAAGGCCGGCAAGCAGATCGTCACCCCGATCCCGCGCTTCAAGGGTCTCGGCGAGATGGACGCCGACGAGCTGTGGGAGACCACGATGAACCCGGCCACCCGGGCGGTCCGCCGGATCACCCTCGACGACGTCGACGCCGCCGAGCGGATCCTCGAACTGCTGATGGGGGAGAAGGTCGAGCCGCGTCGCAACTGGCTGATCGACTCCTCCGACCGGGTCGACCGGGAAGCGATCGACGCATGAGCACCGGGTCCGTTCGAGGGGAAAGCTGACGATGGCACGCCGCAAGGAAGACCGCGCCAAGGTGGACCTGTCCGCCTTCGACCAGGCCGGCGCGCGGGTCTTCGACAACCCGCTGGTCACCGAGGTCTCCGACTCCTACCTGGAGTACGCCTTCTCGGTCATCCACTCCCGCGCCCTGCCCGACGCGCGCGACGGGCTCAAGCCGGTGCACCGGCGCATCCTCTGGTCGATGCACGAGGCCGGCCACCGGCCGGACCGGGGGCACGTGAAGTCCGCCCGGGTCGTCGGCGACGTGATGGGCAAGTACCACCCGCACGGCGACACCGCGATCTACGACGCGATGGTCCGGCTGGCCCAGGACTTCTCGCTGAACGCGCCGTTGATCGACGGGCACGGCAACTTCGGTTCCCCCGACGACGGCCCCGCCGCCGCGCGCTACACCGAGGCCCGGCTCTCCCGCGAGGCGATGCTGCTCGTCGGCGAGCTGGGCGAGGACACCGTCGACGTCGAGCCCAACTACGACGGCTCGCTGACCCAGCCGACCGTGCTGCCGGCCGCCTTCCCCAACCTGCTGGTCAACGGCGCGTCCGGGATCGCGGTCGGGATGGCGACCAACATGATCCCGCACAACCTCGGCGAGGTGGTCTCCGCCGCCCGCTGGCTGATCAACCACCCGGACGCCGACCTCGACAAGCTGATGGAGTTCGTCCCCGGCCCTGACCTGCCCACCGGCGGTCTGCTGCTCGGCCTGGACGAGGTGCGTCGAGCGTACGAGAGCGGACGCGGCGTGGTGCGGATGCGCGGCAAGGTGGAGATCGGCCCCCTCGAGGGCAGCCGCGGCCGGCAGGCGATCACCGTCGTCGAGCTGCCGTACGGCGTCGGCGCGGAGAAGGTCATCGCCGCGATCACCAACGAGGTCACCAAGACCAAGCGGCTGACCGGCATCGCCGACGTCAAGGACCTCACCGACCGGGAGAGCGGCACCCGGCTGGTCATCGAGTGCAAGGTCGGCGTCAACCCGCAGGCGCTGCTGGCCGACCTCTACCGGCTCACCCCGCTGGAGCAGTCGTTCGGCGTCAACAACCTGGTGCTGGTCGACGGTCAGCCGCGCACCCTCGGGCTGAAGGCGCTGCTGGAGGTCTTCCTGGCCCACCGCTACGAGGTCGTCACCCGGCGCAGCGCGTACCGCCGGCGCAAGCGCGAGGAGCGGCTGCACCTGGTCGACGGTCTGCTGATCGCCCTGCTCGACATCGACAAGGTGGTCAAGCTGATCCGGGCCAGCGACGACGCCCAGGCGGCCAAGGACGGCCTGATGCAGAAGTTCAAGCTCTCCGAGATCCAGGCCACCTACATCCTGGACACTCCGCTGCGCCGGTTGACCAGGTACGACCGGATCGAGCTGGAGGCCGAGCAGGAGAAGCTGCGCGGGGAGATCGCCGAGCTGTCGAAGATCCTGGACGACGACAAGGTGCTCAAGAAGGTCGTCTCCGACGAGCTGTCGGCGGTGGTGAAGCAGTTCGGCGCGCCGCGGCGTACCACCCTGGTCGACGGTGACCTCAAGGAGGTGCTGGCGGCGTCGGTGCCGGCCGGCCCGTTGGAGGTGGCCGACGACCCCTGCCAGGTGATTCTCTCCGCGACCGGGCTGGTGGCCCGCACCGCGGCCGAGTCGGAGGAGGCCGCCGAGGGGCGCCGGCGCAACGGCCGGGTCAAGCACGACACGGTACGCGCCGTCGCGCACACCACGGCCCGCGGCCGGGTGCTCCTGGTGACCAGCGCCGGCCGGGCGTTCAAGATCGACGTGCTGCCGCTGCCGGTGCTGCCGGAGCAGGCCGGCACGGTTTCGCTGCGCGGGGGCATGTCCGCCGCCGAGCTGGTGCCGCTGGAGGCCGGCGAGACGGTGGTCGGCCTGGCCCCGCTCGGGGCCACCGCGCAGGGCTCGCCGGGCCTGGCGCTCGGCACCCGGCAGGGCGTGGTCAAGGTCTGCGCGCCGGAGTGGCCGGTCCGCTCGGACGAGTTCGAGGTGATCGGCCTGCGCGAGGGGGACGAGGTGGTCGGGGCGACCTGGCTCACCGACGGCCAGGAGGCGCTGACCTTCATCACCTCGGAGGCGTCGCTGCTGCGCTTCGCCGCCACGCTGGTCCGCCCGCAGGGGCTCAAGGGCGGCGGCATGGCCGGCGTCAACGTGCCCGACGGGGCGCGGGTGGTCTGGTTCGGGGCGGTCCGCACGGACGACCCCGGGCACGGGGACCCGATGGTGGTCACCTCCACCGGTGCGACGGTCAAGGTGACGCCGTTCGGGGCGTACCCGGCGAAGGGGAGGGCGACCGGCGGCGTGCGCGCGCAGCGGTTCCTCAAGGGCGAGACGGACCTGGTGGTCGCCTGGGTCGGCGCCCGGCCGGTCGGCGCGACCGCCACCGGCGACCCGGTGGAACTGCCCCCCGCCGACCCGCGCCGCGACGGCAGTGGCTTCGCCGTGATGCTCGGCCCCACGGTCCTCGGCCACCTCATCGAACGCTGACTCACCCGCACGCGGAAGGGGCCCGGGGGCTGACGCCCCCGGGCCCCTTCCGCGTCCCCCGTGTCCCCGCGTTGACCATGAAGTTGTTGCCCTGCCCACCGGCGTGTCGCGGCAATAACTTCATGATCACCGAGCCGAGAACCGGGCGGGCCGGAGACTGGGTGGGGTGGGGTGGGGTGGGTCAGGCTACGCCGGTGGGGCGGAACTGGACGCTGACGCGGGGGCCGACCGGGCGGGCGGTCTTGGGGATGGCGTGTTCCCAGGTGCGCTGGCAGGAGCCGCCCATCACCACCAGGTCGCCGTGCCCGAGCGGGAAGCGCAGGCTGGCCCCGCCGCCGCGCGGGCGTAGCAGCAGCGGCCGGGGCGAGCCGAACGAGACGATGGCGACCATGGTGTCGGTGTGCGCCGACCGGCCCTGGGTGTCGCCGTGCCAGGCGACGCTGTCCCGGCCGTCGCGGTAGAGGCACATGCCGGCGGTGACGAAGGGCTCGCCGAGCTCGGCGGCGTAGTGCCGGGTCAGGGTTTCGCGGGCCTCGGTCAGCACCGGGTGCGGCAGTGGGCGGCCGCCCGCGTACCAGCAGAGCAGGCGGGGGACGTCGACCTCGGCGTCGTACATGGTGCGGCGCTCGGCGCGCCACGGCACCTCGGCCAGCAGGGTGTCGAGCACCGCGTCGGAGCCGCGCACCCAGCCGGGGAGGTGGTCGACCCAGGCGCCCCGGGTGAGCACGTGCCGGCGCAGCGCGCCCGGCAGCGGCCCGAGCGACGGGCCGGCGTCGGCGAGGTCGAGCATCGACGGCTGGTAGGCGGCCTGCGTCATGCCGCCACCCTATCAGCGGTTTAGCACAGGCGTACGATCGCCGCGCTGGGCCAGGTCGAGCAGCGCGTCGGCGACCCGGGCCCGGCCGCGCCCGTCGACGGTGGCCCAGGCCCGCGCGGCGAGCGCGGTCCGCCGTCGGGGGGAGCCGAGCAGGCCGGTCAGGGTGCGCGCGGCCGCCGCCCGGGCTGCCCGCCCGGCCACCCCGGCCCCGGCCAGCTCCGGCAGCTCGCCCAGGCCGGCGGTCAGCCCGTGGTCCACCACCCGGCGGTACGACTCGCGCTGGTTGTCCACCACGCAGACCAGCGCCGACGGCGCGCCCAGGCAGCACAGTTCCCAGGTGGACGTGCCGGCGGCGCTGACCACCAGGTCCGCCGCCCCGATCAGGGCGGGCAGCTCGTCGGTGGGCGGGACCGGACGCAGCGACTGGCCCCGGCCGGGGGTCAGCGCCGCCAGTTCCGCCTCGACGTCGGGGCGGCCCACCACCACGGTCAGCTCCATCGGGTGCCCGGTGGCGAGCAGCACCCGGGTCAGCACCGGGGCGGCGCCGAGCGCGTCGGTCCCGCCGAAGAAGGCGAGCACCCGGGGCCGGTCCACCGGCGCGGCCTGCTTCGGGGCGGCCGGCCGGGCGGCGATCACCGAGTCGCGCAGCAGCGCGTACCGGGTGCCGGCCAGCAGCCGCCCGGCGGGCGCGTCGGTCCGGGCGCCGAAGTTCTGGTCCAGGTAGAGGTCGGCGTCCTGCCCTCGGGTGTCGCCGTCGACCACCGCCAGGGTGACCACGCCCGCCGCGCGCAGCGCCCCGGCGCCGGCCGGGTCCAGCTCGTACGAGTCGAGCACCAGCGCGTCCAGCCGGTGCCGGTGGGCCGCCTCGACCAGCCCGGCCGGGGTGTCCGGGCCCGGGTACGCCGGGATGCCCCGCGCCGTCAGCTGCGCCTGCGCCCAGCCGATCCGCTCGACGGTGCCGAACAGCTCGACCCGGGCGCCCCGGGCCAGGAACTCCTCGCCCAGGGCCAGACAGCGGACCAGGTGCCCGACGCCGCGCCGGGGCCCGGCGTCGCAGCGCAACCCGATCCGTGGCGTGGTCAGGACTCCTCCAGGCGCTTCTGGCGTACGGCGGCGTTGAGGGCGCGCAGGGCGGGCTGGCCGTCCAGCCAGTCGGCGAGCTTGGCCAACGGCACGCTGACGTCGCCGAAGTGGTCGGTGACCGCCCGCACCAACGCCCAGTCCTGCTCGGTGTCGAGGGTGAGCCGCAGCGCCGACCGGTCCGGGGTGAGGGTCACCCCGAGCACCCGGAACAGCTCCGGGTGGGTGTACGCGTACGAGGTGACGTGCACCCGGTGGTGGTCGGTGGCGAGCCGGTCCAGGGTGCGCAGCGCGTCCGCCCGGATGATCTCGACGTCCAGCCCGCGGGGCAGCGTACGGGCGATCGAGGTGCTGGCGTAGTCGAGCCCGGGCACCGCCCGGTACACCGCCGCCACCAGCGCGATGATCTCCGGGTCGAGCAGCGGGCAGTCGGCGGTGAACCGCATGACCGCGTCACCGGGGTGGGCGGCCAGGGCGCCGACGAAGCGCCCCAGCACGTCGTCGACCGGGCCCCGGTGGCACGGCACACCCAGCCGGTCGCACTCCGCCACCACCGCGTCGTCGACGCCGTCGGTGCTGGTCGCCACGACCAGGTCGGCGAGCACGCCACTGTCCCGGGCGGCCCGGACCACCCGGCCGAGCACGCTGCGTCCGGCCAGCGGGCGCAGCACCTTGCCGGGCAGCCGGGACGAGCCCATCCGCGCCTGCACGATCCCCACGATCCGCGCCTCGCCCGACCGCCTGGCCGGGGCCGGCGCCGTGGTCGGGGCGGCGGCGCCGGGGCCCGAGGGTGCGGCGCTCACTGCTGCTCCTCCCGCGGACCGCGCTGGTTCAGCGCCTCCCGGGCGCGGCGCTTGGCCGCGCGGGCGCCCCGCTTCGCCAGCCGGGCCGGCGTGATCGCCAGCCGGCCCACCCGGTAGCTCAGCGAACCGCTGAGCAGGTTGATCGTGGCGTCGGCCCGGCGCAACGCCCGCTCCCGCGAGGTCAGCAGCTCCTCGGTCCACTTCAGCAGCGCGCCCAGCCGGGTCAGCTCCTCCCGCTGGCGCAGCCACGCCTGGTGGAGCTGCTGGTAGCTGCGCGGCCCGGCCGGCGGGTCGGTCGGCTCGACCGCGCGCAGCTCGGTGGCGAGGCGGACCCGCCCGTCGGCGTCGAGGCCGCGCAGCGCGGCGGAGACCGCCGCCTCCGCCTCGATCGCCGCGTCGACGGTGCGCCGGTCCAGCTCTCGGCCGGCGAGGCCGCCGAGCACCACGGTCAGCCCGGCGACGTCCAGGGTGGACGGCCAGGGGTGGGCGTACCCGCCGGTGAGCAGCGCGGCGGCGAACCGCCACAGGCTCCGGGCCAGCACCACGTCCACGTCCATCGGCGCGATGGCCCGCCAGCTCGGGTCGAGCACGGCGTGCGCGTCGCCGGCCACCACCACGTTGTCCGTGCCGGCGAGGGCGACCGCGCCGCCCAGTCGGCCGTGGGAGTCGGCGTCGGCGGCGAGCCAGGTCGCGTACCCGCGCAGCAGCCGGCGCAGGGTGTCCAGGTCGCGGCGCAGGCAGGCGTCGAGCAGCAGGGTGCGCAGCAGCCGCCCCTCGGGCACCGGCCCGTCCAGCGCGCCCGCGTCCCGATAGGCCGTCTCGCGGGTGGCGAACGGCGCGGGCTCCGGCCGGCTGACCCGGCCGCCCACCCGCCACCGCCAGCCGTCCGGCCCGTCGACCACCTCGACCACGCCGATCCCCGGCGGCCCGGTCTGCACGAGCGCCACGGGCAGCGCGGCCGGCGACGGGTCGGCCGGCCCGGTGTCCGGGTCGGCGGGGCGGTGGGCGAGCAGCAGCCAGCCGGGCGCCAGCGCCGAGCCGAGGCCCGCGTGCAGCGCGTCGACGGCCAGCCGGGCCGGGTCCTGGAGCACGGTGGCCGCGCCGGCCGCGCAGGCGCCGTGCAGCACGGCGTCGAACAGCCCGGACGTGGGCCGCCGGTCCAGCTCGTCGGCGGCCACCAGCGCGGTCGGCGCGCTCGGATCGGGGTACGCCGCGAAGCACGCCGCCGGCCGCAGTCCCGCCCCGGTGAGCCGGGCCCGCAACTGCTCCGGGCTGGCCGGCCGGTCGGTGTCGAGCACCCCGCCGATGGTCCAGGCGGAGTCGGCGCGGTCGGCGTACCAGGGGGCGGTGGCCACCAGCCGGTGCACGCCGAGCGGGTTGTCCAGCCGCACCAGCAGCGTCCCACCCGGGCGCAGCGCCCGGGCCAGCCGGTCCAGCACGCCGTCCCAACCCAGCCGGGGGCCCTCCACCGACTCCACGGCGTCCAGCCCGGCGGCGGCCACCACCACGTCGAAGGTCTCGCCGGCGGGCAGGCCGGACGGGCCGCCCACCACCACCCGGGCGCCCCGCTCGGCCAGCGCCACCCCGTCCGGGTGGCTGCGCAGCAGGCAGGTCACCTCGGCGTGCGCCAGCCGGGTCAGCAGCGCCGGGTCGTGCGGCCCGGCCAGCAGCACCCGCGCCCCCGCCGGTACGACCCCGGCCGTCAGCGCGGCCACCGGCCCGCCGTCGGGCAACCGCTCCTCCGGCAGGTCGGACCAGGCCAGCATCTCGCCGCCGGGCAGCGCGATCCGGGCCGCCGTCTCAGTGGTCAACTCTTCTCCTCCTGGAGGTTCGCCCACCCGAGCAGCTCGCGCAGCTCGGCGGGCGTACAACGGTGGTCGGTGCCCAGCTCGGCGCGGGCGATCTCGACGGCGGTCGGCAGGTCGACGGACTCGCCGTGCAGCTCCGGCCACTGCCGGCGGATCCGGGCGGTGCCGCCGAAGGTCGGGTCCTCGGCGGCGAGGATCATCGGGTCGCCGTAGACGGCGGGTTCGCAGCCGGCGGCGATGCCGTAGAAGATCGCGCTGGTCAGCCGGTTGGAGGCGACCCGCTTGTGCCGGCGCAGCTCGGTGAGCTGCTTGTCCAGGAAGAGCGGGTCGGTGTCCTTCCACCAGTGGCCGCGGTAGCCGTGGCAGATGACCCGGAAGCCGGCATTCTCGTAGAGCCGGCGCACCCGGCGCATGCCGTACTCGTGCCAGTAGAGGCAGACCGTGACCGGGCCGGGTTCGGTGGCCCGGATCCGGGCGATCAGCTCCTTGTGGTCACCCTTGACGTGCTGGCCCTCCCAGCCGTGGAACGGGTACCAGATGGTGCCCTCCCGCTCCGCCTCCGGCGGGTCGTCCGGGCGCAGCGACAGCAGGTAGGCGAACGGCGCGCCGACGGTGACCACGTTGCGCCGTCCCACCGACCAGGCCCGCCGCCGGGTCTGCTCGGACCAGAGCAGGCTGGGGGTGAACTCGGCGTACGGGTGGCCGGGGGCCAGCCCGTCGCCGATGTTCCAGCCGTGCTGGACGTACCCGTTGATCCGGGGCGGGTGCCCGTCGCCCAGCCCGCAGTAGCGGGCCAGTACGTGCGCGTGGCCGTAGAAGTGGTTCGCGTGGTGCATCGGTTCCCCCGTCAGGCGGCGGCGGGACGTGCCGCGCCGCCCCGCAGCGCCGCGGCCAGCGCGTCGATCACGCGATCCTGGTCGGCGTCGGTCAGGGTCGGGAAGAGCGGCAACGACAGCTGCTGCTCGTAGAACGACTCGGCCACCGGGCACGATCCGCGCCGGTAACCGAGGTCGGCGAAGGCCGGGTGCCAGTGCGCGGGCAGGTAGTTGACCTGGACGCCGATGCCGGCGGCCCGCATCTGGTCGTACACCTCACGGCGGCGGCCGTCGAGCACCCGGATCGGGTAGAGGTGCCAGGCCGGGGCGGCCCACGAGCGGCGGCCGGGCCGCAGCACGCCGTCGAGGCCGGCCAGCGCCTCGTCGTACCGGGCGACCAGCCGCTCCCGGGCGGCGAGGAAGTTGCCGAGCCGGCGCAGCTGGCTGCGGCCGAGCGCGCAGAGCACGTCGGGCAGCCGGTAGTTCAGCCCGAACTCGTGCACCTCCTGGTGCCAGCCGCCCTCGTCCGGCCAGCGCAGCGCGTCCCGCTCGCGGACCAGCCCGATGTTGCGGAACCGGCGGGCCCGGGTCAGCAGCTGCGCGTCGAGCGCGGCTACCGCGCCGCCCTCGGCCGTGGTCAGGTTCTTGGTGGGGAAGAACGAGAAGGTGGTCAGGTCGGCCAGCGAGCCGACCGGCCGGCCCCGGTAGGTGGCGCCGATGGAGTGCGCCGCGTCGGCCAGCAGCAGCGCGTCGCTGCCGGCGAGGGCGCCGCGCAGGGCGTCGTAGTCGGCCGGGTGGCCGGCGTAGTCGACGGCGGAGACCACCCGGGTACGCGAGGTCGTCGCGGCGGCCGCCGCGACCGGGTCGAGGGTGAAGGTCTCCTCCTCGACGTCGGCGAAGACCACCTTCGCGCCGAGCGCGACCGCGCTGCTGGCGGTGGCGACGAACGTCATCGGCGGCACCACCACCTCGTCGCCGGGGCCCACCCCGGCCGCCGCGTACCCGACGTGCAGCGCGGCGGTGCCGTTGGACACCGCCGCGCAGCCGACCCCGCCGGTCCAGCTCGCCAGGTCGGCCTCGAAGGCGTCGACCTGCGGGCCGGTGGTGAGCCAGTCGCTGCGCAGCGCGGCCACCACGGCGGCGACGTCGTCGGCGGTGACCGACTGCCGCCCGTACGGCAGCATCGCCGTCACGCGCCGAGGCCGAGCATGTCGCGCAGCTGCGCGACGCTCAGCCACTCGTCGTTGGTGTCCGACTGGTACGCGAACCCGTCCGGCACCGGCTCGCAGTCGACCGGCGGCTGGTAGCCCCAGGTGGCGATGGTGGGCTGGACGATGAACCGGTCCTTGGCGCGCAGCGTCCGCCGGCTGTCGTCCGGGGCGATCATCTCCTCGTGCAGCTTCTCGCCCGGCCGGATGCCGATCTCGTGGGTGGTGGCGTCCGGGGCGACCGCCTCGACCAGGTCGAGGATCCGCATGCTGGGGATGCGCGGCACGAACAGCTCGCCGCCCTGCATCTGGTCGAAGCTGTCCATGACGAACTGGACGGCCTGGTCGAGGGTGATCCAGAACCGGGTCATCCGCTTGTCGGTGATCGGCAGGCTCTTGCCCTCGGCGGCCAGCCGGCGGAACAGCGGCACCACCGACCCGCGGCTGCCCACCACGTTGCCGTAGCGGACCACCGCGAAGCGGGTGGGGTGCTGGGCGGCGTAGTGGTTGGCGGAGACGAAGAGCTTGTCGCCGACCAGCTTGGTGGCGCCGTACAGGTTGATCGGGCTGGACGCCTTGTCGGTGGAGAGCGCGATGACCTTCCTGACGCCGGCCTCGATCGCGGCGTCCACCACGTGCTGCGAGCCGGTGATGTTGGTGGCGATGAACTCCGACGGGTTGTACTCGGCGGTGTCCACCTGCTTCAACGCCGCCGCGTGCACCACGTGGTCGACGCCGTGCATGGCCCGGGTGAGCCGGTGCCGGTCCCGGATGTCGCCGATGAACCAGCGCAGCCGCGGGTCGTCGCCGAGCTGCTGGCGCAGCTCGTACTGCTTCAGCTCGTCGCGGGAGAAGACCACCACCCGGGCCGGGTCGGCCTCGGCCAGGATGTGCCGGAGGAAGGTCCTACCGAAGGAACCGGTGCCGCCGGTGACCAGGATGGAGGATCCCGTCAGCTCGCTCAATGTGGTGCTCCCATGATCGCAGGTTGTGCGCCGGCGGCCGGGGGCCACGCGACCGGACGGACGCTAGCCACGGCGGGTTAACACCCCGACGCGCCCGGGTGAACCGACCGCGCTGGTCCCGTGAATGCCGGACACCCGGCAGGCGAACACTTGCGCCGATCGCCTCGCGCGGCCGACCTGCGGGATCGGTCGTGGCTACAGTGGCCGCGCGGCCCCCGGCGGCTCCCGACCGTCGGCCGACCCCACCCGTCCCGGCGCCTCGGACCGACGGCGCCCCGCCCGCCTTGCGGCCAGCGGGCTGGAGATCCTGGACCGTCTCCGTTCGAGCGGAACGGCAAGCGCCCAGGATCCGGCCGGTGGCGGGCGCGACACCAGACACCGACCCCTGCCGACCGACGGTCGCCGGGGCCCACCCAGCGAGCAGGAGGCGACGATGGCGTCCGGTACCGACGTACGGGAGCGGGCAGCTGCCCCGGCCGAGGCGGCGTCGGCATCGGCCCGGCGGCGCTGGCTGGTGCCGGCGCTGCTGGTCCTGGGCTGGCTCGCCGGGGTGGCCTGGCGGATGTGGCTGGCCCGGCACGTCGCGCTGCCGATCGCGCACACCGACGAGGACAGCTACCTCAACACCGCCCGGGCACTGGCCGGCGGACCGGGCGGCTTCAGCAGCGAGAACGGCCCGCTGCGCCGGGTCGGCTACCCGATGTTGATCTCCCCGGCGTTCCTCGGCGAGCGGGACTTCACCGACAGCTACCGCCTGGTGCAGCTGATCAACGCGGCGGTCAACGCCACCGTGCTGCCGCTGGCGTACCTGCTGGCCCGTCGGCTGCTCGCGCTGCGCCGCTCGTACGCGCTGGTCGCCGCCGCGGTGGCCGCGACCCTGCCGGCCACCGCCTTCTACGCCGAGGTGGCGATGATCGACGCGGTGCTGGCGCCGCTGGTGCTGGCCTGGCTGCTGGCCGTGCACCGGTGGGCCGCTCGGCCGGGGGCGCTCGCCGCCGCGACGGTGGGCACGCTGGTCGGCGCGTTCCACCTGCTGCACTCGCGGGGCCTGGTGATCGTGGCGGTGCACGCCGGTCTGGTCCTGCTGCTGCTGGTCCGCCGCCGGGCCACCCTCCGGCAGGCGCTGGCCGCGGTGCTGCCCGTGCTGGCCCTGGCCCTGGTGAACGCCGTCGGCATCCGGCTGCTCGGCGACCGCGTCTACCTGCTGGGCAACCCGCCCGGCGGCGGCACCGTCCGGGCCGTCGCCTCCGGCCAGGGGCTGCTGCGGCTGGGGGCGGCCGTCGCCACGCAGCTCTGGTACCTGGTGGTGATCACCTTCGGGCTGGCCGGGATCGCCTGGGCCGCCGCGGTGCGTGAGCTGCGCCGGCGCGGAACCGATCCGGCCCTGCGCTGGACGCTCGGCGTCGCGCTGGTGACCAGCGTCGGCGTGGCCGGCGGCGCGTCGGTGATCCTGGCCGGCATCACCACCAAGCCGCTGGACGCCATCTACGGCCGGTACGTGCAGATGCTGGCCCCGTTCTGGCTGCTGGTCGGGGTGGGGGTGCTGCTCACCGTGGCGTACCGGGTGCTGCTGGCCCGGGCGGCCGTCGCCGTCACGCTGCTGGTGGCGGGCGCGGCACTGATCGCCGCCCGGCTCGCCTACGTGGCGAGTCGGGGGCACGAGCTGCGCTACGGCGGCTTCGGCGCCCCCGACCTGATGGCGCTGACCGGCGGCTGGCGCGAGTTCCGCCCGTTCACCGGGGCGGCGGTGGGCGCGGTGGCCTGCCTGCTGCTGGTCGCCGCGGTCCGGGTGCCGAGGCTGCGGGTGCCGGTGCTCGCCGCGCTGATCGTGGTGAACCTCGGCACCATGCAGGTGATCACCGACCGGCTGGTCCGGCCGATGGTGGCGGCGACCGCGCCGACCCCGCGCGTCGCCGACCTCGGGGTACGCCCCGGCGAGCGGGTCTACGCCTCCGTCGGGGTGCACTACATCCTGCGGTTCAACCTGAGCCACCAGGTGACCTGGAGCGACGTGCGGTGGTTCAACGACCGGCCGCCGGCCGCCGCCGACGTGGTCTTCGCCCGCTGGGCGCCCGGCGCCCCGGACGACTGGGACGGCACCCGCTACGGCTTCACCCGGCTCGGCGGCAATCCGGACCAGCACTGGGCGGCCTGGCGACGCGGCTGACGTTTCTCTCCCGACCTCGATTAACGGGAAATGGCCGGCCGGTTAATGCACGACGGACAATTGTCGACATCAGCGCCGCCGACGATTCTCCCGGTGCAGGGAAACGGGGACGACCGTGATTTCCCGGCCGTCGTGCGTCTGTTGTTCCGGAACGCCCTCGACGAACCGGAACCGGCGGTTCATCTGGCGTACCACCGTGTTGTCGGCGAGCACCTCGCCGTCGAGCCGGTCGAGCCCCAGTTCGTCGAAGGCGTGGTCCACCGCCGCCCGCATCACCTCCAGCCAGGCGGGCAGCGTCTCGCCCCGCTCGGCCAGCCCGTCGGAGTCCAGGTAGAAGCCCCAGGAGCCGGTACGCGGCCCGGCGAGGCGCAGGTCGAAGAAGGTCACCACGCCGCAGGGCCGGCCCTCGCGGACGTACACCAGGACTCGCCGGGTGGGGTCGGTGCGCACCCGCGACCACCACGCGGCGTGCTCCTCGGCGGTGATCTCGTGACTGTTCTTGCTGACCTGTCGGTTGCTTTCCTGATTACGCCAGGACAACATCAGGTTAACGTCGTCCTCGGTCGCCCCACGCAGCACGCCGACCTCTTTCCATCCGATTTCCACGGGTCCCGGAAACCCTACCCGGGAAATGCCGGGCCCAATTCCCGGGCTGTACACTCCGCGGCATGAACGAATTGAGTCGCGCGCAGATCCGCGACCTCATGGCGCAGGTGCTCGCCAACCAGGGCAAGGTGCTCCCGGACGACGACGCCGCCGACCTGCGGGAGATCGGCTTCCGGTCGCTGGACTTCTCCGAGCTGGCCCTGCGGGTGGAGGACGAGACGGGGGAGGAGCTGAACTTCGACGCCCCCGGCCTGCGCCGGATCGCCACCGTCGGCGACGTCCTCGACTTCCTCGGCACGCTCCAGCGGCAGTGACCGTCACGACCTCCACCCCGGCCGGCCTGGACAACCGGGTCGTCGTCGGGGGCGCCGCCCACACCTGGCGGGCGCTGCCCGCGCCGGCGCTGCCGTCGCCCGCCGCGGTCCTCGCCGCCGGCTCCGCCGACGCGCTGGCCGCCGCCCGGCAGCACGCCGAGCACGGCACCGAGCTGCTGCTGAGCACCGCGCACCGGGTCGACCCGGCGATGCGGGACGAGCTGCGCGAGGCCGGCTTCGCGGTGACCACGCTGGACGCCGCCGGGCCGGTGACCGTCCCGCCCACCCGGCCCCGCCCGGCCGAGCCCGGCCGGCTCTGGCTGCTCACCTCCGGGTCCACCGGGCGGCCCAAGCGGGTCGGGCACACCCTGGACTCGCTGACCACCGTCCGGGGCGCCCAGCCGCAGCGCACCTGGCTCTGCCCGTACGCCCCCGGTACGTACGCCTGGTGGCAGGTCGTGACGCTGTCGCTGACCCAGCCCGGGCAGCACCTGGTGGTGGTCGACCCGGCCGAGCTGGACGAGTGGCCGGCCGTCGCCGCCGCGCACGGCGTGGACGCCGCCTCCGGCACGCCGACCTTCTGGCGGCGCACCCTGCACCGCGACGGCGCGGCGCTGGCCCGGGTGCCGCTGCGCCAGCTCACCCTCGGCGGCGAGCCGGTCGACCAGGCCGTCCTGGACCAGCTCCGCGCGGTCTTCCCGACCGCCCGGATCTCCTGGATCTACGCCTCCTCCGAGGTCGGCGCGTCCATCGTGGTGCACGACGGCCGCGCCGGGTTCCCGGTCGACTGGCTCGATCGGGAGGTGCCCGGCCGGCCCCGGCTCTCGGTCGACGGCGAGGAACTGGTGGTCAGCTCGCCGTACCACGGGGTCGGGCTCGACGGGCCGGTGCGCACCGGCGACCGGGCGCAGGTGGTCGACGACCGGGTGCTGATCACCGGCCGGCTCGACTCCGACGAGATCAACGTCGGCGGCAGCAAGGTCTCCGCCGGGCTGGTGCGGGGCGTGCTCACCGCCCACCCCCGGGTGGCCTGGGCGCGGGTCACCGGTCGGCGCGCCCCGGTGCTCGGCCGGATGGTCGTCGCCGAGGTGGTGCCGACGCGCTCCGGCGACCCGCTGGACGAGGCCACGCTGGTGCGCTGGTGCGCCGACCGGCTCCCCGACTACGCGGTGCCGCGCCGCATCCGCATGTTCACCGAGATCCCCGTCAAGGAGACGTTGAAGAGCGATGTCTGACTTCCCGCTCGTCCCGCCCAGCACCGTGGTCCTCGTCTCCGGCGGCTCCCGGGGGCTGGGCCTGGCCATCGCCACCGACCTGCTCGACGCCGGCGTACGGGTGGCGGCCTTCGCCCGTACCGTCACGCCGGAGCTGGAGAAGCTGGCCGCCGAGCATCCCGACCGGGTGCACGTCGGCGCGGTCGACGTCACCGACCCGGCCGCCACCCGGGCCTTCGTGCGGGAGGTGGAGGAGCGGCTCGGCCCGATCGACGGCGTCGTCAACAACGCCGCCGTCGGGCAGGACTCGCTGCACGTGCACACCTCCACCGGCGACATCGCCCGGATCATCGAGACCAACCTGACCGCGCCGTTGCAGCTCACCCGCCTGGTGATCCGGCGGATGCTGGGCAGGGGGCGGCGCGGGCGGATCGTCAACATCACCTCGATCTGCGCGCAGCGCGGCTTCCCGGGGCTGGTGGCGTACTCGGCCACCAAGGGCGGCATGGACGCCGCCACCCGCTCGCTGGCCCGTGAGCTGGGCGGCCGGATGCTGGTCAACTCGGTGGCGCCCGGCTTCTTCGCCTCCGAGATGTCCGCCGTGCTGGGCAGCACCCAGCTCGACCAGATCGTCCGGCGTACCCCCACCGGCCACCTCACCGAGCCGGAGGAGGTCGTGCCGGTGGTGCGGATGCTGCTGCGCGAGCAGACCAACATCAACGGCCAGGTGATCGTGGTGGACGGTGCCGCCTCCGTCTGACGCCGCCCGGTCCCGGCCGGGGCCCACCACCCGCGCGCCCCGGCCGGTGCCGGCCCTGCTCGGCACCGCCGAACGGCACCTGCGGGTGGGCCGGCCGGCCGACCTCAGGTACGCCGTCACCCGCAGCCACCTCGACGACGGGCGCTGCGTCGGCTGGTACGGCCCACCGACCCCCGGCTGGCGGGTCGCGGTGGACGCCGAACGGGCTGACGCGGACGTCCCGCCGGCCCTGGCACACCGCTTCGGGCGGGCCGACTTCTGGGCCCGCTGGACCCGGGCGGAGAGCCTCTGCAAGCTGGCCGACGTGCCGGTGGCCGCCTGGTGGCGGCGGCACGGGCTCGCCGTACCCCCGGAGAGCCGGGCGGTGTGGCGGACCCTGCGCCTGGGCGACGTGGTGGTGACCGTCGCCTTCGCGCCCTGACCCGTCGCCCCGCGCGGCACTGCGTCGCCTCGCGCGGCACTGCGTCGCCTCGGGCCGCGTGCCCCTCGCGCCTGTCGCCGCGTGCTCCTCACGCCGCGGGGCCTTGCGCGCCGCTGCGGCCAGGGCTGGGCGGCCGTGTCTTTCGCGCCGCGCCGCACGGCCGGGCCTCGGGCCGCGGGGCCATGCCTGCGGCCGCGCGATGCCGCCTGTGCCCCGGCCCGGGTGGCTGAGTCGTTTGCGACATCACCTCGAAAGGGAGCCAGGACAACCCTGCCGGCCGGCGGACGGCGACACCGGCCCCGGAAGCCCGGAGCCGGTGTCGGTCAGCGACGGCTCAGACGAGATCCCAGCTCAGCGGGGTGCCGCGCGGGACGTCGACGGCGAAGGTGCGGCCGAGCACCTTCTCGATCTCCACCGGCGGCAGCCCGCCCGCGGGCCGGATCGACCGCACGTTGTCGACGGTCACCGGGTCGCCGGCGCGCACGTCCGCCACGACGTAGAGCGAACGGCGGAACCGCAGCCCCTCCCGCTCGGCGGGGGTGGGGCCGATCGCGGTGCCGCCGAGCGCCGCGTACGCCCGCCCCGACTCGACCACCAGCGCGGCCAGCTCCTCCGGGTTCAGGGAGAAGTCGGAGTCCACCCCGCCGTCGGCGCGGTCCAGCGTCACGTGCTTCTCGATGAAGCAGGCGCCCAGCGCCACCGAGGCGACCGGCACGCCGATGCCCGGGGTGTGGTCGGAGAGCCCCACCGGCACGCCGAACGCGTCGGCGAGCACCGGGATGCGGCGCAGGTTGCTGTCGGCCGGCGGGGCCGGGTAGGAGGCGGTGCAGGCGAGCAGCACGATGCCGCCGGCCCCGCCCTCCCGGGCGGCCCGCACCGCGGCGTCGATCTCGGCCACCGTCGCCATCCCGGTCGAGATGACCAGCGGCTTGCCGGTGCCGGCGACCAGCCGGATCAGCGGCAGGTCGACCAGCTCCGACGAGGCGATCTTGTACGCCGGCGCGTCCAGCTCCTCCAGCAGCTCGACCGCCGTGGGGTCGAACGGCGAGGAGAAGACGGTCAGCCCCCGCTCGCGGGCCCGGGCGAAGATCGGAGCGTGCCACTCGTACGGCGTGTGCGCCCGCTCGTAGAGCCGGTACAGGTTCTGCCCGCCCCACAGCTCGTGCCCACCGGAGATCCGGAAGGCCGGGGTGTCGACGTCGATGGTGATCGTGTCCGGCCGGTACGTCTGGAGCTTCAGTGCGTGCGCCCCGCTGGCCGCGACCGCGTCCACGATGGCCAGCGCCCGGTCCAGGTCCCCGTTGTGGTTGCCGGACATCTCGGCGACCACGAAGGGCCGCTCCCCGGCGCCGACCACGTGCGGCCCGATCTTCACTGTCGTCATGCCCGACCTCTGTCCGCTGTTGCGTCCGCGCCCGGGCGCGGTCCCTGCCTCGTCGTCCGGGGACGACCTGGAAAACTCCGCCGCCGTGGGCGTCCGACCCGACTCCGGACGCTCATGAGGCGCGACGAGCCTCGTCACGGCGTGCCACGACCGGCCAGCGCGTCGGTTGCCTCGGCCCGCTCCGCCGGGTCGGCGGCGACTGAGTCCGTACCCGCCGACGCGACGGCGGCGCCGGTCGGGGGCGCGACGGGCCGGCGCAGCCGACCGGCCAGCCGGTGGGCCTGGCGCAGCGCCGCGTACGCGAGGTATTTGTCCCGGCCCACCAGCCGGTGCTTGAGCCCGGCCACCCCGCCGGGGCGGGGGTAGCCGCCCGCCGGCAGGTGGCGACGGTACTGCGCGGCCACCCGGTGGAAGAACTCCCGGCGCAGGTGCGGGTGCAGCCGGTCGTCGTTGCCGACCACCACCAGCATGTGGTTGACCATCAGCCCGAACAGCTCGGCCCGCAGCCGCTCGTCCGGGTACCGCCGCCCGACCCAGTCCAGCAGCCGGTCGTACTGCTCGAAGGCGTCGAAGTGCCGGCCGCTTCGGGTCGAGGTGATCGCGCCCTGCCGGCCCTGCCGGTACAGGTAGCAGACCCGGTCCAGCACCGAGATCTTCTCCGCGCCGATCAGCAGCGGATGGCTGAACGGGATGTCCTCGTACCAGCCGGGGTGGAAGCGCAGCTCCAGCTCGTCCATGAAGGCGCGGCGGACCACCTTGTTCCAGGCGGTGTGCTGCACCCGCAGCAGCTGCGGCCGGTCGGCCAGGCGGACCACGTCGGGCACCCCGCGCAGCAGCGGACTGCTGGCGTCCAGCTCGCGCCGCCCGCCCTCGTGCACCCGCACGTGGTCCACCAGCAGCACGTCGGGGCGGTGCGCGCGTAGCCGGTCCAGCACCGCGGGGATGGTGCCCGGCGGCAGCCAGTCGTCGCTGTCGACGAACCAGACGTAGTCGCCGGTCGCCACGTCCAGGCCGGCGTTGCGGGCCGGGCCCAGCCCGACGTTGCTGCTCAGGTGCACGGTGCGGACCTCGGACCGCCCGGCGGCGTACGCGCGCAGCATGTCGCCGCACCGGTCCGGGGAGGCGTCGTCGACGGCGACCAGCTCGACCGTGCCCCGCTCGCCGGCCGGGACGTCCGCCCGGATCGACTCGAGGCACTGGTACAGGTACGCCTCCACCCCGTGGACCGGCACGACGATGCTCAGCAGCGGGGTGGCGCGCGTCGGCTCGTTGACCACGCCGCCACCCTGGTGCACCCGGGTGGACGGCCCCGGAACCTGACGTATCCGGGGGAGATGGAGTTACTGAACAGCCGCCGAGCGGCGGGTTAACGGCTCAGGATGCGCCGTACCGGCGCGCCGACGGCCCGCCTGGCCCGGGCCCGCAGCCGCTGCTGCTCCAGCGTCCGCACCTGGCCGTCCAGTGCCGTGTTGCGGTCCCGCAGCCACTGGATCCGCTCCAGCAGGGCCTCCGGGGAGGTCGCGGTGGCCGGGCGGACGGCCGGCACGACCACCGGGATCTTCAGCCGCTCGACCAGCCGGGTCATCAGCTGGATCCGGTACGCGTAGCTGCGCCGGAAGGCGTTGGCCAGCGGGACGACGTAGACGTCGTACTTCTCGTCGATCTCGTCGGCCTCGCGCGGGTTGACCTTGAACTCGGTCGGCGTGATCTCGGCGGTCGTCGTGCTGAGCAGCTTGTGGGCGGCGTGGCTGAGGACGAGGTTGCCGTTGTTGGCCCATCGCCGCTCCAATTCGTGGTTCACGCGTGCCGGGGCGCCCGGAGCCAGGACGCCGGCCAGCCCGCCGCCGGGCACGACGTCGGCTGCGGGTCCGGGGAATATTAGGGCAATCTGCAGCCCACGCGTACATCTCCCGGTGGTCCGCGTCCCCCGGCCGGGTCGTGGCGGCCCCACCAGCCGGTAGGGTGCCCGGACGGTGGCACGACCGGTGCCGCCGTCCGGCGCCGGGCCGCGGTCGCGGCGGCGAACGGCCGGGGGAGGAGAGGTACGTGCGGGTGAGCGTGGCTACGGCGGAGTGCCCGGCATGACGAGCGCGGTGGGCGCACCGACGGCCACGGCGAGCCGGCTGCCGTCGCTGACCGGGCTGCGCTGGGTGGCCGCGATGCTGGTCTTCGGCTACCACGCGGGCACCATGCGGATCGTCGGCGAACCGGACTACCAGGCGGTCGTCGGCGGGGTGTTCGCCCTGGGCCTGTCCGGGGTGCAGTTCTTCTTCATCCTCAGTGGGTTCGTGCTGGTCTGGTCGGCTCGCGACGGGGACCGGCGGCGCGACTTCTGGCGTCGACGGCTCGCCAAGATCTACCCGAACCACCTGCTGACCTGGGTGGCGGCCCTGCTGGTGATGTGGTGGTTCGCCGACACCATCGTGCCCCGCGCCGCGCTGGAGAGCCTCCTGCTCGTGCAGGCCTGGGACCCGACGCCCGGCTACTTCTACGCCATCAACACGGTGAGCTGGTCGCTCTCCTGCGAGCTGTTCTTCTACCTCTGCCTGCCGCTGGTGCTGCCGGCCCTGCGCCGGGCCCGCGCCGGCCTGCTCTGGGCGGTGGTGGCGGCGGTGCCGCTGCTGATCGTGGCCCTCTGGCCCGGGCAGGCGCTGGTGCCGGACGAGAGCACCTGGTGGTTCACCCAGATCTTCCCAGTGGTCCGCTCGCTGGAGTTCTGGCTGGGCGTGGCGGCCGCCGAGCTGCTACGGCGGGGCCGCTGGCGGGGCCCCGGCCTGCCGCTGGCCAGCCTCGTCTTCGTGTTCACCTGGGTGGTGGCTGCGCAGTGGATCCGCGCCGAGCTCTGGGCGGCGATCCTCTCCGTGGCGTACATCCTGATCATCACCGCCGCGGCGGACGCCGACGTGCGCGGTCTGCCCTCGCCCTGGCGGCACCGCCGGTTGGTCTGGCTCGGTGAGGTCTCGTTCGCTTTCTATCTGGTGCACGTGCTGGTGATGGTCACCGTGCTGCGGGCCAGCGGCCACCTCGGCGTCGGGTTGCCCGGCTGGTGGGGACCGCTGGCGGTGCTCGGCTTCCTGGCCGTGAACCTGGTGCTGGCCGCCCTGCTGCACCGCTGGGTCGAGACGCCGATGATGCGTCGCCTGGCCCCCCGTCGCCGGCCTCGCCCCGCCCCGTCCACCCCGGACGCGGAGACCGCGCCGACGCCGCCGCCCACGCCGGCGCCGCGGGCGGCCGCCGACGGCGCGCCGGCCGGCCGACCCGTCGAGTACGCGGGCCCGCGCGACCCCCACTGACCCCGGGTCCACCCTGGCCGGTGCGCTCCGGTTCCGGTGCCCGTGCGCCTCGCGCCGTTCGCGGCGTGTCGGGGTGACGTTGGCCGGGGATCGCACGACACGCCGCGAACTGCCGGCGCTCGTCCCGGCACACCTCAGGGAGCGCCGCGCCGACACGCCCGGCGACGCTGCGTTCACTCGGCATCGGCGGTAGCGTGGTGCCGTGCTTCCGGTCGCGCTCACCAGTCCTCTGTGGTGGGTGGCGCGCTGGAGTTCCCGGCTGCTGACCGGCCTCGCCCTGGCGGTCGCGCTCTCCGTCGGCGGTCCGGCCGTGCCGGACGTCGGCACCCTTCCCGCCGCCCCGAGCCCGGCCGGTGCCCCGATCCTCGCCGATCTGGCGGTGCCCGACGGGTCCGCCGTCCGCGCGGCCGCCGTCCCCGCCGTGACGCTCGCTGGCGGGGACGCCCCGAGCGCGGGCCGTGCGTTCGTCGCCCCGCCCGCCGCTCCGCTCGATCCGGTCACCTCGATCGACCCGGCCGGCCGGCCGGCCCATCCGGTCACCGCACCGCCGCTGCCCCTCACCGGGCTGGCCGCCGGCGCGACCGGTCCCCGCGCCCCGCCGGTCGGCTGACCGCCACGCGGGGGCCACCCGCGACCGCGCCTCCGAGAACCTCACCCCCGCACCCGCGCCCTCTGGCACGCGGCGACGCCCCGGCCTCGCCCCGTCGACACCGGGCCGGTGCGACTCCTCTTTCCGCATCCCGCTTCCGGGAGGTGCCCACCGTGAACACCGTCCTCTACCAGTTCCTCGTCGAGGTCCCGACCGCCGCCGCCATCTGGTCGGCCCTGCTCGTGCTCGCCCTGACCGTGCTCACCGTGCTGGTCGCCCGCCCCGAGCGGGACCCGGCCCCCGGCGAGTCGGTCGTCGACCCGTCCCCAGCTGCCGATCCCGCGACCGAGCTGGCGGACCTGCGCCGGTACGCCGAGGAGATCGCCGTCGCCGCGGCCGGCGCCGCCCAGACCGCGCGCCGGCGGCGGGATGCCTGGCTGGCCGCCCAGGAGGAGGTGGACCGGGCCTGGACCGCGTACGACGAGGCGGATTCCGCCGCCCGCCGGTTCACCGGCGCCGCCGCGCTGCCCGCCCCGCGCACCCCACGTACGCCGGCCGAGTACGCGGGCCGGGAGCGCTGGCTGCACCAGGCGGCGGTGGCGGCGCACTGGCGCGGCGAGCTGCCGGTGGAGCGGCTGCGGGACGTCTTCGCGCACCGGGACGGTTGGGACCCCCGACGGCACCCCGTCGAGCAGGAGGTGCTGCTGGCCCGGGCGGTACGCGACGGTCGGCGGGACGCGTACCGGGCGGCGGCCGGGCGGGAGCGGTCGGCGTGGCGGGACGCCGAACTGGCCGCCGCGGCGGCCCGCGCGCTCGCCGTCGAGGCGTACGCGGCGGCGGAGCGACTGTGTCCGGCGCGGCTGCCCGCCCAGCGGACGGCGACGGCGACGGCACGGACGGCGCTCGCGGCGCGGTGGCGGCCGGCACGGGTGGGCTGAGGACGCGACCGAATTGTTACCCGTATTTCCGTGAGTCGCGTCACGGCGACCGTGAAACCGGTCATCCGGTCACAGCCGGTGACATCGATCGCGACGATCGGCGGGATTTGTTGCCGTGCTGTCCGGTTGTCGCCCGGCGATCCCGGAACAACCGCCTGTCCCATCGAGCGAAGTCAGTGCCGAACTGTACGGCAAATTGGTCGCCCTGATCATGTTTACGCAGATCGCAGGGCTTGGCCGACCCGTGACCGACCAGTAGTGTCGCCCGGGTCCGGTGCGGTTTCCGATCGCAAGAGGCGACGCCGCGCCGACCCGCTCAATCGTGATTTCACGAACCGGGGACCCATGCACGTCCGGGGTGAATCCGCGGGCCACGGCCCGTGGTAGGGCGCTCTTCCCGCCCGAATCCGTCAGCTAACCCGGTAGGCGGTGTCGGAAGGAGTTCCAGCTCTTGCTGTTCCCTCGCATTCCTCGGCTTGCTCTCCACCTCGGTACCGGGGTGATCCCGCCGGTCCCTCGCGCCCTCGCGCGCTGATTCCGGCCTCACCCCGCCGCCCGGCCTCCAACCGGGCGCACCCCCCGCCGAGCGGCCTCGCACACCGGTTTCGACACCGCGGGTGACGTCCTGTCACGCGCCGGTCCGGCATGCCGCTCCCGCCCTCGTACCGTGGAGGAAACACGTGAAGCACCCCCTGAAGCGGCAGCTGCGACGCCTGGCCACCGAACGGTCGTACCAGTTGGTCGCCGGCTCGGCCGCCGCGCTCGTGCTCGTCTCTGGCGCCAGCACCCTGCTCGCCGACGAGGCGCCCGCCCGCCAGCAGACCTCGGCCGCCGTCGCCGAGGTGGCGCCCCGGCTGGACGACGTCGCGACCCGCAGCCAGGCCCGCGTCGCCGTCCCGGCCCACAAGCCGTCGCCCTCGGCCAGCCCCTCGCCGTCGGCGAGCGCCACCAAGGCCAAGGCGGACCCGGACGTGACCCGCAAGGCGGCCCCCAAGCCGCCGTCGACCAAGGTCCTCCGCTACGACTACCAGGCGCAGACCACCTACTACAACTGCGGTCCGGCCGCGGTGCGCAACGCGCTGAGCGCGTCGGGCGTCGAGCGGACCCAGGACGAGCTGGCCGGCCCGCTCGGCACCACCGAGATGGGCACCAACTCGGCGCTGGACACCACCCGGGTCCTGAACCAGATCGTCAAGGGTGACCCGTACCGGACCCGGATGTTCCAGGGCACCCCCAGCTCCGCCCAGATCGACCGGCTCCAGGCCGACGTGATCGCGGCGATCACCGACGGCCGGGGCGTCGTGGCGAACGTGGCGGGCAGCGCCACCGACACCGACGGCGGCTGGCACTCCTTCCCGGGCGGCCACTACATCGCGGTGGTCGGCTACAAGAACGACGGCCGGACGGTCCGGATCGCCGACTCGGCGGACCCGAACCTGCCGTCGTACTGGGTCAGCACCATCGACCTGGCGAACTGGATCGCCACCCGCGGCTACTCCGCCTGATCCACACCGTCGCTCGTCCGGGCACCGGCTCCCCTCAGGGGCCGGTGCCCGTCGCCGTTGGCGCGGATCTCGCGCGGCGGAGCCGGGCGGTGGCACACTGCGGCCCATGACCGACGACTCGGGTACCCGCCGGCTGCTGTTGCTGCTGCACGGGATGGGCGCCACCGGCGACGTGTGGCTGCCCTGGGCGCCGCTGCTGGAACACCGCTGCCCGGGCCGCTGGCTGGCGCCGGACCTGGCCGGCCACGGCTTCTCGCCGCCGCTGCCCGGGTACTCCTTCGCCGGGTTCGCCGAGCAGGTCGCGGCGGGGCTCGGCCCGGTGCCCGAGGGGGCCCGCCCGGCTGACCGGCTCGTCGTCCTCGGCCACTCCCTCGGCGGGGTGGTCGCGCTGGCGCTGGCCGCCCGCGACGCCGGGCTCCCGGTGGACGCGGTGGTCGGGCTGGGCATCAAGGCGGTCTGGTCGCCGGCCGAGCTGGCCCGGGCGCGCGAGCTGGCGGAGCGCCCGGTGACCTGGTTCGCCACCCGGGACGAGGCGGCCCGCCGCTACCTGAAGGTGGCCGGCCTCGGTGGGCTTTTCGCGCCGGACCACCCGGTCATCGACGCGGGGCTGCGTGCCGAGGACGGCCGCTGGCGGCTGGCCATGGACCCGGCCGCCTTCGCGGTGGGCGAGCCGCAGCTGCCGACTCTGCTGGCCGCCACCGACGTCCCGGTGCTGCTGGCCCGGGGCGAGCACGACCCGATGGTCAGCGACGCGCAGCTCGCCGAGCTGGGCGTGCCGGTGGCGACCCTGCCCGGCCTCGGCCACAACGCGCACGTGGAGGACCCGGCGGCGGTGCTGGCCCTGCTCGACCCGTACCTGTGACCGGCGCGCGGGCGGCCGGCGTCGCCGTCGTGGGTGGCATGCGGCTCGGGACTACCTGCCGACCCAGACGTTCGAGTTTTCCGTCCAGACCGGACCTCGCCACGGCGCTTGGTGTATCGCCGGACGTTGTCCGCCACAGACCCCAGTCCGTTCGTTAGGCCTGACCAGGGACAAACCCCCGGTGACCTCCTCGGTGTGAAGGAATGATCAGTGGCGGCTGAGGTGCGTGGGCGTCTGGGTCGAGCTGGCCGAACGGTCCGCGAGCGTCTACGGCCGTCTGTCATTGCTCTTGCTCGCCGTCAACCAGCTAGTCCACCAGCGGCACCGCGACTCGGTAGTCCTGACGCAATCCGGTGACCTCGTCGCCTTGCGGGTCGTAGATGACCAAGCCATGCCGCTCGGCCAAGTGGCACACGGTCTTCACCGCCTCGCTGCCCCGGGGGGAGTGGCTGATAGCCATGCTCACGTGGTCGATCCCCACAGCAAGGGGTGCCAACATCCAGGGCGACTCCGGATCGTACGGCGGGTGATCCGGGAACTGCTCCCGCAGATCCTCGTAGAAGGCGGCAATTCGCGGATCAAGCTCCCCGCCTCGGTGTGCGAGGCCGGTGCAATGATCGACCATGTCACGCACCACGTCCAAAGAAGCAGCAGGGTTGGCCGCAAGGACCAGGAGGTCAAAGCTCACGAGGACATCGTCCTCCACCAGTGCCGGCTCCGTCGGCCCGGACCTCACCGCCCCGGTCTCCCCCCGCTGCGCCTCCCAGCCATCCCATCGGCCTGCGTCCACACATTGTGGGGCGGGTTGGGCCTGCCCGGTCAAGGTGGAGCACCCAGCGGCTGACCGACCTTGGCCGGGCAGGCCCTGCCCGCTCGGCTCTGCCCGGACGAAGGTTGCCGGGATGGCGGCATCCGCTTCCGATATGCGGATGCTCGATCGAGCACTAGCAGATGCGTCGGCAGCCCGGCCGCTGCGGTCCAGGCCGGGTCGCCGGCCCAGCCCGTCGGCGACATCCAGGCGTGTACAGCCAACTCGACCAGCCGGGTGGTGGGGAACTCCTGCAGCGGCACCCCGTGGCCGTGACGAAGCCTGACGATTCGGTCGATCGGTGCCTGCCAAGGGCGCACCTGATCCACGAGGCTGGCGGTCAGTCGCGCTTCAGGCCGGCGAAGATGACCGTGAGCGTACGGGCTTGCAGCTGCTCGTCCCATCCACCGTGCAGGGCTCCCTGGCACACGCTGGCGAGGAGCGCCATCACCTCGGGTAGCCGTACCGGGGCGGCGACGGCCCCGGCGGCCTGGGCCTGTTCCAGCAGCCTGCCCACCGCCTCCTCCAGGTGACCGACCGCGTCCGGGAGCCGGATGTCCACCCCCGACCCGGCAAGCAGGTCGACGACGGTCTTCTTCGCTGCGGCCTGCGCCACCATGTGGGTGAAGAAGGCGAAGAGGTCACGCTTTCCGGCTTCCTCGATGAGCTGTGCCAGCAGTCGCTTCATGATCGCGGCGAGCAAGGCGTGTTTGGTGGGGAAGTGGCGGAAGACCGTACCAATTGCGACGCCGGCCCGCCGGGCCACCTCCTCGGTGGAGGCGCGGGGGCCGAACTCGGCGAAGACTGCCTCGGCGGCGTCCAGGATGCGTGCGCGGTTGCGCTGCGCGTCGGCACGCAGCGGTGGTCCCTCTATCAAAATGAGCCTCCACTCATTATATTCGGCGGTGCAAGTCGAGTCCTGACTCATCTTATCCAGGGAGGACGACCATGACACCGAGCGAGATCTTCGACAGCATGCGCGCCCAGTGGCTCGCGAACCTGCCCACCTACGAGGCTGACCTGCTCGCCGACGACGTCGTGATCGAGACACCGTTCGCCGCACCCGGCCGCCCTACGCGTACCGAGGGGAAGGAGCGGGTGCTCGAGTACACCCAAGAGAGCCGAGCGGTGTTCCCCGTCCGGTTCGACGACTGCCGCAACGTGATCGTGCACGAGACCGCTGACCCCGAGGTCATCGTGGTCGAGTACGAACTGGTCGGCACTCACGCGGCGACCGGGGTTTCCGCATCGGCGCCGTTCATCGGGGTGCTGCGGACGCGGGACGGCAAACTGGCCCACTGGCGCGAGTACCAGCACACCCTCGCCATCGCTCAGGCCGTCGGTCAGGCATAGGCCTGGATCAGGATCAGGCTGCCGATGGTGATGAAGACGAGCGGGACCAGCCGGTAGCCCCAGCGCTGCAGACCGTTGTGCCCGGCACCGGGGGTACCGGTGATCAGCGCTTGGCGATCGCCTTGCGGTAGTCCGCGTTCAGGCGCTGCTCCGCTTGGCGGTCGTCGGTCTTGATCGAGTGCACGCTTCTGCCGCTGATCGCGCGTCTTGACCGGCGTCGAGGATCGCATGCCCCAGCGATAGGCGGCACGCCAGTTACGCACGGTGACAGCCGAGCCCGGAGAGAGTCAGCCAACCGGAACCCATCAAGTGAAGTCGATGTGTAACGGATCAAGTGGAGCCCGGCAGAACCTAGATCTCCTCTGTCCGGTGTCAGGATCTGCGTGACATATCGGTATCAGGACCTGGGTGACACTCCGCCCTCTGTAGCACCGGCGCGACGCTTGGCCCAAGGTCGACGAGCTAATCCGATCTGGCGGCGACGGATGGAAGGGACTCATCGGCCTCGACCGTCGCCCGTCCGTGTAACGCGGGTCGCTCGATCCAGTCCACGGCAGCACGTCCGCGGTCACCGCCGCTGCCGCATGTCAGAATGCTCCCAAACCTGGAGCAGAGCTGGCAGAACGGGCGAGCCGATGATGACGAGCAGGGCGGCCGAGCTGGCGCGGAAAGCCGGGGACCCGGAGCGGGCTACGTTCCTGGAACTCTTCTTCGACCTGGTGTTTGTCCTCGCGCTTGCTCAGCTTTCGCGCGGCCTGGCTGAGGATCTCGGGTGGAGCGGTGCTTTCCGGACGCTGGTGCTGTTGGGGGCTCTGTGGTGGGTCTGGTCCAGCACCGCGTGGCTAACCGACCGGACGGACCCGCATCGACCGGTAATCCAGGCGCTGGTCATCGCGACCATGGTCGGCAGCCTGGTGATGGCGGCCGCGGTGCCCGAGGCATTCGGCGACACGGGCCTGATCTTCGCGGGCGCCTACGTCGCCATCCAGTTCGGCCGCGGGCTCGTTCTCGTGGCCGTTCTGCGTGGCCACGAACTGCAGCGCCACGTCGTGCGCGGGCTGTTCTGGTACGGCCTGTCGGCGCTGCCGTGGATCGCGGGGGCGCTCGTGCACGGTACGGCGCGTGGCGGCTTGTGGGCACTCGCGGTGGTCCTTGACCACACGGCAGGCAGAATCGGCTTCCCCACCCCGGGGGCGGGCCGTACGCCCAGCCAAGACCTCGTGATCTCGGGCGAGCACCTGTCCGAGCGCTACCGGCAGTTCTTCATCATCGCGCTCGGCGAGCTGATCCTGGTTACCGGACTGGCGCTGAGCAGCAGCGGCTTCGCGCCGGACGGGGCCGCCGCGTTCGCAGTGTCGATCGCGACCGCCGTGCTGCTGTGGCGGATCTACATCTACCGGGCTGGGCAAGTACTGGCGGAAGCGATTGCCGTGTCTGCCGACGCGGTCCGCCTCGCCCGATCGGCGTCATACGCCCACCTGGTGATGGTGGCCGGCGTGGTCGTTGCCGCCGTCGGCGACGAACTTGTCATCGCCCATCCACTCGGGCACACCCCACCGGCCTGGATCGCCGTCATCCTCGGCGGACCCGCGTTGTACCTGGCCGGGCGTGCCCGCTTCGAGCACACGGTGTTCGGCCGCGTGTCCCGGTCCCGATCGATCGGCGTCCTTGCGCTGGCCGCCCTGACACCGGCGATGCTTCCCCTGCCGCCAGTCGTGGTCGCCGCCGCTGCTGCCCTCGTCCTGACCGGGATCGCCATATCCGACGCAGCCCGCGCCCGCGGACGCCCGCCCGAGGCGCCGTCACCGCCCGACTAGCCGGAGGCGTCACCCATGTCGTGAGACTGTTCTGTCACGCAGGTCCTGAGACCCGACAGAACATAGATCTCCTCTGTCCCGTCACCGGACATGCTTGACGGTCGCGTCCCACCAGATGCTTGACATGATCGATATCGGTTCGTTCATCGCGTGATGGTGGTGATCGTCGCGGGCTGGGGAGGCCGGGATTGGCGCTGGTGGAGTTGTCGAACGTGGAGCAGCGGTGTCGGGCGGTCCTGGCCGTGCAGGCGGGAGAAGCCGTGGTGGAGGTGGCAGGGCGAAGCCGATCAGCCCGTCGCTCGGCAGTGTCACCGCGAGGTCGGACTCGTTGCGGGGCTCCGTTCTTTGCGGCCACGCTGGCACCACAGTGGCGGAGAAGGTCTACCGGCATCAGCTCCGGTCGGTGCTCCTGGCGTCGGGTAGCGCATGGCCATGGCGCGCCACAGCCGCCGCAGCTCCAGATCGGCAGCACTGGCCCGTGGGCGCTCCCGTGCCGCGCTCCGCAGACCGCGGCGCCGGGTGACAGTCGAGCGACCGGTCTTCTACCGTCGAGGGCTGCTGCTCCGTGCCTCGCGCCTGATCCAAGAGCCGCCGCCGGGCAGCCTCCTGCTCCCGTGCCTCAATGCGCTGTCCGGTGCCGGGGAGAGCCGGTGGCGACGGGAAAAGCCGGCTGACGATCTGTCGTAGAAGCCCGACAATCAACGTCACGAATCCGCCCCCTCTTCTTTGCAGGTGCGCGGATAGGCAGCGGCTGATGTGCCCTGTTCCGCACCCCGGTGCAGTGAGGAACAGCGTCACGCCACAAACATCGTCGATCCAGAAGGTGACAGTCCGCTAACTGGATGTGCTGTCCGCTGATGGCCGACGCCCGGGAGCGAACTCGATGCACAGGTCGCGTAAGGTCCCGGCCTCCGGCACTCCCGCCTGCTCCACCTTGGCCAGCAGCTCCGTAGCCCGTCACCAGTTCGACGGCACCACCCGTCCGGACGCCACGGCCTTCACCCCGAGAGCTACCGCCTCGTCCGGCTGCCCAGCGGCGGCCAAGGCAAGGCCCAGGTCAAGACGGGCTGACGCGGACCGGTGGGGCCGCGCTCCCCCATCGCCGTCTGGGTCCAGGTCCGCCAGCACGGCTCGCGCAACCTGCTCGGCCCCAGGGTCCCCCGCCCACGACAACGTCGTAGCGGTGTACGCGGCAGCCTTGGCCGGGTCATAGCGATAGTGGTGCTCCGCACGCTCGGGAACCGGCAAGTTCGCCGCCAGTCGCTCGACCCGATCCAACGCGCGCCGCGTCGCACCAACGTCACCCATCCGCGCCCACGCACGCGCCTCCTGGGCAGTTGCCTGAATGTAGGCGGAGCTACCCTTCGGAGCGACCTGCTGGGCCTGGCGGGAAAGGTCGAGTGCCGTCCGGTAGTCGCCCTGAGTCAGCACGTCCCAGGCGCGGGTCTCCAGACACCAAGCCCGGATCTCGGCGTGCTCGGCATGCTCGGCGAGGTCATGCGCGGCTCGCAGATGGGCAGCCGCCGCAGACCGCTGCCGCAGGTCGATGTGAACGGTGGCCCGCAGCACCGCCAACCACCCGCCAGCAACCAGCAGCCGTCGTTGCTGAGCAAGCGTGACACGACCGTCGAGTAGCCGCCCGACGTGGGCCAGGTGCCGTCGCACCAGAGGCAGGAGGTCGGCTGGGGCCATTGTCGGATAGGCGCTGGCAAGGTCATCGACGCCCTGCTCGATACGGCCGAGCACGTCCTTACTGACATCACTGGCGATAACCCTCGCCCGGAGCTCGCCGGCCTCGGCAGCATGGTCTATGGGTGCATCGATCAAGCGAGCGAGAACGCCTCCCGCGTCGAGGACCCGGTCCAGGTGGCGCGCGGTGTCGACGGTCGGAGCCTTGAGCCCCGTCTCCAGCTCGTGCAGATGACTCTTACTCCGATGGGCGAGCTGCCCAAGAGACCGAAGCGACAGACCACGGCGCTCTCGGAACTCACGCAGAGCTACGCCGAGGCGCGGGTCGACGAATGAGGCCATAGCGCCGCTCCCAGCCGAAGGTCCGAGGTGGCCCGCCGGCCGCCACCCAGCGAGCCATCGCTCTCGACCGTACCCCTTTAAACATGTCGCGGGTTTCTCAGCTGGCCTTCGCCATCGGCATCTGACCGAAGGCGCGCCGGACCAGCCGGACCGGAGCCGGTGGACGCGCCCGGGCCGACGTTCAGGCGGTGGGGGAGAGGGGTGACTCCTCCTGCGCCAGCGCGTCGGCGGCGCGGGGCGACGGGGGCTCCCACCCCGGCTCCAGCTCGCGCCGGGCCGCCTTGAGGAACCCCTCGGCGTACGAGTCGGCGGGGAAGTCGCCGAGGTAGCGGCGGCGGGTCTCCCACCGGGCCGAGGCCAGCGGATCGGTGTCCAGCAGCCCGGTCAGCACCTCGTCCAGGTTGGACATGTCCCGCCGCAGCACGTAACCCGAGCCGGCGAGGGGGAACCGCGCCACGAAGTCGTCGCCGTCCACCCCCATGTCGGTCACCGCGTACGGCTTGCCGGAGTAGAGGAAGTCGGAGATCACCCCGGAGACGTCGGAGACCAGCGCGTCCGCCCGGTTGACGCAGTCGACCAGGGACAGCTCCCGGCTCGCCGCGGCGCCCCAGAGGTGCTGCCGGCCGGTGCGGTTGCGGTCGGCCGCCAGCAGCTCGGTCAGCCGGGACAGCTGCCGGGCCGAGGCCGGGTTCTGCGAGGTGTACGGGTGGGCCCGCAGGATCACCGTCGCCCCCCGGTCCAGCAGCCGGCGCAGCAGCGTCTCGGCCACCGGCAGGGAGCAGTAGTTGGCGTCGGCGTGGTGCCCCGTCCAGGTCGGGGTGTAGAGCACGGTCGGGTGGGCCAGGCCGGTGACCGGCTCGGTGCGTACCTCGATCGCCTCGACCTGCGGGCGGCCGACCACGACGAACTTCTCCGCCGGGATCTCCACCCCGGCGCGGGCGTACCGCTCGACGGCGGCCGGACCGGCCACGAAGATCCGGTCGAAGATCGCCGACACCGGGTTGGCGCTCGGTGCCTTGTCGCTGTCGCCGTGGTGCAGCTGCACATGGGTGAGCTGGGAGAACCGGATGCAGTGGCTGTTCTTCGCGCCGTGGTTGACGTAGAACGCCACCCGCAGGCTCGGCACCAGCGCCTCGTCCATCGCCTTGAGCGTCGGGCAGTAGACGACGGGGGCGCTCGTCGCGGCGGCGACGGTCGGCAGGAACTCCGGCTCCCGCAGCAGCACCACGAACGGCCGGCCGAGCCGCTCCAGGTACGGCAGCCACATGGTGACCTGGTACTCGGAGCCGGGGGGAGCGGAGAAGTAGAGCAGGAACTCCGGCTGGTGCGCTTGCAGCGCCCGGGCGACCGGCCCGCCGCCCGCCGCCGGCCGGAACCGCCGGCGGGCCAGGTCCAGCCCGACCGCCGCGCATGCGCCGGCCACCAGCAGACTGGCGGCCAGCGCGACGACGGCGGGCAGGGCGAGCGCGGCGCACACCGCCACCACCCCCAGCAGGGCCAGCAGCGCGCCGCCGAGTCGGGCGGCGACCAGCGGGGTCCAGGTGCGCACCGGCAGATTGGCGGCCCGGATCTCCAGGTTGCCGGCGTCGCGCAGCGGCACGACCAGCAGCACCAGGCCGAGCAGCGCCAGCGCGGTGAGCACCAGCGCCGGGTCGAAGCCGCCGTCGAGCCGGCGGGCGTACCCGACCAGGATCCCGGCGGCGAGCAGCACCGACTCTGCGCTGATGTCGGCGCCCGGGCGGACCCGGCGCTCCGCCGCGGCCGCGACGAGAGCGGCCACCGCCAGCGCCAGACCCCAGCCGGTGGCGCCGGTCAGCGCCACCACCAGGAACGCGACCACGGCCAGACCGGTGGTCAGGCACCGCGCGATCAGTTTCCTGACCAGGTCACCACGCATGTCGCCCACTCGTCTCCGGGTCGCGGGTCAGCCGGCGTCGACGCCGCTGGCCAGCCGGTCCTGGTCGGCGGCGGTGGGCTGCGCCGGCACCGGGGCCGGCTCGCCCGGCGCCCGGCGTACGTCGATCACCTGGCCGGTCAGGTCGGAGATCAGCACGTCCAGCGAGGACTGGGCCACCGTCTCGGCGGCGAGCAGGGTGTGCTCCGGCTCCTCGCCGAAGGCCTTGGTACGCATCGGGGTGGCGGTGCGCTCCGGGTTGATGCAGTTGACCCGCACGCCGAACTCGGCCCACTCGTCGGCCAGCGCCTGGGTCAGGTTGACCAGGGCCGCCTTGGTGGCGGAGTAGAGGGCGTACTGGGCCCGGCCCCGGGTGTAGGAGCTGGACGTGTAGAGCAGCAGCTGACCCTTGGTCTGCTGCAGGTACGGCAGGGACTGCCGGGCGGCGATGACCGGGCCGACGAAGTTGACCTGGAGCACCCGGTCCATCGTCTCCTGGTCCATGTCGGTCAGCGAGCCCTTCTCCAGGATGCCGGCGGTGACCACCACGTGGTCGATCCGGCCGGTGGCCTCGAAGGCGGTCTTCAGCGCGACCTCGACGTCCTCGGCGCGCTCGACGTGGGTGCCGGTGGAGGAGCGGCTGAACGGGAAGACCTGGGCGCCGTAGCGGCGGGCCAGTTCGGCCAGGTCGTGGCCGATGCCGTAGCTGCCGCCGAAGATGACGATCGTGCGGCCGGTCAGCTCCTCGGTGTAGCTGCGGTGGTCGGTCAGCCGGGGTGCCTGGGCGGCGGCGAGCTGGAAGAGCTTGTCGGCCAGGTGCACGTCGACCGGGTGGGTGACCTTGATGTTCTCGTCCGAGCCGTCGATCACCTTGATCGGCGTGCCGGGCAGGTAGCGCAGCACCACGCCGCAGTCGTCGGTGGCGGCGAAGTCGGGGTCGCCCTCGGCCCGCCGGTACGCCTCCCGGATGGTGCCGGAGCGGAACGCCTGCGGGGTCTGGCCGCGGCGCAGCGTGGCGCGGACCGGGATGTCGGTGATGCACTCGTTCTCGTCGACCTGGATGATCGTGTCGGCCGAGGGGATCGCCACGTCGACCGCGGAGTAGGTCCAGAGCGCGTTCACGCACTCACGCACGATGCGGGCGCTGACCAGCGGCCGGACCGCGTCGTGGAAGAGGATGTTGACGTCACCCTCGCCGACCGCGTCCAGCGCGATCCGGGTGGTGGCGTTGCGGGTGTCGCCACCCTCGATCACCTTGCTGACCTTGCGGAAGCCGGCCTTGTCGACGATCTGCTGGGCGTCGGCGACGTGCCCGGTGGCCATCAGCACGATGATCTCGTCGATCTCGGCGGCGGCCTCGAAGACGGCCAGGGTGTGCTCGATGATCGGCTTGCCGGCGATCTTCAGCAGCTGCTTCGGGATGCCCAGGCCGAGCCGGGTCCCGGTGCCACCGGCCAGCACCACCGCCACCGTCCGCGAGGGCCGCCACGGCGCCGGGGTCTCCGGTGTGGCGTCCGGGCCAGTGGTGTGGTCCTGCGTCATTGCCGATCCTCACTTCCAGGAATGCCTGAACGAAAGATTGCGCCCGAGTGGCGACGGGTTGAACCTTAACGCGCGGACCGCGCCGCCCCAACGGGGCGACGCGGTCCGGGATGTTACTTACCGTTCGAGAACGCCTCGTATGCCCGGATGACCTCGTCGGTCGGCCCGTCCATTCGCAGCACGCCCGATTCGAGCCAGATCGTCCGTTCGCAGGTGTCCCGGATCGAGGAGAGCTGGTGGCTCACCAGGAACACCGTGCCGGCGCCCTCCCGCAGTTCGCGGACCCGCTGCTCGCTGCGTTTGCGGAAGCCCTTGTCGCCGGTGGCGAGCGCCTCGTCGATCAGCAGCACGTCGTGCCTCTTGGCGGCCGCGATGGAGAAGCGCAGCCGGGCCGCCATGCCGGAGGAGTACGTCCGCATCGGCAGGCTGGCGAAGTCGCCCCGCTGGTTGATCCCGGAGAACTCGATGATCTCCGGGGCCAGCCGGGCCACGTCGTCCGGGTGCATGCCCATGGCCAGGCAGCCGAGCGTGACGTTCCGCTCACCCGACAGGTCGTTGAGCAGGGCGGCGTTCACGCCGAGCAGCGAGGGCTGGCCCTGGGTGTAGACCGCGCCCCGGTTCACCGGCAGCAGGCCGGCGATGGTCCGCAGCAGGGTGGACTTGCCGGAGCCGTTGCTGCCGATCAGCCCGATCGCCTCGCCCCGGTACGCGGTGAAGGAGACCCCCTTGACCGCGTGCACCTCCTGGATGTTCGGCGCGGCGGAGCGCTTCACCAGCCGCCGCAGCGAGGCCACCGGCGAGCTGCCCCCACCGGCGCCCTTGTGCACCCGGTAGATCACGTGCGCGCCGTCCACCACCACGGTGGGGATCCGCTCCGTCAGCCGGGGCAGCGTGACGGTGGCGTCGTTGGACGCCTCGAAGTGGTCAACCACGGCCGTACTCCTGTTCGCCGCGCCAGAAGTAGATGAAGCCACCGACGCCCGCCAGCACCGCCCACGCCGCGCCGACCAGCCAGAGCTGGGCCAGCGACTCGTTGAGCAGTGGCGCCTGCTCGAGCAGGGAGTAGCGGGCCAGCTCGATGTAGACCAGCATCGGGTTGAACTGGACCAGGGTCGTCGCCCAGCCCGGCAGCCGTTCGAAGAGGCTGACGCTGTAGAGGACGCCGGAGCCGTACATCCAGGTGCGCAGGATGAAGGGCATGACCTGCTTCAGGTCGCTGGCCTTCGCGCCCATCCGGGCGACGACCATCACGATGCCCGCGTTGAAGACCGCCTGGAGCAGCAGCGCCGGCACCACCATCAGCCACTTGAGGGTGATCGGCTCGCCGGTCACCAGCACGATCCCGACCAGCACGATCATCGAGGCCAGCAGCTGCTGGAACTGGGTGAGCGTGGCGGCCAGCGGCAGGCTGGCCCGGGGGAAGTGCAGCGCCCGGATCAGCCCGAGGTTGCCGCTGATCGACTGGGTGCCGGCCAGCACCGCGCTCTGGGTGAAGTTGAAGATGAACAACCCGGTGGTCAGGTACGCGATGAAGTTCGGCATGTCGTTCTGGGCCAGCACCACGCCGAAGATCAGGTAGTAGACCAGGGCGTTGGTGAGCGGGGTCAGCACCTGCCAGATCTGACCCAGCTTGGCGTTGCTGTACGAGGCGACGAGCTTGGCGTTGGCGTACGCGGCGATGAAGTGCCGGTAGGACCACAGCCGGCGGCTGTATTCGGCCAGGGAGGGGCGCTCACCGGCGACCCGTAGTCCGTGCCGGGCGGCCAGCTGCGCCTGGGTCAGGCCCGTTTCGGGGTCGACCAGCGCGGTGTCGGCCATGGAAGGGCGCTCCGATCTTTCGTGCCAACGGGATGCGCGCGACGATGGAATCTTACGAGGGGAGCTGTTCGCGGAGGCCGCCTCGTCGCTGCGTGGACGGTAGTCCAAAACACGTCGGGACGCAACCGTACCGTCGTTGCGGTACATTGGCCACCGTGACAGCTGCGGAAGGTCCCCGATGACCAGCGAGAAGAGGCGTACGCCGGCCGGCGCCGCGGTGCTCCGGGGCGACATCACGAAGGCCATCCGGCGCGCGCTGATGCAGGAGCTCGCCGCGGTCGGTTACGGCCGGCTCTCGATCGAGGCGGTCGCCCGCCGGGCCGGGGTCAGCAAGACGGCCATCTACCGGCGGTGGAGTTCCAAGCTCGAACTGGTCCTGGAGACCGTGGTCGCCGCCGCCGGCAGCAAGCTGCCCGCGCTGGACACCGGCACCCTCCGCGGCGACCTGTCGCTGCTGTTCCAGGTGGTGGCGCACGCGCTGAGCCATCCGCTGGCCTCGCAGATCATCCCCGACCTGCTCGCCGAGGCGGCCCGCAACCCGACCATCGACCAGAGCCTGCAGCAGGTGCTCCGGGGCAAGCAGCAGGAGATCGGCGGCCAGGTCATCGGCCGGGCGGTCGAGCGCGGCGAGCTGCCGGCCGGCACCGACCCGGACGCCGCGGTCGACCTGATCGTGGGGCCGCTCTACTGGCGGCTCGCCATCGCCCGCACCCCGCTCACCGACACCTACCTCGACACCCTCGCCGAGGCGGTCGCGGCCGGCCTCGGCGCCGAGCCGGCGCTGCCCCGGCAGCGCGAGGCCCCGGTGTCCGGCTGACCCGGGACACCCCCGTGGACCCCGACGCGTCCCCGCCACGCCACGTGCCGGACATCACGAAAAGGTGGTTCCGGCTACTCTGCAACCCGGACCGGAGCCCGGCCGCCCCGGTGGCGCCGCCCGCCGCCCGCCCGTCGCGCACATCGCCCACACAACGACAAGGACGACCCGTGTCGAACGCCGACCACGTTGCCGTCGAGGAGCGGTCCGCCCCGCCGGACGCGTCTCGCGAGAGCCCGCAGGCGCCCGGTCGGCGCCGGCTGTCCGCGCTGATCGCGGCGGCGCCCGCCGCCGTCACCGACGCGGGCGTGGTCGGCTTCGCGCTGTGGACCGTGCTCTACCACGCCGCGTTCCTGTTCAGCCTCCGCCCGTCGGTGACCTTCCTGATCTGGGTGGCGTCCGGCGTCCTGCTGGCCGGCTGGGCCGGGGTGCGCGCCTGGCGGCGCAGCGGCGCGACCACCGGGTCGACGCCGGTGGCGCGGGGCCCGGCCCCCGCCGCTCACCCGCGCCGCTGGGTGCTGCCGGTCGTGGCGGCCGCCGCCGTGGCGGCGATCACCGCCGGTCTGGCCGGCACGCCGGCCGGGGACGGCATCTCCTGGTGGGTGCCGGCCGTCGCCGGGATCATCGCGGCCGTCGGCGTGACGCTGCTGACCCGGCGGGCCTGGCTGGCCGGGCCCGCGCCCGAGCCGGCGGCGCCCGCGCCGACCGCGCTCCAGTCGGCGTACGCGCTGCTCGTCTCGGTCGGGGTGGCGATCTCCTCGCTGTTCATCGCCCGCAACACCCCCGACGACGTCTACTACGTCGGCAAGTCGGTCTGGGTGGCCGAGCGCGACATCGTCCCGCTCAACGACTTCCTCTTCACCGAGAACGTCGCCCCGGCGATGGGCTCGCAGCCGCCGACCCCCTCCATCGAGGTGTTCGCCGGCGCGCTCGGCCGGGTGCTCGGCATCCACGGCGCCTCGGCGACCTGGTACGTGCTGCTGCCGGCGCTGGCCGTGCTGGCCATCCTGGCGCTCTGGCGGCTGGTCCACCGGTGGGCGCCCCGCCGCCCGGTGCTGGCCTTCAGCGTCGCCGTCGCCTACCTCTACCTGGTGGCCGGGGCGGACGCCGCGCTGGGCACCTTCCACCTGCCCCGGCTCTACGAGGGCAAGGGCATGTTCGTCTCGGCGGTCATCCCGCTGATGTGGCTCTACCTGACCGAGTGGTTCGACACCCGCTCGCGCCGGTCGCTGCTGCTGGTCTTCGCGCTGTCGGTGACCGCCGCCGGCCTGACCACCACCTCGGCGATCATCCTGCCGATGCTGGTCGGCGCGGCGGGGCTGGCCATGCTGCTGGTCGGCCGCTGGAAGGACGCCCTGATCGGCGGGGTGGCCGCCGTCGCGTACCCGGTCGGGGCGATCGTGGTGTCCCGGCTGGTGCTCGGCGGGATGACCGCGACCGGCGCGGACGACGCCTTCTTCGACGCCGAGTACACCTACCGGCGGACGCTGCTGGTGGGGATCGTCGGCGTGATCAGCGGTCTGGCGCTCTGGTGCGGCCCGCTGCTGGCCCGGCGCCGCACCCCGGCGCTGCTGGCCGCCGGCGCCACCCTGACGATCAGCGTGCTGCTGATTCCCGGTGTGCTGGAGGTGCTGGGCGACCTCAGCGGCATCTCCGTGGTGCTCTGGCGGGTGCCCTGGCTGCTCGCCCTGCCGGCGCTGATCGGCCTGCTCTGCACGGTGGACGTCCCGTCACCCGCGCCGCTGCTGCGCGGCGCGGTCGGGGCCGTGCTCGCGGCGGCGATGGTCGCCTGCTTCGCGATCTGGGCCACTCCGATGTGGTCCCCGGAGAGCTGGGTGGAGACCCACGAGCGGCCCACCTGGAAGCTGCCCCAGCAGCGGCAGAAGATCGCGTTCTGGATCAAGGACCAGGACCGGCCGGCCGGTCTCCTGCTCGCCCCGTCGGTGATCATGCGGACCTCGCTGATCGTCACCAGCGAGGTCCGGGTGGTCCTGCCGCGCGACTTCTACCTGGTCGAGTACGACCTCAACTCCGACTTCGCCAAGGACCGGCTGCTGCTCGCCCGGTTCGCCGACGGCCGGATCCAGCCGCCGAAGGACGAGGTGGCCACGGCGGTGCGGCGGGTCGGCGTGGGCACCATCTGCGTCTACAACGGCAACCGGTACGCCCGCGACACCGTGGTCGACCTCGGCTTCACCGAGTTCGCCGCGCGCACGGGGCCGGGGGCGATGACCTGCTACCGGCCGGCCGGCTGAGCGGTCCGACACGCACGCCCCGGCGGCGCGCCGGCCCGTGTCGCGGCGACGATGATCGTTCCCGACACCCGAGCGACACCGGGGCATCCACTCGCGTTAAGGTCGCAGTCACCCGCAGCCGGGTCGAACCGGACACGGCACGGGACAGACCACCCACGTCGCGGCGTGACGTCGACGACACGGGCAACGCCCGTCATCGATATCGTAGGGAGCGTAACCGTTGTTCGGCACGTTAATGGAACGCACCGGCGTCGCCGCCCGTAGCGCGCTGCTGGTGCTGTCCTACCTGGTCATGCTCGTCGCGGGCACCTTCGGCTGGGTGCCCGTCTTCGCCGTGGCCGGGCTGGCCGCCGTCGTCGGTGAGTTCGCCCTCTCCCGGTGGTCGCCGCCGTCGGACCTCCTGCTGGAGAAGGTCGGGCTCAACCGGGGCTACCGCCAGCTCAGCCGCGACCTGGCCACGGTGCTGCTGATCGCCGCGACCGTCCGGCTGACCGCGATCGAGGTGACCTGGCTGCTGATCCTGCCGGCCGCGGTATGGGTGATCGCCGTCTTCTCCGGCGCGCTCAACACGATGATCGACCGTCGCAACCCGATCTCCGCGCTGGTCCGCAACATCGAGCTGGGCCCGATCCGGTCCGCGCCGCGCCCGCCGCAGTGGGCGTCCGACCTCGCCGGCGTCCCGCTGGCGGTGGTGAACGTGCTGCTGATCCCGGCCGCCGTGGTGGCCGCGGTCCAGGAGGACGTCACCCCGGTCCTGGTCGTCGGCGCGGTGGCCGTCGCCGCCGCCGCGGCGGTCGGCGGGATCATCGCGCTGACCTGGCTGCGCGGCCGGGGCACCGGCAAGAGCCCGGTGCTGCCGGTGCTCCAGCGCTGGCTGGACAGCTACCGGCCCGAGGTGGCGCTCTACTTCGCCGGCCCGGCCAAGGACGTCTACCAGGCCAACATGTGGCTGGCCCCGACCGAGGCGCTGAACCAGCGCGGCATCGTGCTGATGCGCAGCAAGGAGGCCTTCCTCGAGCTGGCCGACACCCGGCTGCCGGTGGTCTGCGTACCGGCCGGGGTCGACTTCATGAACCTCGAACTGGGCACCGTCCGCGCCGCGCTCTACGCCGCGAACGTCGGCGCGAACATCCACCTGCTCCGCGAGCCGGGCATGAAGCACGTCTTCGTCGGGCACGGCGACAGCGACAAGCAGGCCAGCGTCAACCCCTACAGCAAGGTGTACGACGAGGTGTGGGTCGCCGGCCTCGCCGGCCGGGAGCGCTACGCCCGGGCCGATGTCGGCGTACGCGACGAGGACATCGTCGAGATCGGACGCCCGCAGCTCGCCGGCGTGCACACCTTCGGCGCGCCCGCCGAGGACCGGCCGTTCACCGTCCTCTACGCCCCCACCTGGGAGGGCTGGCTGGACGACGACCCGTACCACACCTCGGTGGTGCTGATGGGCGAGCGGATCGTCAAGGGACTGCTGGCCACCTCGCCCGCGGTCCGCCTGATCTACAAGCCGCACCCGCTGACGGGCTCCCGCTCCAAGGAGGCCAAGGCCGCGCACGAGCGGATCGTGTCGCTGGTCCGGGCGGCCGGCGGCGACGTCGACGCCACCTCGCTGGACGGCCCCGGCCACCGGGTGGTCACCGGCCGCGTCCCGGCGCTGTTCGACTGCTTCAACCAGACCGACCTGCTGATCAGCGACGTGTCCAGCGTGGTCTCCGACTTCGTGCAGAGCCAGCGGCCGTACGTGGTCGCCAACCCGAGCGGGCTGCCCGAGGACGAGTTCCGCCGGGAGTTCCCGACCTCCCGGGCGGCGTACCTGCTCTCGGTCGACTGCGGCGAGCTGGAGAAGATCCTCGCCCTCACCCGTACCGGCGACGACCCGATGACCGAGGCCCGGCGCGAGCTGAAGACCTACCTGCTCGGCCCGGCCGAGGCGAACCCGATGGACCGGTTCCAGGAGGAGATCGGGCGGCTCTGCCGCTGACCCAACGGCATCAGGGCCCGGGACGACACGCTTGTCCCGGGCCCTTCGCCGTGTTCCCGGTCAGCGCAGCAGGTCGGCCACCGCTTCGGCGGCGGGCACGTCCGCCGGCAGTTCCGCGACGCCGGTGACCGCCGCCAGCGGCAGCGCGCCGTACAGGTGCGGGAACCGGGCGCCGTCGCGGGACGGCTCCCAGCGCAGGTCGTCGCCGAGGCGGTCCTCCTCGACGGTGAGCAGGGCCAGCCCGGTGGCGCCGGCGTAGTGCCGCCGGGCGGTCTCCACGATCTGGTCCGCCGCCGACAGGTGCAGGAACCCGTCCTGACGGTCCAGGGCCGAGGCGGGGACGTACCCGTCGACCCCGGCCCGCGCCCACTCGTCGAGGGTCACCAGTTTGTAGATCATGACGGCAGCGTACGGCCCGCTCCGGCGGCCCCGGGGGCGGTCGAGCTGTCCGGTGGCCGGACCGGGCCTCCCGCCCGTCGCGCTCTTCTGCCACCATTCGCACGTCATCCGTACGACGAATGGGGGTCCCCCGTGCGCATCCTGCTGGTCGAGGACGACCGTCGGGTGGCCGCCGCCCTCTCCTCGGCGCTGACCCGGCGCGGGTACGAGGTCGAGCACGCCGCCACGGTCGCCGCGGCCCTCTCCGCCGCCCCGTGCGACCTGGTGCTGCTGGACCTGACCCTGCCCGACGGGGACGGCACAGAAGTCTGCCGGGAGCTGCGCCGGCGCAGCAGCCAGCTCGGCATCATCGCGGTGACCGCCCGGGGCGAGGAACGCGACCGGGTGCTCGGCCTGCGGCTGGGCGCCGACGACTACGTGGTGAAGCCGTTCTCGATGGTGGAACTCCAGGCCCGGATCGAGGCGGTGCTGCGCCGGGCCTCGCACACCGTGCCGGAGCGGGACCTGATCGAGGCCGGCGCCGTGCGCATCGACGTCGCCGGCCGTACGGTCACCGTCGCCGGGCGGCCGGTGGCGCTGACCCGCAAGGAGTTCGACATCCTGCTCTCGCTGGCCCGCCAGCCCGGCGTCGCGGTGCCCCGGGACCGGATCCTGCTGGACGTCTGGGGCACCACCTGGGCCGACCGGCACACCGTCGAGGTGCACGTGGGCTCGCTGCGCGGCAAGCTCGGCGAGCCCCGCCTGGTGGAGACCGTGCGCGGGGTCGGCTACCGGCTCCGCGGCGAGTGAGGGGCGGCCGGTGCGTCGCCGACTGGTGATCAGCTACCTGCTGCTGATGGTGCTGGTGCTGCTGGCGTTGGAGACCCCGCTGGCGGCCACCCTCGCCTCCCGGGAGACCGACCGGGTCCGCGCCGACCGGCTCGCCGACGCGACCCGGTTCGCCTCGCTGGCCGGGCCGGCACTGCGCGGCGGCGTGCCCGGACCGCTCAGCGGCGAACTGGCCGCCTACGAGGAGCTGTACGGCATCGGCGCGGCGGTGGTCGACCGGGACGGCCGTACCGTGGTGGTGTCGCCCGACTGGCGCGCCGGCCGGGACGCCGAGACGGCGCGCGACACGGCCCTGGCGGGCCAGCAGTTCAGCGGGCCGGAGGCGGTCTGGCCGTGGGTGGACGGCCCGTTGGTGGTGGCGGTGCCGATCAACGACGGCGGCGAGGTGCTCGGCGCGGTGGTGACCGCCACCCCGGCCGGCAAGGTCCGGCGCACGGTGACGGTCTGGTGGCTGCTGCTGGCCGGAATCGGCCTGCTCGCCGTGCTGGCCTGCGTCTCCACCGCGTTCGGGCTGGCCGGCTGGGTGCTGCGCCCGGTGACCGAGCTGGACGCGGTGACCCACGAGATCGCCGAGGGCGACGGGGGTGCGCGGGTGCAGCACCGGCTGGGCCCGCCCGAGCTGCGCCGCCTCGCGGCCAGCTTCAACAACATGGCCGACGCGGTCTCCGACGTGATGGACCGGCAGCGCGCGTTCGTCGCCCACGCCAGCCACCAGCTCCGCAACCCGCTGACCGCGTTGCGGCTGCGGGTGGAGGAGCTGGGGCCGAGCCTGACCGACCCGGACGGCCGGGCCGAGCACCGGCTCGCGCTGGAGGAGACCGACCGGCTGGCGCTGGTGCTCGACGCCCTGCTCACCCTGGCCCGGGCGGAGCGGGAGGAGAACCAGCGGGTGACCGTCGACGCGGCGGAGGTCGCCGCCTCGCGGGTCGCCGCGTGGGAGCCGCTGGCCCGGCACCGCGCGGTGGCCCTCCGGCTTGTCGCCCGTGGCCCGGCGTACGCCCGGACCGTGCCCACCGCCGTCGACCAGGCGCTGGACGCGCTGATCGACAACGCGGTGAAGTTCAGCGGGGCCGGGGGAGAGGTCACCGTGACCGCCCGGTACGCCGACGGCGGGACCGCCCTGGAGGTGCGCGACACCGGGCCGGGAATGACGCCGGGCCAGCTCGACCAGGCCACCGAGCGGTTCTGGCGGGCGCCGGACGCGCAGAACATCGACGGCGCGGGGCTCGGGCTGACCATCGTCGCGGTGCTGGTGGACGCCTCCGACGGGCGGCTGACGATGCGGGCGGGGGAGCCGCGTGGCCTGGTCGCGGAGCTGTGGTTCCCGGCCCCCTGGGACGGCGCGATCAGCGGTGCCGAGGACGTGCGGGTGGCACCCGACGGCCCCGCACCCGACGACCCTTCACCGGTCGACCCGCCACCGGCGTTGACCGCCACCCGGCCCACCCCGGCGGACGCCCCGGTGCCGAAGCAGGCGGGCCCGGGGCACTCCGCCGAAGACGTGGGCGGGACGCCGGCCGGGAGCTGAGCGGTCAGGGCTTGACGGAGCGGTACCAGCGCGCCGCGCCCGGGTGCAGCGGCAGCGGCGACGTGGCGATCGCCGAGCGGGGGCTCATCCGGCCGGCCGCCGGATGGGCCGCGGCCAGTTCGGCCCGGCGCTCCATCAGCAGCCGGGTCACCTCCCGTACCAGCGGCTCCGGCAGGTCCGCCCGGACGATCAGGTAGTTCGGGTTGGCCACCGTGGTGATCGGATCGAGGTGGTACACCGAGCGGGGGATGTCCCGCGACACGTACACCTCGCGGTAGCTGCGGCGCAGTGGCTCGGTCCACTCGCCGAGGTCGACGACCCGGGTGGCCGAGTCGGCCGTCAGCTCGCGCACCGCGCGCACCGGCAGCCCGCCGGAGAAGAAGAACGCGTCGATCTCGCCGGCCCGCAGCGCGGCCACCGAGTCGTCCAGGTTGAGGTGCTTCTGCTGGACCCGGTCGCCGCCGAGCCGGGCCACCTCCAGCAGCCGGGTCGCGGTGACCTCCGTGCCGGAGCCCGCCGCGCCCACCGACACCCGCCGGCCGCGCAGGTCGGCGACCGTCCGGACCGGGCCGCCGGCGGTGGTGACCAGGTGCAGCAGGTCGTCGTAGACCCGGGCCACGGCGAGCACCGACGGGTTCGAGGCGGGGCCGGTGGGCAGCACGTCGGCCTGGGTGAAGCCGAGTTCGGCCGCACCCGCGCCGACCAGCCGCATGTTCTCCGCGGAGGCGGCGGTGACCACCACGCTGGCCCGCACCCCGGGCAGCTCTCGGTTGAGGATGGCGGCCAGCGACTGCCCGAAGGCATGGTAGACGGCCGTCGGGCTGCCGGTGGCGATCCGGATCGGCACCGGCTCGGTCGGGGAGTCGCGGCAGGCGCCCAGCCCGGTCGCCGACATCAGGAGCAGCATCAGCAGCGCCGCCGGGGCGGCGGCGCGCCGCCGGCCGGGGACAGACCAGCAACGGCTCACCCGCAGCACTCTGCGCTGCGCACCGCCCCCGGCGCAAGCCCGCCCGGTCGGCGTACCGGGTCAGCGGGCCGGGGCGAGCGCCGCGCGGTCCATGATCCTGAGCCGGTCCGGGCCGTCGGCGACGCTGACCACGAAGCAGCCGGCGCCCGGCCGGAGCAGCGCCGGCACGTCCAGCAGGGCGGCGCTTCGGACCAGCACGGCGGCCAGCTCCCGGTCGGTCAGCCGGATCCCCAGGATGTGCCGGCGCACGTGCCGACCGCCGGCCAGCAGCGCCGACCGCCAGGCCGCCGCGGCGAGCCGGGACCGCCAGGCCGCCCGGGCCGTCGAGGCGCCCGGGGCCGGCCCGCTGAGCAGCTCACGGCGGCCCCGCCGCCAGCCCGACTCGCGCAGCTCCGCGTACGCCGCCCGGTGTTCCCGGGGCACGTGCAGCCGGTGCAGCTCGTAGCGGCGGCGCAGGCCACCGCTGACCACCTCGTGCTCCACCGGCACGTCCAGCCGGTTGAGCAGTTGCCGCATCCGCAGCGCGGCGTCCTCCCGGTTGAACTCCACCGGCCGGTACGGCTCGACCGGGCCGCGCTCGCCGGCCGGTGGGGGTGTGCAGCGGACCAGGCAGGCCACCTCGAACGCGTCGCCCAGGGTGAGCCAGTCCATCGGCGGCGGGGGCGGCGGAACGCGGGGCCGGTCGAGCAAAGTGGGTTGCGGGGCCATCGGACCGCTCCTTGTCGGCGTCGGGTCCCCATACCGTCACCCGTGGGCCGGCCGGGTTCCACCGATCCGGCCCAGCCTTGAGGAAATCTTGCGGCTCGTCAGAGCTCGGTGACCACCACGTCGAGCTGCCGGGGGCGCCCGGCCGGCGTCGGCTGCTCCTCGACCGTGTACTTGAGGTCACGCAGCGCGGTGACCAGCCCGGCGGCGGTGCGCGGCCGGGCGCCGGCCACCAGCAGGTCGCGAACCAGGCGACCCTTGGTGGCCTTGTTGAAGTGGCTGACCACGCTGCGGGTCGGCCCGGCCGGCGTGTCCCGCTCGTGCAGCACCCGCACCGTCACCGTGCGGCCGGCCTGCTCGCCGCGCGGCGCCCAGGTCGCGGCGTACGCGCCGGAGCGCAGATCCAGCACCGGCCCGTCGCCGGCCGCCGCCGCCATCGCCGGGGCCAACACCCGACGCCAGTACGCCGACAGCGCCCCCACCCCTGGCAGCTTCGCCCCGATCGGGCAGCGGTACGGCGGGATCCGGTCGGTGAGGCGCACGGCGCCCCAGAGGCCGGAGCTGATCAGCACGGTCCGGCGCGCCGCCCGCTGGGCGGTAGCCGGCAGCGAGACCAGGTCGAGCGCCTCGTAGAGCACCCCGGTGTAGACCTGCCCCGCGGGTGCGGTCGCCGCCCGGTCCAGCCGTGCGTTGCGGGCCAGCTCACCCCGCTGCCCGGCGCTGAGCCCGAGCGCGGCCAGCGCCGCCGCCTCGTCGCCGCCGCTGAGCCCGATCAGCGCGGCCAGCACCTCCTGGCGGGCGGGGGTCAGCTCGGTCAGGGAGAGCCGGGTCAGGTCGAGCCGCCGGCCCGTGCCGGCGTCGGCCTTCCCCTCGGAGGGCGGCAGCAGGATGAGCATTCCGCCAGCGTACGGGCCGGGCTCAGCGCCACGGCCGCACGGCGGTCGGCGGGTGGTACACGCGGTAGCCGGCCACCTCGGCCAGGGTGGCGGCGTCGGCCCGCTCGCCGAGCAGGCGGCGCAGCCGGCGGTCCGCCGCGGAGTCGACCTCCACCACGTACCCGGGCCGCTCCGCCCGGCCGACCTGCTCCCAGTACGGCCGGTAGCGGTTCTGCCCGGGGGTGAGCGCGCCGTCGAGCACCGCGCAGACCACCCGCTCACCGGTGGCGAAGGTCAGCCGGTTGCAGGTCCAGTAGTCGCCGTACACCTCGCGCAGCCCGGTCCGGCGCACCGCGTCGGCCAGTTCCCGCGCCTGCCGCTCCTCGTCCTGGGCCGCCTCCGTCCCGGTCAGGAAGAGCCCGGTGGCCACCACGGCGGTCGTGGTCAGCCCGGCCAGCACGGCGGTCGCGCTCGCCCCGGCCAGCCGGCCCGCCGCACCGACCGTGCCCCGCCAGCAGGCCACCGCCGCCGCCCAGAGCGGCCAGAGCACCGCGGGCAGGGAGATCTGGAGCACCGACAGGTAGCGGGCGTTGCCCAGCGGGTCCGTCACGGTGAGCGGACTGCGGACGTACGCGAGCAGGGTCAGCCCCGCGCCGACGACCAGGGTGAGCTGCGCGACCGGCCGGACCCGCCGGGCGGTGGGCAGGCCGGCGGTCCGGCGGTACGCGAGCAGCGCGACCAGCCCGGCGACGGCCAGCAGCACCGGGTAGAGCAGGCCGAACCACTCCTGCCAGCGGGCGCAGCCGGTGATCGGGCAGAGCCCGGTGGCCAGCGGCACCCCCTCCAGCAGACCGCCGCGCACCCGCTCCGACCAGGGCGGCGGCGGTCCGGCGGTGGCGCTGACCTCGCGCAGCACCGACAGCGAGTCCAGCCCGGGCGGCGCGACCAGGTTGTCCCAGATCATCGGTGCCAGGCCGACGACGAACCCGGCCAGCAGCAGCAGCGCCGGCCAGCCGAGCAGGTCCCGGCGGGCGGCGTAGAGCAGCAGCAGCCCGGCCACCGCCAGGTACGGCACGATCAGCCAGTCCGACCAGAGCGCCAGCCCGGCCAGCAGCCCGGCCAGGCCGATCGCGGCCCACCGGCGCCGTACCCGGTCCTGGGCCAGCGCCACCGCGATCAGCAGCATCGCCAGCACCGCCGGTTTCACCTCGGGCCGGCCGCCCACCACGGTCAACTGGTCGCGCACCACCCGTTCCGTGCCGAGCGCCAGCAGGCCCACCACGAAGGTGGCGAACCAGGGCGAGTAGAGCCGACGGGTCAGCCGGTACGACAACCACAGGAAGAGCGCGTACAGGGCCAGCAGCGGCAGCCGCAGCACCGGCCAGCTCGGCCCGGCCAGCGCCACCAGCGGCGCCGCCAGGTACGCCTCGGCCATGCCCATGTAGTGCTGCCCGTAGAGGAACACCGGGCGCTCCCGGCCGGCGGCGATGTGCAGGGCGGCGAGCCCGAAGGTGGCCTCGTCGCTGTTCGACGGGGGCACGGTCAGCAGGGTCAGCACCAGCCGGTAACCCACCCCGACCGCCCCGAGCAGCAGCGCGACGAGCGCCGGCCGGTCGAGCCGCGGCCGCTCCGCGTGGTCCCGCGATCCTGATGTCGACACGACCAACGCCCCCGTCGTCGTCCCGATCGGAGTGTTTCACGCCGTACCGGACGCCCGGGGTCGATCCCGGGAGCCGGGCTCTCTCGCGTGGCCGCTTCCGCCCACGTGTGGCAGGGTTGCAGCGTGCCACCCACTCCCGCAGGCCAGCTGGCCGTACCGAACCTGCACCGAGCCGCGCGGATCGAGGACGCCGTGCACCAGCTGGTGGAGCGTCGCCTGCGCCGCACCGGCTGGCAGGCCAACATCGTCGCGTACGCCGGCTACGGCGCGCCGGGCTGGGCGCGGGTGCTCTGCCGGGTGCTGCTCGGCCGCCCGGACACCCGACAGCGGGGCCGGCTGGACAAGGTACGCGGTTGGCGCAGCTTCACCACCCTGCCGGCCAAGCACGTCAAGGTGACCATCGAGGCGGGTGGGGTCACCCACGAGGCACACGCCGACCGCAGCGGCTTCGTCGACACCCTCGTCGAGGGCGACTTCACCCCCGGCTGGTCCTCCGTCCGCCTCAGCGTTGCCGACGCCGAACCGGCCGAGGCGTTGGTGCGGATCCTCGACCCGGAGGTCCGGTTCGGCATCCTCTCCGACATCGACGACACGGTCATGGTGACCGCGCTGCCCCGACCGCTGCTCGCCGCCTGGAACACCTTCGTGCTGGACGAGCACGCCCGGGCCGCGGTGCCCGGCATGGCGGTGCTCTACGAGCGGCTGGCCACCGCCCACCCGGGGGCGCCGGTCTTCTACCTCTCCACCGGGGCGTGGAACGTCGCCCCGACGCTGACCCGGTTCCTCTCCCGGCACCTCTACCCGGCCGGCCCGCTGCTGCTGACCGACTGGGGCCCGACCGCCGACCGGTGGTTCCGCAGCGGCCGGGAGCACAAGCGGGCCACCCTGGCCCGGCTGGCCCGGGAGTTCCCGGAGGTGCGCTGGCTGCTGATCGGCGACGACGGGCAGCACGACCAGGAGATCTACCGCGAGTTCGCCGCCGCCCACCCGGACAACGTCGCCGGGGTGGCGATCCGCCGCCTCTCGCCGACCCAGTCGGTGCTGGCCGGTAGCCTGCCCGCCCCGGCCGGCCAGTCTTCGTCCTCCGGACCGGTGGGGCAGAAGTGGCTCTCCGCGCCGGACGGCGCCGGGCTCTGGAAGCTGCTGCGGGACGCGGGCCTGGTCTGACGTACGCCCGACCAGGTCCGCGCCCCACCTCGCCGCCCGGTCCTAGTCCGTGCGTGACCCGCTCACCGTGCCGGCCCTGCGGCCGTCGGCACCCGGGCCCGTGCCGGTGCCGGTGCCGGTGTCGGTGTCGGCCGTCCCGCCGTCGGCGGCGGACCCGCCGGACTTCTCCCCGGCTGCGTCGGCGCAGCCCGGCGCACTCGGATCGGCCACCATGTAGACCGAACCGGCACCGCCCGCGCCCTGGTCCTCGGCTCCGGCTTGATCCTGTGCTCCGGCTTGGTCCTGTGCCCCGGCTTGGCCCTCGGCTCCGGCCTGCTCTGCTGCGCCGCTCTGCTCGTGGGCGCCAGCCTGGTTCTCGGCTCCGGCCTGGTTCTGTGCGTCGGCCCCGGCTTCGTTCTGGTTCTGTGCACCGGCCTCGTTCTGCGCCTGATCCTCGGCTGCAGCCTGGTCGCGCGCCGCCTGCCGGTCCGCCCGCACCTGCTGCACGATCGCCCGCAGTTGCTGGATCCGGACGCGGATCTGCTGGATCCGGTTGGCGACCTGCCCGCCGGCATTCGCCGCCTTCTGGCCGCCGTTCCCGGCCTCCTGGCCGCCGGCGTTCCCCGCCTGCTGGCCGCCGGCGTTCCCCGCCTGCTGGCCGGCGGCCTGCTCGGCGCCCGCCTCCTGCTCGCCGGCCTCCTGCTCACCTGCGGCCTGCTGTCCGCCGGCCGCCTGCTGCCCTGCGCCCTGTTCCTCGCCGGCCTGCTGCCCACCGGCCCCCTGCTCTCCGGCGCCGGCCTGCTGACCAGCCCCGGCGGCCTCGATGATGTCGGCGATCTGCCCGAGCAGACCACCCACAGCGTCGATGATCCCGGCCGCCCGCGCCGCGCCGCCGTCGGCCGCCGCGCTTGCGCCGGGAGCCGCGTCGCCGCCGGCCGCCGCGTCGCCGCCG
>NZ_JBAKHT010000033.1:0-57126 GCF_036906755.1 Micromonospora sp. CPCC 206171 | reverse complement strand
GGTGACGGGGCCGGCGAAGACGCCACCGGCGAAGGCCAGACCAGCGATACCCAGCACGCTCTTCCGCAGAATGGTGGTGTTCATCAGGATGGCTCCATTCGGGGGTCGGCACCCGGCTCGATGGGGGTCGAGCGGGTGCAAGCACCACGACGGCGCTCAAAGAATTCAAGGGGGAAAGTCTTCGCCCGGCAGGCTTCACGAGCGGGGGGCTCGGCGCCGGGTCCATGTGTAACGACCGGCGGCCCACCATCATTCCGGGGGCCCGGCATCCCGGGCCGGCCACTCGATGGGGCCAGGCCAGCGGGTGCTGCTGCGATCGTCCAGGTGATGTAACGACCCCGGCCCGGCCACCATTCCGCCGCCCGGGTGCCGCCGGTCACGGGACGACCCGGACCGGCTGGCCAGACCCGGACATCCGGGCACGGTCAGCGGACCCGGCAACCGGACATTCGGCACGCCAAGGTCAATCCACCGCAGGACATCCGGGCACGCCGATCCGCCCGGGCCGGAGGGCTTCGTCGCCCTCGCGGTTTGCGGCGTGTCCCGGTGACCCGGGCGCCGGAACGCGCGACACGCCGCAAACGGGGCGCGGCCGGTCGCCGGGCCGAAGTGCACGGGTGCGGGGCGGCAGCTCCGCTGTCGGCCAGACCTTGGCGGATCGCGGCGACCCACGCGCCGGCACACGTCGCGCCGAGCCGGGCGGCGACCGTCGGAAGGAGTCGATCGCCCGGCGGATCGGCGGCGGCGGGGCGGATTCTGCCGTTGGCAGATCCGCTAGCGGTGAACGGGGGGTCCGTCGCGGGCCGGGACCGGACAGGCTGGGACGCATGAGACTGCTGGTGCTGGGTGGAACAGGCTTCGTCGGCGGCGCGACGGTGGCCGAGGCGGTACGCAGAGGCTGGTCGGTGACCGTCTTCAACCGGGGGGTGCACGGTGCGGTGCCGCCGGGCGTACACCGGTTGCGGGGTGACCGGACGGCGCCGGACGGCCTGGCGGCGCTAGCGGGCGGCGAGTGGGACCTGGTGGTGGACACCTGGGACGGCGCGCCGCGGGCGGTGGGGGACGCGGCCCGGGCGCTGGTCGGGTCGGTGCCGCACTACGTCTACGTCTCCAGCGGTTCCGTCTACGCCCACCCGCTGCCGGCTGGTGCCGGGGAGGAGGCACCCGTGGTGGACGCGGAGCCGGACGCGGGCGAGGGGGACTACGCGCACAACAAGGCGGGCGGGGAGCGGGCCGTACGGGAGGTGTTCGGGGACGCGGCGCTGCTCGTCCGGGCCGGGCTGATCCTCGGTCCCGGGGAGGACATCGGTCGGCTGCCCTGGTGGTTGGAGCGGGTCGCCCGGGGCGGGGACGTGCTGGCGCCGGGTCCGGAGGACCTGCCGATCCAGTACGTGGACGTGCGGGACCTGGCGGCCTGGATGCTGGACCGGGGCGCGGAGCGCGTCGGCGGGGCGTACAACGTGATCAGCCGCAGCGGGCACGCGACGATGGGGGAACTCTTGGCGGCGGTCGTCGCGGCGACCGGGTCGAACGCGCGGCTGTGCTGGACGGATCCGGAGCGGATCCTGGCGGCCGGGGTGGTGCCCTGGAACGATCTGCCGGTCTGGGTGCCGCGCGGGCACGAGTTCCGCTGGTTGCAGGAGCGGGGCGTGGAGAAGGCGTACGCGTCGGGGCTGACCTGCCGGCCGGTGGCCGAGACGGTTGCCGACACCTGGCGGTGGCTGCGGCAGGTCGGGTCGGTGCCGGCGCGGGCCGGTCGGCCGGCGCGCGCGCCGGTGGGGCTGGACCCGGAGCGGGAGGCGGCCCTGCTCGGCAGCCCCGCCTGACACCCGACGGTTCAGGCCGACACCACGGGCAGGTCGAGCACGTCGTCGACGCTGCGCCGGGGGGTGGCCGCCCCGGGCTGGCCGTAGCCGATCCGCATCACCATCTGGGGTGTGCCGAACCGGCCCAGCGACAACCGCAGCGCCTCGCGCGCTCCCTGCACCTCGATCGGCTGGGACAGCAGGGAGACGCTCAGCCCGGCGTCGGTCGCGGTGAGCAGCACCCGTTGCAGGGCCTGCCCGGCCAGGATCTGGTCGGCGGAGGTGTTGCCCGCGGAGCCGAGGACGGCGACCAGCGGCTCCGGCTCGAAGTCGCGGCCGGGGGCCCGGTTGCGGCCGCCGAAGCCGCGCATCGGCAGCAGGTCCTGCGGTTCGCCCTGCGGACCGCCGGCGGCGGCGGGCACCCCGTCGGGCGCGGGCTCGCGACGGATCCACTCCGTCCGCTCCCGCCGGTAGTCGGGGTCGCGCTCCAGCACCCGGTGGGCGCTGCGGGCGACCTCGGCGAGGGCGTTGACGGCGCTGGTGCCGATGACCAGTTCCAGCCAGCACTGCTCGGCGCGGGCCGCCTCGCCGAGGCGCCACCGGGTGTCGGCCGGCACCGGGTCGGGCCAGAACGGCGCGCGGTTGCTGAACCGGTGCGGGATCGCCCCGTGCAGGCTGCGGTCGGCGGGGGTGGCGGGCCGGGGCGCGTCCGGGGCCAGCCGGGCCAGCACGTCCGGTTCGGTCGGGTACGGCCGCAGCCGCACCGTGGCCGGGGTGCCGGCGACGGCGAGGGCGAGCCGCAGGTTGAACAGGGCCGCTCCGCAGGAGATGCGGGCACCCCAGCCGCTCGGGTCGGTGGCGGGCAGCCGGCGGGTCGGGTCGACCGACAGTTCGATGCCGCCGTCGCGGAGCCGGAACCGCCAGGGCTGGGTGTTGTGCAGGGAGGGTGCCCGGACGGCGTCCGCGGCGGCCGCTCGCAACTGCGCGACCGTGAAGCCGGTGTCCATGGTGATGCTCCTTCCGTGGCAGGTCGGGCCGCCTCCCGCTGGTTCACCTCCACCGTGCGTCACCGGCCGGGAAGCCGGGCAGGGCCGGATGTCCCGTCCGCCCGGGTCCCCCTTCCCGCCGTGACGCAGCAGGTAGGGGACCTTCGGCCCGTGCGGTGGGCGGGCGGGGCGGGTAGAAACGAGGGATGATCCGGGTGTTCCTCCTCGACGACCACGAGGTCGTCCGTCGTGGCCTTGCCGACCTGCTGCAGAGCAGCGGCGACATCGAAGTGGTCGGCGAGTCCGGCTCCGCGCAGGAGGCGGCCCGCCGCATCCCGGCGCTCCGGCCGGACGTGGCGATCCTCGACGCCCGGCTGCCCGACGGCAACGGCATCGACGTGTGCCGGGACATCCGGGCCGTGGACTCCTCGATCAAGGGTCTGATCCTCACCTCGTACGAGGACGACGAGGCGCTCTTCGCCGCGATCATGGCGGGGGCGGCCGGCTACGTGCTCAAGCAGATCCGCGGCACCGACCTGGTGGACGCGGTGCACCGGGTGGCCGCCGGCCAGTCCCTGCTCGACCCGGCGATCACCACCCGGGTGCTGGAGCGCATCCGCAGCGGCGTCGAGCAGCCCCGCGAGCTCAAGACGCTCACCGAGCAGGAGCGCCGCATCCTGGAGTACGTGGCCGAGGGGCTGACCAACCGGGAGATCGCCGGCAAGATGTTCCTGGCCGAGAAGACCGTGAAGAACTACGTCTCCAGCGTGCTGGCGAAGCTCGGTCTGGAGCGGCGGACCCAGGCGGCGGTGCTCGCCACCCGCCTGCTCGGCAAGACCCACTGAGCGCCCACGCCGCGCCGGGAACGCCTGGCGCTGGGCGCCGTGGCGCCAGGGACGCCCGGGTCAGTCCCGCAGCGGGACGCACCAGAACAGCTCGGTGCCGTGCGGCTGTGCCGGGCGTACCTGGAACTCGCCGCCGTGCCGCTCGGCGCGCTCGCGCAGGTTGACCAGCCCGCCGCGCGCGGCGGCGGGGTCGCAGCCGACGCCGTCGTCGGTGACGGTGAGCGCGACCCGCCCGGCGTCGACCCGGATGGCGACCGCGACGCGGCTGGCCTCGGCGTGCCGGACGGCGTTGGACAGCGCCTCGCGGAGCACGGCGGTGAGGTCGGGGCGGACCGATTCCGGCACGGCGCTGTCGATCGGCCCGTCCAGTTCCACGGCGGGGCGGAAGCCGAGCGACTCGGTGGCCAGGTCGATGGCCTCCCGGATCTCGGTGCGCAGCGCGGCGCTCATCGGGGTGCGCAGCTCGAAGATGGTCCGCCGGATGTCCCGGATGGTGGCGTCGAGGTCGTCGACGGCCGCGTTGATCCGCTTGGCGACCTCGGGCCGGGTGTTCATCGGGGCGGCGCTCTGTAGTTGCAGGCCGGTGGCGAAGAGCCGTTGGATCACCACGTCGTGCAGATCGCGGGCGATCCGTTCGCGGTCCTCCAGGACCACCAGCAGCTCCCGTTCCTCCTGGCCGCGGGCCCGCTCCATGGCGAGCGCGGCCTGGCCGGCGAAGCTGCCCAGCAGCCGCACGTCGTCGTCGACGGTCCGCGCGGAGTCCGGTCGGTGCGCGATCACCAGCACGCCGTGCAGGGTGTCCGCCGCGGCGAGCGGGGACACCACGGCGGGGCCGGCGACCACCGGCGCCGGCCAGGGGGCGGCCTGGGCGAGGTTGTCCACCAGCTCGTGCCGGTGCTCGGTGACCGGGCCGGCGAAGCTGGTCTCGGCGGCCGGCAGCACGGCGCCGACCAGTTGCCGGTCGGCGCCGTCGGCCGAGTCGACCACCTCGACGGTGAACTGCCCGGCGTCCTCGTCGTAGAGCAGCACCAGGGCCAGCTCCGCCTCGGCGACCTCCCGGGCCCGCCGGGCGACCAGGGTCAGCGCGTCGGTGCGGCGGACCTCGCCGAGCAGCACCGAGGTGATTTCGGCGGTGGCGGCCAGCCAGCGTTCCCGCCGGTGGGCCAGCGCGTAGAGGCGGGCGTTCTCGATCGCCACGCCGGCCGCGGCGGCGAGCGCGACCACGATCTCCTCGTCGTCCTCGGTGAACTCCGACGCGCCCTGCTTCTCGGCCAGGTAGAGGTTGCCGAAGACCTGGTCGCGGATGCGGACCGGCACGCCGAGGAAGCTGTGCATCGGCGGGTGGTGCGGCGGGAAGCCGTACGACTTCGGGTGCTGGGTGATGTCGGGCATCCGGACCGGGCGCGGTTCGTCGATGAGCAGGCCGAGCACGCCGCGCCCGTGCGGCAGGTCGCCGATCTTGGCGTGCAGTTCGTCGTCGATGCCGTGGATGATGAAGTCGTGCAGCAGCCGGTCCGGCCCGATCACGCCGAGCGCGCCGTAGCGGGCGCCGACCAGCTCGCAGGCCGACCGCACGATCCGTTGCAGGGTGCTGCGCAGGTCGAGGTCGGAGCCGATGCCCACCACCGCGTCCAGCAGGGCGCGCAGCCGCTCCCGGCTGGTGACCACCTCGCCGACCCGGTCGAGCATCTCCTGGAGCAGCTCGTCGAGGCGTACCCGGGACAGCGGGCTCAGCCCCAGCGAGGGGGCGAGCGGCTCGTTGCGGGGCGTCGGTGTGCTGGCGGCCACGCAGGCGATGCTATCGCCCGCGCGGCCGCCGGCACGAGATCGTCATCAGCGCTGGTCGCGGACCGCCGAGGTGTCGACCACCTGCTCGGTGGGGAGCCGCGGGGTGTGCGGCGGCCCCGCGTGCGCCGGGTCGGCGATCCCCAGCCGCACCACGAGGTACGGGAAGCCGAGCCCGCTGAGCAGTTGGCGCAGCGTCTGCCGGGTGCCGGGCACCTCCACCACACCGGAGAGCGGGACCACGGACACGCCGAGGCGGGTGGCGGTGAGCCAGAGCGCGGAGAGCGCCTCGCCGGCGCGCAGCCAGCTGTCCGGCTCGTCCTCGTCGCCGTTGATCAGGCCGTACACGGCGGCCTTGTCGTGGCCGGGGCCGATCGGCAGGGTGCCGGCGCGGCCGAAGTCGCGGCCGGGGACGGTGGTCTGCGGCTGCTGCTCGGGCAGCACCTCCGGCGGGAGCCCGGCGCCGCCGCCGGCCCGGCTGGTCCAGTACTCCAGCTCCTCGCGCAGCTGCGGGTCCTCCGCCTCGACCGCGCCGGCGTGCGAGGCGGCGGCGGCCAGCTCCATCACCTGGTCGGAGTCGAGGATCTGCAGGTTGGCCCCCTCGGCGGCGACCGCCCGGGTGATCTCACCGATCGCGGCGGTCGGGACCGGTTCGTCGCTGACCGGTCGACGGTCGGTGTGCCGTACCCGCATGCACTGCACCATGCGCATGGCGTCGGCGTCCGCGCCGGAGGAGTCCAGCCCGGTCAGTCGGGCCAGCAGGTCCGGCTGCGTCGGGTCGGGCAGCCGCTCCACCACGGCCGTCCAACCCTCGGCGGCCAGCGCGAGCCGGGCGTGGTGCAGCGCGGCGCCGCAGCTGATCGCCAGCAGCCGCCCCTCCGGGTCAGTGGCGGTCAGCTGGCGCTCCCGGACGATCCGTAGTTCCAGGGCGTCGGGCAGCACCAGCCAGCGCCACGGTTGCGTGTTGTGCACCGAGGGGGCGTAGCCGGCGGTCGCGGCGGCCTCCGCGAGGGCGGTGGTCAGTGGGCGGTCCTGTCCCGGCGTCTCGTGGCTCATCGTCACGACCTTTCCGTTTCTCCATCGTGCCCCACCTTGGGGTTGCGGTGGTGGGGTCACGGCTCCATCCTTCGTCATGCCCGGATCCGGCGCAGCCCACAGGCCCAGCGCGGTCACCGTTCCCGGGCGACCACGACCGGGCAGGACGAGTGCTGGAGCAGTTGCTGGCTGACCGAGCCGAGCAGCATCCCGCGCAGCCCGCCCAGGCCCCGGCTGCCCACCACCACGAGCTGGGCGACCCGGCTGGCCTCGACCAGGGCGGCGGCCGGGTTGCCGGGCGCCACCTCGATGTCGACGTCGACGTCGGGGAAGGTGTGCCGCCACGGGGCGAGGGACTCCTCGACCGCGGCCCGTTCCTCGGCGACGGCGGCCTGCTCGTCCTGGTCCGAGGGCCGCCGTGCCGGCGGCGCGAAGACCCGTACCACCCGCAGCGGCACGCTGCGCTGCCCGGCGCTCTCGACCGCGAAGCCGAGCGCCACCCGGGCGGACTCGGAGCCGTCGACGCCGACCACCACCGGACCGGCCCCGGTGGCCTGCCCGGCGCGGACCACCACCACCGGGCAGTGCGCGTGGGCGGTCACCGCAACGGCGGTCGAGCCGGCGAGCAGGCCGGTGAAGCCGCCGTGTCCGCGACTGCCCAGCACCAGCAGCCCGGCGTCGGCGGAGCGCTCCTGCAGCACCAGGGCGGGCGGCCCGTCGAACACCTCGCCGTGCACGGTGGTGCCCGGGCGCTGGGCCACGGCGTCGGCCGCGGCCTTGTGGACCAGTTCCTCGACCTGCCGTCGGGCGGTCTCGTCGGGCCAGATCCCCGGGGCCACCCCGGGCCCGATCCAGCCGGTCACGGCCAGCCACTCGAAGACGTACGCCAGGCGGACCGGCCGCCCGCTGCGCTGCGCCTCGTCCAACGCCCAGTCCAGCGCCAGGGTGGCGTCGGTGGAACCGTCGTAGCCGACCAGGATCTCGTCGCCGCTCATCGCGTTCACCTTCCCCCGCCGGCCGGCCGGTTCACTGCCCGCCGCGCAGGGCGGGGTCGGTCTCGCGGATCCAGCGCCACTCGGCGACCCGGGGATCGTCCTCGCCGTACCGGCGGGTGTAATCGCGGCAGGCCTGCCGGGCGTCGACCATCTCCTGGCGCAGGTGGGCGGCGCGCGAGGCGAGCCCGGGCACCCGGTCGATCACGTCGATGACGAGGTGGAAGCGGTCCAGGTCGTTGAGCATCACCATGTCGAAGGGCGTGGTGGTGGTGCCCTCCTCCTTGTATCCGCGTACGTGCAGGTTGTCGTGGTTGGTCCGGCGGTAGGTGAGCCGGTGGATCAGCCACGGATAGCCGTGGTACGCGAAGATGATCTGCTTGTCGCGGGTGAAGATGGTGTCGAACTCGCTGTCGGGCAGGCCGTGCGGGTGCTCCGACGGCGGTTGGAGCCGCATCAGGTCGACCACGTTGACCACCCGCACCTTCAGTGCGGGCAGGTGCTGGCGCAGCAGGTCCGCCGCGGCGAGGGTCTCCAGGGTGGGCACGTCGCCGGCGCAGGCCAGCACCACGTCCGGCTCGCTGCCGTCGTCGGTGCTGGCCCAGTCCCAGATGCCCAGGCCGCGCCGGCAGTGCTGGATCGCCTCCTCCATGGCCAGCCAGTTCGGCGCCGGCTGCTTCCCGGCGACCACCACGTTGATGTAGTGCCGGCTGCGCAGGCAGTGGTCCATGGTGGAGAGCAGCGTGTTGCCGTCCGGCGGCAGGTAGACCCGCACCACCTCGGCCTTCTTGTTCATCACGTGGTCGATGAAGCCCGGATCCTGGTGTGAGAAGCCGTTGTGGTCCTGCCGCCACACGTGGCTGGAGAGCAGGTAGTTCAGCGACGCCAGCGGCTCCCGCCAGGGGATGGCCCGGGTGACCTTGAGCCACTTGGCGTGCTGGTTGACCATCGAGTCGACGATGTGGATGAACGCTTCGTAGCTGGTGAAGATGCCGTGTCGGCCGGTGAGCAGGTAGCCCTCCAACCAGCCCTGGCATAGGTGCTCGGAGAGCACCTCCATCACCCGGCCGTCGGGGGAGAGGTGGTCGTCGCCATCGGAGGTGTCGGCGACGAACGTCCGGTCGGTGACCTCGAAGGCGGCGCCGAGCCGGTTGGAGGCGACCTCGTCGGGGCCGAAGAGGCGGAAGGTCTGCGGGTTGGCGGCGATCACGTCGCGCACCCACGGGCCCAGCGCGCCGGTCGCCCCGACCATCGGCGTACCCGGTTGCTTGACGTCGACCGCGTAGTCCCGGAAGTCCGGCAGCTCCAGCTCGCGCAGCACCCGGCCGCCGTTGGTCACCGGGTTGGCGCTCATCCGCCGGTCGCCCCGGGGCGGCAGGGCGGCCAGTTCGGCGACCGGACCGCCGGTGGCGTCGAAGAGCTCCTCCGGCCGGTAGCTGCGCAGCCAGCGCTCCAGCTCGGCGAGGTGCTCCGGGTTCGTGCGCACCTCGGAGACGGGTACCTGGTGGGCTCGATAGGTCCCCTCGACCCGCTTGCCGTCGACCTCGCGGGGGCCGGTCCAGCCCTTCGGCGTCCGGAGGATGATCATCGGCCAGCGGGGACGCTCGACGGCGCCGCCGGAGCGGGCCCGCCGCTGGATCTCGGCGATCTCGTCGACCGCCCGGTCCAGCGTGGCGGCGAGGGCCTGGTGCACGGTGGCCGGGTCGTCGCCGGCGACGACGTACGGCTGGTGGCCGTAGCCGTGCATCAGCTCCAGCAGGTCGTCGGTGGGGATCCGGTCCAGCACCGTCGGGTTGGCGATCTTGTAGCCGTTGAGGTGCAGGATGGGCAGCACCGCCCCGTCGCGGGCCGGGTTCAGGAAGACGTTGGACTGCCAGCTGCCGGCCAGCGGCCCGGTCTCCGCCTCGCCGTCGCCGATGACGCAGGCGACCAGCAGGTCCGGGTTGTCGAAGGCGGCACCGTACGCGTGGCTCAGCGCGTACCCCAGCTCACCGCCCTCGTGGATCGAACCCGGCACCTCCGGTGCCACGTGGCTCGGGATGCCGCCGGGGAAGGAGAACTGGCGGAACAGCCGGGCCATGCCCCGCTCGTCCTGGCTCACCGAGTGGTAGAGCTCGCTGTAGGTCCCCTCCAGCCAGGTGTTCGCCACCAGGGCCGGGCCGCCGTGGCCGGGGCCGGTGATGAAGATGGCCGACAGGTCACGGTTGACGATGACCCGGTTGAGGTGGGCGTAGAGCAGGTTGAGACCCGGGCTGGTGCCCCAGTGGCCGAGCAGCCGCGGCTTGACGTGCTCGGGCCGCAACGGCTCGCGGAGCAGAGGGTTGTCGAGCAGGTAGATCTGCCCGACGGTGAGATAGTTAGCCGCCCGCCAGTAGGCGTCCAGCCGGCGCAGCTCGTCTTCGGTCAGTGGGCTGTGCAGGTCGAGAGCGGTGTCCATGCTGCAATAGCCTCTCGCGCGTCGGGGACTTCTGCAGCCCGAAGGCGGATATCACCCGGGGCCTGTCCAGCTTGACCCGGCCGGGTGCGAGTGGATCAGGGCCGTTGGTCCCGGGACCGGGGGCGTCACGGCCCGTCCGGTGGCGTGGCGGTCAGACCGCGGACCACGATGACCGGCGACGGCGCGTGGTAGAGCAGGGTCTGGCTCACCGCGCCCAGCATGCCGCGCCACGGCTCGTCGCCCCGGGCGCCGACCAGCGCCAGTTGGGCCGACCGCGACTGCTCGACCAGGACGCTGCCCGGGTCGCCGCGGACGGTGTGGCACTCCGCCGCGACGCCCGGGTACCGCCGTCCGACCTCGGCCACCGCCTCGATGAGCACATCGTCGCCGTCGTCGGCCCGTCCCGGCTCGACGACCCGCACCGCGAGCAGCCGGGCCTCCCGGCGGGCGGTGCAGTCGAAGGCGAAGTCGAGCGCCGTCCGCGAGCTCGCCGACCCGTCCACCCCGACCAGCACCGGCCCGGCGACGGGCGGCTCGCGGCGGACCACCAGCACCGGGCAGCCGGCGCGGGCGGCGAGCTGCACCGCCGGCGCGTCGGCGGGTACGCAGTCCCCGCACGTGGTCATGCCGCCGTCGCCGACGGCCACCAGGAACGCCGTCTCGGAGCGGCGGATCAGCGCGTCCAGTGGGGGGCCCTCGACGATCTCGCCGCTGACCGACACCGCCGCCTCGATCTCGGCGGCGGCCGCGGCGGCCTGGGCGATCATCTCTTCGGCCTCGGCGCGGGGCTCGGCGACCGAGGGCGCCTCGAACGCCGCCTGCCAGTTGAAGGCGTGCAGCAGGACGAGGTCCCGGCGGTGCGCGGCGGCCGCCCGGGTCGCCTCCCGGACGACCTCCATGGCCTGCGGCAACACGCTGATGCCGGCGACCACCGGCGCGCCGGCGGATCCGGTCATCCGGCTCACCTCCCGGGCGCCCCGCACGGTACGGCCACGCCGACCCCACCGACGCTAGTCGCGCCGCCGCCCGGGCGGGCCGGGATCGGCACACCCGGACGCCGGGCGTCCGGCGTGCCGGTCGGCGCACCGGGCGACGGCGCGCCGGCCGGGCCGCCGGCGGCTCAGCGGAACTGGAGCCGGGCGACCGTGTCGAAGACCCGCGCGCCGAGCAGCCGGCGGGTGTGCACCATCGCCCAGGCGGCGGCGGTGACCAGGTAGCGGGTGCGGGGGCGGCGGGCGGTGACCGCCCGCTCGATCACCCGGGCCACCGTCTCGGGCGTCGCGGCCAGCATCGGGTTGGCGTAGGACTTCGCCATCGCCGCGTCGACCGAGGCGACCATCGTCCGGTACGGCCCGGCCGCGGCGGCACCCGCGCCGAGCGACTTCGCGGCCACCGCGCCGAACCCGGTCCGGATCAGACCGGGCTCGACGACCACCACGTCGATGCCGAACGGCCGCACCTCCTGGCGCAGCGCGTCGGAGATCGCCTCCACCGCGTACTTGCTGGCGTGGTAGTAGCCGCCGCCGGGGAAGACCAGCCGGCCGCCCATCGAGCTGACGTTGACGATCCGGCCCCGGCCGGCCCGGCGCATGCCGGGCAGCACGAGCTGGGTGAGCCGGCTGAGCCCGAAGACGTTGGTCTCGAACTGGGCCCGGACCCGGTCCAGCGGGGCCTGTTCGATCGGCCCGTACTCGCCGTAGCCGGCGTTGTTGACCAGCACGTCGACCTGGCCGTGCGCGGCCTCGACGGCGGCCACGGCGGCCCGCATGGACTCCTCGTCGGTGACGTCGAGGGGGAGCAGCCGGGCGCCGCTGTCGGCGAGGTCGGCGATCGCCTCGACGTTGCGGGCGGTGGCGTAGACGGTGAACTCCGGGCGGCGGGCGAGTTGGCGGACGGTGGCGCGGCCGATGCCGGAGGAGGTGCCGGTGATCAGGACGGAGGTGGTCATGCGGGGGCTCCCGGGTGGGTGAGGCCGGCGACGAGGAGCGCGACACCCTCGCGCAGCCGTCGCCGGGGCAGGTCGGGGTCGGTGAGGTCGGCCTCCAGGCCGCGGGTGAGCGCGACCAGCACGTCGGCGACCGCGCGGGCGCGCGGCCCGGCGGCCTCGGCGAGCGCCCCGGCGACCACGTCGGTCAGCTCCCGGGTGTACGCCTCAACGAGGTCGCCGGTCAGCCGGGTGCTGGTGTCGAGGAGTTCGGCGGCGTGCCGGCTCTCCCGGTGCAGCCGGAGGGTGAGTTCGAGCTTGGCGGCGAGCACGTCGTGCAGCCGCTGCCGCAGGTCGGCGTCGGGCGCGGCGGCCGCCTGGCGGGCCCGGGTGAGGGAGTCGGCGAAGAGCCGTTCGGCGAGTCGTCGGTAGGCGTCGTCCTTGTTGCGGACGTACTGGTAGACGGCGGGGCGGGACATCCCGGCGGTGGCCGCGATGTCGTCCATCGTCGTGCGCCGCACGCCGTGCCGGGTGAAGCACTCGTACGCGGCGGCGAGGATCGCCGCCAACCGGTCGTTCGACATGCTGACAATGTTTGCACAGAATGTCAGACCGTCAAGGGTGTTCGCCGTCACCGTCGGCGCGCGGCCGGACCCGGAGCACCACGGCGGTGGCGTTGTCCTCCCCGCCCTCGGCCAGGCTGCTGGTCAGCAGGCTGCGCACCGCCCGCTTCGGGTCACCGCCCGCGAGGACCTCCCGGATCCGGTGGTAGTCGACCTGGTCGCTGACCCCGTCGGTGCAGAGCAGCCAGGTGTCGCCGACCCGCAGCGGCACGGCGAGCAGGTCCGCGTCCGGGTTGTCGGGGTGGCCGACGTAGCGCAGCAGCTGGTAGCGAGCCCGGGCTGCCTCCGCGGAGCCGGCCCGGTACCAGCCGTGCAGCAGCCCCAGCCAGGCGGCCGTGTGGTCGACCGTCATCAGCTCCAGCACGCCGTCGCGCAGCCGGTACGCCCGCGAGTCGCCGAGCTGGACCACCCACGCCTGCTCGCCGTCCGGCTCGACCAGCAGGGCGGTGAGCGTACAGCCGGTCAGCTCGGTCAGCCGTGCGCCGGCGGCGCGGACCAGGGAGCGGGCGTCGGCGACCGCCGCGCGCAGCTCGCGGGGCCCGACGGCGGGCCAGTCACCGCGGACCGCCTCGACCAGGGTGGTCAAGGTCGTGGTGCCGGCCACCCGGGCGCCCTCGCCGGAGCCCATGCCGTCGACGACGGCGACGAAGGGCAGCGCCGGGTCGACGTGCAGCACGTCGAAGTTGGCCGGATAGCGGTGGCCGACCACGCTGCCGCCGGCGACCTCCAGGGCGACCCGCCCGGCGGCGAGACGGCAGGTCAGCGGCTCGGGTCGGTCGGACGGAGCGCGGCGGAACATCAGCGGACGGTAGCACCGCTGAAGCCGCTGGTCGGGGCGTCAACGCTCGTGTCGGGCGGCCGGTCCGTCCGTGGGGTCGGAGACCCCGTGTTGTCAACGAGGGTTGACAGAGTGGCGGCGTCAACGTAAGTTGACGACATGAGTCAGGCAACGGAACTCGCGGCGGCCGCCGGCAGCACCGACCCCAAGGTCGGGCTCCGGGCGGTGCTCGCCCTGCGCCGGCTCCTCGAACGGCTGGAGGTCGTCCAGGTGGACAACGCCCGTCGACAGGGCTGGTCCTGGCAGGACATCGCCGACGCGCTCGAGGTCAGCCGGCAGGCGGTCCACAAGAAGCACGCCGGGCGACCGGCGGTCCGAGGAACCTGGGAGGCGTGATGTTCGAACGGTTCACCGACCGGGCCCGTGCGGTCGTCCACCGGGCGGTCGACGAGGCGCGGGCCGAGCGGCAGCGGCCGGTCGGCACCGAGCACCTGCTGCTCGGCGTCCTCGCCGACGGCGACGCGCTGGCCAGCCGGGTGCTCACCGAGGCGGGGGTGCGCCCGGCGGACCTGCGCGCCGCCATCGCCCGGCACACCGCGCCCGGCGCCAGTGGTCTCGGCGAGGCGGACGCCGCCGCGCTGCGCGAGATCGGCATCGACCTCACCGCCATCGTCGCCCGGATCGAGGAGTCCTTCGGCCCCGACGCGCTGCGCGAGGCCGTGCCCGCGCCGCGCCGCCGCTGGGGCTTCCGGCGCTACGACGACGGGCGGTTCTCCCCCCGGGCCAGGAAGGTGCTGGAGCTCTCCCTGCGCGAGGCGCTCCGGCTGCGCCACCACCACATCGGCACCGAGCACATCCTGCTCGGGCTGCTGCGCGAGGGCGGCGGCCTCGCCGCCCTGGTGCTCACCGAGGCCGGGCTGAACCTCGACGACCTGCGCCGGCGGGTCGAGACGGCGCTGCGGACGGCGGCCTGACGCGGTGCCTCCGGGCTCTCGGTCGGCCGGAGGGTGGATCGTCCCGGCGAAGCGGGCGGCCACCCGCGCCCGGCGGGTGACCGGGAATGCCGAGGGCGCGGCCCGCGGTGCGCGGGCCGACCGGTGGTGTGGCGTTTCAAACCTGATTGCGGCCAGTGCAACGTCGCCCCGCGTCGGCTCGCTGACCGGCCCCGCTTGCTGCAGACTTGCGCCGTGGATGGTGGAGAGCAGACGCGCCCGGTGACCGCCGACGACGCCCCGCCGCGCTCGGCGGTGGTGGTCAACCCCTCGAAGGTGACCGATCTGGACCAGTTCCGCCGCACGGTGGACGACGCCCTCGCCGCCGCGGGCTGGCCCGAGCCGACCTGGTACGAGACCACGGTCGAGGACCCGGGCCGGGGCCAGACCGAGGCGGCCGTCGCCGACGGCGCCCAGGTGGTCTTCGCCTGCGGCGGCGACGGCACCGTGATGGCCTGCGTCAGCGGGCTGGTCGGCACCGACGCCGCGCTGGCCGTGCTGCCCCAGGGCACCGGCAACCTGCTCGCCGCCAACCTCGGGCTCTCCAACGACCTGGCCGCCGGCCTGCAGGTCGCCGTGGAGCGCGGGATGCGCCGGCTGGACGTCGGCGCGGTCGACAACCGGTACTTCGCCGTGATGGCCGGGATGGGCTTCGACGCCCAGATGCTCCGGGACACCTCCGAGACGACCAAGGCGCGCATCGGCTGGCCCGCGTACGTGATGGGTGCCGCGAAGCACCTGCGGGACCGGCCGATGCGGGTCTCGATCCGCATCGACGACCGGCCGCCGCTGCGCCGCCGGGCCCGCTCCGTGCTGGTCGCCAACGTCGGCCGGCTCCAGGGCGGGGTGCGCCTGCTCACCGACGCCGAGCCCGACGACGGCTGGCTCGACGTGGCCGTGCTCACCCCCCGTACGCTGGGCCACTGGCTGGCCATGGGCTGGGCGCTGGTGCGCCGGCGCGGCAGTGTGCCCCGGATGGAGGTCTTCCGGGCCCGCCGGGTGCAGATCACGAGCAACCGGGCCCAGCCCCGGGAACTCGACGGCGACCTGATCGAGCCGGGCCGGTCCCTGACGGCCGAGATCAAGCCGCAGTCGCTCTGGCTCTGCGTGCCGCGCCCCGAGCGCCACCCCGACCTGTCGAAGGACGCCGAGGCGGCGGCGGAGCGGGGCGAGCGGCTGATCGAGGAGGCGCGCCGTGAGTAGCACCAAGCTCGTCCCCGAGACCCGGCTGATGGCGGAGGACGACCTCTCCGCCGACGACGCCTGGCGCACCCTGCGCCGGCAGGGCGGCTGGTGCCTGCTGCGCGACGCCTTCATCCGGTTCCGCTACGGCGACGGCTTCAGCCACTCCCGGGCGTTCGCCCTCCAGCTCTGCCTCGCCGTGGTGCCGTTCATGATCGCGCTGACCGGTCTGATCAGTGAACTCGGCGTGGAGGAGGGCGGCCAGGTGGTCGCCGACACCGTGCTGGCCCTCACCCCCGGGCAGAGCGAGTCGGTGGTCCGCGAGCTGCTCGGCGACGGCGAGCGCACCGAGCGGGCCGGCGAGCTGGCGCTGACCCTCGGCCTGTTCACCGGCCTGGTCGCGCTGACCACCACGATGGCCCAGATCGAACGCGGCGCCAACCGGATCTACGGCGTGGAGCGGGACCGCCCGGCCCTGGCCAAGTACGCCCGGGCCGCCGTCCTCGCGGTGACCGCCGGCGTGCCGGCACTGGCCGGCTTCCTGATCCTGGTCGGCGGCGGGGCGATCGGCGACTCCGTGCAGCGGCACTACGAGTGGGGCGCGTTCGCCCACGGCGTCTGGGACGTGATCCGCTGGCCGCTGAGCCTCGGGCTGACCGTGCTCGCCGTGGCGGTGCTCTTCCGGCACTCGCCCCGCCGCAACCAGCCCGGCCTGTCCTGGCTCTTCTTCGGCGCCGGCATCGCCACCGCGCTCTGGTGGCTGGCCAGCCTGCTGCTCGCCGGGTACGTCACGTTCAGCGACGGGTTCGGCCAGACCTACGGCGCGCTGACCGGCATGATGGCCCTGCTGCTCTGGGCCAACCTCACCGGCATGGCGCTCTTCGGCGGGCTGGCCTTCGCCGCCCAGTTGGAGGCGATGCGGATCGGGGTGCAGGAGCCGGCCCAGCCGGACCTGTGGGAGCCGGAGGCCGAGCGTGAGGAGCTGTACGACACCGGTGACATGACCTCGCTGTAGACCCCCGTTCCGGCTGCCCCGGTGTACGCGGAGCGCGGATCGGGTACAGCGCCTCGCCAGGAGCGAGAGGGAGGCTGCCGTGAGCGCGGTCATCGACGTGTTACGACGACCCCTGGGTCATTTCACCGAGCGGACGCTCGCCGGCCTGGCACTCGTGCTCGGGACCGGCGTCGGGTTCGGGCTGCTGCTGGTGCTGGTTCGAGTCCACTGGACCCCGCTCTACGACGTCGACCACGGGGTGGCGGCCTGGCTCAACGATCTGGTCGCGCCGCACGGCCCGCTGGTGACCGTGCTCAACGCCCTCACCGACCTCGGTGGCCGGGCGGTGATCATCTGGCTGGTCTCGGTCGCCGTGATCGGGCTGCTGATCCGCCGACAGGGCCGGCTCGCGGTGTTCCTGATCGTGACCGGGCTCGGCGCGCTGATCCTCGACCCGGCGCTCAAGACCCTGGTCGACCGGCTGCGTCCCGAGGTGGAGGTGCCGATCGGCACCTACGCCGGGGACAGCTTTCCCAGCGGCCACGCGTTGGGCTCCTTCGTCGCGTACGGGGCGCTGCTGCTGGTGTTCCTGCCGGCCCTGTCGCCCCGCTGGCGCAAGCCGGCGATCGCCCTGGTCGCCCTGCTCGTCTTCCTCATCGGTCTGACCCGGATCGCGCTCGGCGTGCACTTCGTCTCCGACGTGCTCGGGGCCTGGCTGCTCGGTGTCGCCTGGCTCGGCGTCACCGCGTACGCCTTCCGGCTGTGGCGGCTGGAGCGGGGCCGCCGGGTGCCGGCGCTGACCGAGGGGCTGGAGCCGGAGGCCGCGCACGAGGTCGCCCCCGCACCCGACGAGGCGCACGTGCTGCCGCACCCTCGGGCCGCCGTCTTCGAGCTGCTGGTCGGCTGGGTGCTGGTGCTCGGCGCGCTCTACGGCTTCGGGATGTTCGTCAGCTACCACGCCGGCGGGACCTTCTTCGCCACCCTGGACACGGAGGTGCCGAGGTGGTTCGCCGAGCACCGCACCCCGGGCCGGGACGAGGTCAGCCACTGGTGGAGCAAGGCCGGCGACACCCACGCCATCCTGCTCATCTCGCTGGTCTTCTGCCCGCTCGTGCTGGCGGTGTGGCGGCGCTGGCGGCCGGTGCTCTTCGTGGCGCTGACCATGTTCGGCGAGTTGAGCCTCTTCCTCGCCTCCGCCGCGGCCGTGGCCCGGCCGCGCCCGCCGGTGGGGAACCTCGACGGCCCGATGCCGACCTCCTCATTCCCCTCCGGCCACATCGCGGCGACGATCTGCGTCTGGGTGGCCATCACGCTGATCGTCCTGCCGCGTACCGACCGCTGGTGGCGCTGGCTGTTCGTGGCGCTGGCCGTGATCATGCCGATCGGGGTGGCCGTCTCCCGGATGTACCGGGGCATGCACCACCCGACGGACTTCATGGGCGCGATCCTGCTCAGCGCGCTCTGGATCGGGCTGCTCTACTGGGTGGTCCGCCCCAACGCCGACGTCTACGAGGGCAACCGGCCGGCCATCGAGTCGGAGCAGGTCCGCGAGCTCGACGACGAGCTGGCCAAGGCGGCCCGGCCGCAGTGACGCCGCCCATGCTGCGGGTGATGACCTGGAACATCAGGACCGGCGGCCGGGACCGGCACGGGCCCGACCGTCGGGATCTGGTGGTCGACGTGGTCACCGCGCGGCGGCCGGACGTGCTGGCCCTGCAGGAGCTGCGCGGCTTCGACCGAGGTGGGCTGCTCGACGACGTGGCGGGCCGGGTGGGGATGCGGGCGCACCTGGCCCGCTCCTGCTTCGGGCAGCCGGTGGCCGTGCTGGTCCGCCCGCCGCTGCGAATGCTGGCCACCGGCCGGGTGCGCCGGCCGTTCCACCACGCCGCCGCCTGGGTACGGGTGGACACCGGGCAGGGGCCGTTGACGGTGTTCAGCACCCACCTCAACCCGTACTCCGGGGGCCGGCGACGGATGGAGGCGGACTGGCTGGCGGCCGCCGTGCGACGTACCGGCGGTCGGCTGGCGCTGCTCGCCGGCGACCTGAACACGCTGGAACCCACTGCGGACCACACCGACCGGCTGGCGGGCCTGCCGATGCACTACCGCCGCCGGCACCTGCGCCGCGACGCCCGTACCGTGGACACCCGGGCCGTCGCCCGGCTGCTCGACGCCGGCCTGGTCGACCTCTGGCCGGCCCGCGCCGCCGGTGCCCCGGAGGCGGACGGCTTCACCGTGCCGACCGGATACGGCGGGGCGGAGTTCGCCGGCATGCGCCTGGACTACCTGCTCGGCACCGCGCCGGTCGCCGCGCTGACCCGCGAGGTGCGGGTGGTCCGGGGCGGGGACGCCGACCGGGCCTCCGACCACTACCCGGTCGTCGCCGAGCTGGACCTGTCCCCGGCCTGACCGGCGCGGCGCCTGGCGTCCCGCCGTTGACCAACACCGGATTGCGGCGGGTCGCGGCATCCCCGCCGCCGGTCACCCCGACACGCCGCAGGTCGTGTCGATCAAGGCCGTCCGGGTCCCCACCCGGCCGGCGCCGGCCGCGGGGGCTGCGCCGGTGAACTCCCGGGTGCAACCCTTCACATCGTCACGGCCATCACCTGGGTGACAGCGCTGACGACGCGGGGGAGCGACCGATGCACGGCAGGAACGACCTCGACCTGGTACGGCCGCTCTTCCGGACGGACTGGCTGCCCGACGGGATGACCCACCGGACGTGCGCCAGCCACCGGGGGGAACGGTCCCTGATCGCCTGGGAGGGCCCGATGACCGGCCCGATGGCCGGCAGCCGGGTGCTGTCGGTGCGGGTGGGGTCCGCCGTGGACACCTCCGCCGCCCACCGCGGCTGGCGGCGCGGCCCGGACGTGTCGGTGCAGGGCCGCACGGCGGCGCTGTACGCCGACCCGGACCACGGGCACACCTCGCTGACCTGGCAGCACCGGCCCGGCACGGCGGTGACCGTCCTGGGCACCAACCTGCCGGCTCCGGAGCGGACGTTGCGGCGGATCGCCGACGGGCTGGTGTGGACGGAGGAGCCCGCCCGGGTGCCCTTCCTCGCCGTGGCCCCGGCCGACGGCGCGCGCTGGGCGACGACGGTGGTCGACTGGCGGGCCGGCCGGTGGCACCGGGCCCGGTGCGGGTACCGGGTCATCGGCGCGGCGGGACCGCACGAGGACCTCACCGTCGGTGTGGTGCGGGCCGGCACGACGGCGGCCGGACGAGCGATGGACGCGGCGCCGGGCGGCCTCGGGGCGTACCGGGTGGGTGGGCCGGGCGGGGAGTGGGCCGGCGAGGTCGTGGCACTCACCATCCGGGGGCTCGCCGCGATCGGCGGGCCGGACGGCGCCCTCGCCCTCGCCGCCGCCGTGCGGCTGGTCGACCGCCCCGGCGACGAGTCCGCCTGGCGGCTGCCCTGAGCCGTGCAACCGTTGCGGGCCCCGTGCCCATCCGTACGGTGAGGACGCCGGCGTCCGGGAACGGGGAGTGGTCGATGCATGCCGCGCAACGGCAGGAGTACGTCGAGTTCGTGGAGGCGGCGACACCGAGGCTGCGACGGACGGCGTACCTGCTGACCGGTGACCGGCACCGGGCCGACGACGTGGTGCAGCAGACGCTGACCCGGCTCTACGTGAAGTGGGGCCGGGCGCGGGGCGCCGACGACGTCGGCGCGTACGTGCACCGGATGCTGGTCAACGCGTTCCGGCAGGAGCGCCGCTCCCGGTGGTTCGGCGTGCAGCTCTTCGAGCGGGCACCCGAGCCCGAGCTTCGCGGTGGCTCGTCCGGCCCGGGCGAGTCCGTCGTGGACGCGGTGGCGGTGCGGGCCGCGCTGGCGGCGGTGCCGCCCGGCCAGCGGGTGGTGCTGGTGCTGCGCTTCTACGCCGACCTGAGCGTGGAGCAGACCGCCGAGGTGCTCGGCTGTTCGACCGGGAACGTGAAGAGCCAGACGGCGCGGGGGCTGGCCGCGCTGCGCAGGCGGCTGCCGCTGGGCGACGGGACGGAGGTGAACCGGTGAACCGGGACGACGAGGCGCTGGTCCGCTCGTTGCTGGCCCGGGCGGCGGACGACCTGCCGGCGGGTGGTGTGCCGGCGGAGACGCTGCTGGTCGCCGGGGAGCGGGCGGTGCGCCGTCGTCGCGGGATCGCCGTGGCCGCCGTCGCGGCGGTCGCCGCCGTCGTGCTGCTGGGGTCCGCCGCGGTGCTGGGCGCGCCGGGCACGTCCACCATGCCCGCCGACGGAGGCACGCCGACGCCCGATCGGAGCGTCCCGACGGCCAGCCCGAGCGGTCCCACCGCGACCCCGGACCGCTCCACGGCCGCCCCGAGCGGCCCGGTCACGACCCAGGGGGAGGCGCCGACGGTGGCGCCCGAGCGGTTCGACCCGACCAGACGCTCGCTCCGGCTCGGCTGGGTGCCGCCGGGCGCCATCCATCAGGTGAGCCGCACCGGCGTCGCGATCCAGTCGGTGGAGGCGGTCGTGCCCGACCCGCTGGTGCCGGGCGGCCCGGTGGAGCCGGGACCGATGATGGGCATCGGCGGGTGGGTCACGGTCCGGACGGGTGCGCGTGGAGTCGACATCTTCTCGCCGCAGCGCGGCTCCGGGCTCACCGGTCAGGTGCCCTCGCCGGAGACTCCCGGTGCGCCGGTCGCGCCGGTGGACGGGCATCCGGCGTATCTGCACACCGACCGGGAACAGACGCTGCTGTCGTGGCAGTACGCCCCGGGCGGCTGGGTCTCCGTCACGGTCCGGAGCCTGGAGCGGCCGGAGGAGGTCGCGCGTCAGGTCGTGGCCGGGCTGACCTGGCAGGACCAGCGCGTCACCGTGCCGTTCCGGCCGTTCGACGTCCCGCCCCGCGCGACGCTCATCGGCGTCGAGCTGCGCACCTGGGAGGGCAGGTGGCTGAACGCCACCGCGAACTACCTCGTGTCCGGCCCGACCGGGGACGAGGGGAACCGTGCGGACCTCACGATCGGCGTGAGCAACGGAATGTACGACGGGGACGGCAGCGACCTGGGCGGCTCCAGCACCCGGGTGGACGGCCGGGTCGGCGCGGCCGTGGACGGGCCTAAGGGCCTGGGCGCCTACCGGGTCGGGCAGGTGCCCGGCTGCCGCGACTGTGTCGTCGAGGTCGACACCGAGTCCTCGGCCGCCCTGAAGGCCGTGGGTGGCCGCTCCGGGGCGCTCCGCCTGGCCGCGGCCATCCGCCTGGTCGTCAATCCCACCGATCCGACGACCTGGCGCCCCCTCTGACCGGGTGTGGCAGCGGGCTCGGGAGGCGGGTCCGCGGGACCGGCTCAGATGATCACGTTGAGCAGCACCGTCAGCACGACCGAGGCGAGGATCGAAAAGAGGATCATCAGCAGGCAGCCGAGGCCGCCGCCGAGGGGTCGGACCTCCGTGTTTCCGATGCGCATGGGTCCACCTTGTCAGGGTCGGGGGCGAGCAGGGTACGGATCGCGTCGGCCACCTGCCGGGGGGCGGTGGTCACCACGTTGTGCGCGGCGCCGGGCACGGTCGCCGCGCGGGCCTGGGGGACCAGCCGGGTCACCTGGGCGCGCCAGGCCGGCGGCACCACGGTGTCCCGGGCTCCGGTGAGCACCAGGGTTGGCGCGGCGACCCGGACGAGGTCCTCCTCCACCCGGTTGTGGACGGAGTGCGACACGGTGGCGGCGACCCGCCAGGGGCGGGCGTCCCAGACGTCGCGGAGCAGGACGGGGGCCTGCAGCGGCGCCTCCGCCACGGTGTCCAGCAGCCACCGGCCGAGCAGGCCCCGGCGGGACCGGGCGGCCGGGTCGCTGGTCGGACCGGCCAGCACCAGCGCGCGGACCGCCCGGGGCCGGCGGGCCGCCAGCGCGGCGACGACCTCCGCGCCGAACGAGTGCCCCACCAGGCAGACGGGCGGCAGCCGGTACGCGGCCAGCAAGGCCGCCAGGAACGCGGCGTGCCGGCCGACGTCGTACGCCCGCCCGGGGCGCGCGGTCAGCCCGAAGCCGGGCAGGTCCGGCACGTACACCGGATGGGTGGCCGAGAGCGCGACGGCCAGCGGGGTGAGGTAGCGGTGGGAGACCGCGAGCCCGTGCACCAGCACCACCGGAGGGGCGTCGCTGCCCGGGTTCCGGGAGCGGCGGGTGTGCGTCCGCAGCCCGTCCACCAGCCGCCACTCGCTGGTGAGGCCGGCGGCTGGGCGGGGTGCGGCCAGGGCGAGCCGCAGCTCGGACGCCCCGAAGCGCCCGGGCGCGGTGAGCCGGGGTCTCACAGCTGGCGCAGCCGGGGGAGCAGTTCCTCCTGCGCCCAGTCCAGGAACATCGGCTGGGTCTCGCCGCCCACCTGCACGATCGCCACGTGCGTGAAGCCCGCGTCGACGAACTGCTTGAACGCCTCGACGTGCCGGTCGACGTCGGGGCCGCAGGAGATGCCCTCGGCGACGTCCTCCTCGCGGACGTACTGGGTGGCGGCGGCGAACGCCTCGGGCCCGGGCAGGTCGGCGTTGACCTTCCAGCCCATGCCGAACCAGCGGAACTGGTCGTGCACGAGCTTGCGGCACTCGGCCTCGTCCGGGCCGTAGCAGATGGCCACCTGGCCGTAGCGGGGCTGGCCGGCGCCGCCCGCGTCGTCGTAGAGCTGGATGATCCGGCGGTCGGGTTCGGTGGCGACGATGCCGTCGGCGTACTCGGCGGCGAGCGCGGCCGACGACGGCCCGGAGGCGGCGACGGCCATTCCGACGGGCTGGTCCGGCCGGTCCCACAGGTACGCCTCGGGGACGTCGAAATGGTTGCCGGAGAAGGTCAGCGTCTCGCCGTTGAGCAGCGGCCGGATGATCTGCAGCGCCTCCTCGAACATCTCGTGCCGCTGCTGCACGTGTGGCCAGCCGCCGACCACGTGCTCGTTGAGGTTCTCGCCGGCGCCGAGGCCGAGGGTGAACCGGCCGTCGGAGAGCGCGCCGACGGTGCTGGCCTTCTGCGCCACGACGGCGGGGTGGTAGCGCAGGATCGGGCAGGTCACGAAGGACATCAGCTCGGCCCGGCTGGTGGCGTGCGCGACCGCGCCGAGCACCGACCAGGCGTACGGGGAGTGGCCCTGGGAATCCAGCCACGGGTAGTAGTGGTCGGAGATCACCAGCTGGTCGAAGCCGGCCGCCTCCGCCCGCACCGCGTAGTCGACCAGTTGCTTCGGGCCGGCCTGCTCGCACATCAGGGTGTAGCCGACGGTGACCATCCTGGTTTCTCCTTCCGCCCCACGATCGTCACGGGATACCCCGCCCGGTGCCGGTCAACCCCACCTGTCCCGTTCCGGCGCGGCCGTCACCCGTGGCGGTGACCCTCGCCAGTCCGACGACGGCCGCCCTTGACGGGGGCGCGAGGCGGGGCCTAGGTCCGACTTAACCGGTTCAGAGCCGGTGGCGACACATCCTGTGGTGGGGTGACCGCCCCTGTGGCGGCCCACGGTCGGCGTGGGCCGCCACAGGCCGTCCCGCCGAACGGGCCGCTCACTTAACCGGTTGCTTTCCCGATCGCATCGTCCTACGCTGATCCCTGCGCACGATCAGGGAGTCGAGCGGCGGCTGCCGGGCTACAGCCGCCACGACCGTCACCAACCACCGCAACCCCGCCAGGGCAACGGGGTCGACACTTCCTGAGGAAAGCCGTGAGAAAGCGACTCTCCGTCGCCGGCGCCGCCCTGCTCACCGTCCTCGCCGCCGTCTTCGTGTTCGTCCAGCCGGCCCACGCCGCCGCCGGGTTCTCGGTCGCCAACGGCCGGCTCTACGACGCGAACGGCACCGAGTTCGTCATGCGCGGCGTCAACCACGCCCACGCCTGGTACCCGCAGCAGACCAGCTCCTTCGCCAACGTGAAGGCGCTCGGCGCGAACACCGTCCGGGTGGTGCTGGCCACCGGCGACCGCTGGGCCGAGAACAGCGCCGCCGACCTCAGCAACGTCATCTCGCTCTGCAAGGCCAACCGGCTGATCTGTGTGCTGGAGGTGCACGACACCACCGGCTACGGCGAGCAGAGCGGCGCGATCACCCTGGACCGGGCGGTCGACTACTGGCTGAGCATCGCCGACGCGCTCAACGGCCAGGAGAAGTACGTCATCGTCAACATCGGCAACGAGCCGTACGGCAACCAGGGCTACGCCACCTGGGCCACCGACAGCGCCAACGCGATCAAGCGGCTGCGCGCCGGCGGCCTCGCGCACACGATCAAGGCCACCGCCAGGGAAGCCTCGGTCTACTCCGGCAGCACGCCGACGCCGACGACCCCCACCCCGACCACGCCGCCGCCCACGACGCCCCCGTCCGGCGGCTGCACGGCCAGCTACACCATCGTCAACCAGTGGCAGGGCGGCTTCCAGGGCGAGGTCACGGTGACCGCCGGCTCGGCCGCCATCACCGGCTGGACGACGAAGTGGACCTTCACCGGGGGCCAGGCGGTCAGCCAGTCCTGGAACACCGCGCTGAGCAGTTCCGGTGCGGCGTACACCGCCCGCAACGTCGACTACAACGGCCGGCTCGGCGCCGGCGCCAGCACCAGCTTCGGCTTCATCGCCAGCTGGAATGGCACCAACCCCGCGCCCGCGGTGACCTGCACCGCGAGCTGACCGAGTCGTACCACCGGTGGCCGGGCCCGCACGGACCCGGCCACCTCCCCTGCCGACTACGCGATGAGTGTGTACGGCGCCCTCTTTCAGAGAAAGGGTGGCCATTCCGGCTTCCAAGGCCACTCTTTCTCCGAAAGTGCACCCGGCAGGCGCGTCCGCGCGCTTCCGCCGTCCGCGTTCGGGGATTCGGTCGACGTGGTCGACGCGATCGTCGCGGGCGCCGGCATGGCGAGCCGCCGTTGCGCCTGGTGTAGGGGCGACGCGATCGACGGCATCCGGGACGCGCTCGAATCCCGGCTGGCCGAGTGGAGAGGTCAGCCCAGCGCGGCCGCCTTGCGCAGCAGCACCGAGCGTTCGCGCTGGTTGGCGCAGAGCCGGGCCGCCAGCTCCAGCTCGGCGCGCGCCTCCGGTCGCCGCCCGAGACGCGCCAGCAGCTCCCCGCGTACGGTTGGCACCAGATGCGAACCGGGGAGCCGGTCCAAGGCGATCAGCTCGTCCACGATGGCCAGGGCTTGCGCCGGACCCGAGGCCATGGCGACGGCGACGGCCCGATTGAGTTCGACCACCGGCGAGGGCGCGACCCGGCCGAGCGCCTCGTAGAGCACCACGATCCGGTCCCAGTCGGTCGCCTCGACCGAGGGCGCCGACGCGTGGGCGGCGGCGATCGCGGCCTGCAGGCCGTAGGGGCCGAGGCCGCGAGCCGATGCCTTGACCAGCGCGGCCAGCCCACGGCGAATCGCCGAGAAGTCCCACCGCCGCCGGTCCTGGTCCGCCAGCAGGACCGGCGAACCGTCCGGGCCGGTCCGGGCCGGGAAGCGCGCGGCCGTCAGCTCGCACAACGCCAGCAGGCCGTGCACCTCCGGCTCGTCCGGCTGCAGCGCGGCCAGCGTGCGGGCCAGCCGGATCGCCTCGTACGCGACGTCGGGGCGCAGCAGCCGGTCGCCCGACGTGGCCGTAGACCCCTCGGTGAAGATCACGTAGAGGACGCTGAGCACGCCGCCCAGCCGGTCTCGGCGCTCGCCGGCCGGCGGCAGCTCGAACGGCACCCCGGCCGCCGCGATCGTCTTCTTGGCCCGGGTGATGCGGGCCTGCACGGTCGGCACCGGCACGAGGAACGCGCGGGCGATCTCCTCGCTGGACAGGCCGCCGACCACGCGCAGGGTCAGCGCCACCCGGGCCTCGGGGGAGAGCACCGGGTGGCAGCTGACGAACATCAGGGCCAGGATGTCATCGTCGATCTTGTCGGGGTCGATTTCGTCGTCGACCGCCGGGTCGGCCGCCAGCAGGGCGTACCGGTCCTGCAGGGCGATCCGGCGGCGGATCGCGTCGATCGCCCGCCGCCGGGCCGTGGCCATCAGCCAGCCGGCCGGATTGGCCGGAGCGGCAAGCGGCCACGACACCAGCGCCTCAGCCACCGCCTCCTGGGCTGCATCCTCGGCCAGCCCGAAATCGCCGGTGAACCGGGTCAGCGCGGCGACGATCCGCGCCGACTCGATCCGCCAGACGGCCTCGACGTCGGCCGTACCCATCAGATCTGGCCGCTGCTCTCGCGCAAGGCCCCTTCCCTGACGAACTTCCCGCTGTCCTGCGGGACCTCGTCCTCCCCGGGCACCCGCCGGATCTCGATCTTGGAACCGGGGACCGACGGGACCCGCTTGGCCCACTCGACCGCCTCCTGTTTCGAGGCGACATCGAGCAGGAAGAAGCCCCCGAACAATTCCTTGGTCTCTCCGTACGGCCCGTCCGTGACCACCGGGGCCTCGTCGCTGAAGTGCACCACGACGCCCTGGCCCGGATCGTCCAGCCCTTCGGCCGCGACGTAAACGCCGGCCTTGGCCGTCTCCTCGATGAACCGGCGGGTCGCGGCCATCATCTCGTCGACGTTGGCCATCATGGCCGCGTTCGACTCATCGGTGCCCCGCATGATCAGCATGTACTGCGGCATCGCGTTCTCCTCATCCGGCGGGGCCGCCTCTCGGCCCTCGCACCCCCACGTCGAACGAGCGGCCCCCGGATCGACACGGCCCCGGAGAAACCTCTCGCCGCGACGCAGCCATCTCGGGGGAAACAGCATCGCGCGGGGGCGGCAGGCGGTGGACCGGAACCACGCTACGGCTGGAAGTACTCCGACATCACGCGGCTGACCCATTCCGGCTGCTTGATGTCGACCGGGAGGAACTCCACCATCGTCGGCTTCAGGTCGATGACCGGGGTGCCCGAGACCGCATCGAGGCCCAGCACCGTCAATTCGCGGCCGTGGACGGATTCGATGGCGCAGCACGTCACCCCGATGCGGTTCGGTCTGCGGGGGCCGCGGCCGGCGAACACACCAACGGGCGGGAGGTCGGAGCGGCCGCGGTAGGGGCGGGGCTCGCGGTAGTCGCCGTGCTCCGGGAACTGGTCGAAGATGAAGAGGACGTCCACGTGGGAGAAGCCCTCCAGGCCCTGGAGGCACGCCTCGCCGAAGCGCTCGTCGATGGTGATCGTGCTGCGAACGGCACCCCAGTTGTCCGTGTGCTGGATGTCCGTCCGGTCGTTCCGGACCGTACCTATCGGCGTGATCTCGAAGCTCGGCATGGCCAGAGGCTATCCGCGCGCCGCCGACCTACTCGCCCACTGACAGCCGGGCCGCCCGCATCCGCAGGTAGTGCTGCTCGGGCAGGCTGGTCGTGCCGCCGGCCGCCGCCCGGTAGTGCGTGACGGCCCGGTCCCGGTCGCCGGCCATCTCGTACAGGTGGGCCCGGGCCGCGTCGAGCCGGTGGTGCCCGGCCAGCCGGGGGTCGGCGGCGAGGGCGGCGAGCGCGGCGAGGCCGGCCTCCGGACCCTCCACCATGGCCGTCGCCACCGCCCGGTTGAGCGCCACCACCGGATTGCCGGAGAGCCGTTCGAGCACCTGGTAGAGGGCCAGGATCTGCGGCCAGTCGGTGGCCTCGGCGGTCGGCGCCTCGTCGTGCAGCGCGGCGATGGCGGCCTGGAGCTGGTACGGCCCGACCGGCCCCCGGGTCATCGCCCGGGTGACCAGCGCGGTGCCCTCGGCGATCGCGGTCGCGTCCCAGCGGGACCGGTCCTGGTCGGCCAGCGAGATCAGCTCGCCGGACGGGCCGGTGCGGGCGGCGGCCCGGGCGTCGGTGAGCAGCATCAGCGCGAGCAGCCCGGCGACCTCGCTGTCGTCGGGCAGCAGCGCGTGCATGGCCCGGGTCAGCCGGACCGCCTCCTCCGACAGGTCGATCCGGCGCAGGTCGGGGCCGAGGGTGGCGGTGTGCCCCTCGGTGAAGATCAGGTAGAGCACGTGCAGCACGGCGGCCAGCCGCTCCTGCCGCTCCCGCTGGTCGGGCAGCCGGAACGGCACCCCGGAGTCCCGGATGCGCTGCTTGGCGCGGCTGATCCGCTGGGCCATGGTGGCCTCGGGCACCAGGAACGCCCGGGCGATCTCGGCGGTGCTGAGACCCCCGACGGCGCGCAGGGTCAGCGCGATCGCCGACGCGGTCGACAGCGTGGGATGGCAGCAGAGAAAGAGCAGCACCAGGGTGTCGTCCCGGTCGGTGGCCAGCGACTCGTCCGCCGCCGGGGCGGCCCCGCGCCGGTCGGGCTCGCGCCGGGCGGCGCGGTCCTCCCGCTCGCGCCGGGCCGTCTCGGCCCGGACCAGCTCGATCATCCGGCGGTACGCGACCTGCACCAGCCAGCCGCGCGGGTTGTCCGGCAGGCCCTCGGTGGGCCACTGGGTGGCCGCGTCGAGCAGCGCCTCCTGGACGGCGTCCTCGGCGGTGGCGAAGTCACCGAAGCGGCGGGCGAGCACGCCGAGGACCTGCGGCGCCAGCTCGCGCAGCAGGTCCTCGACGGTGCGGTTCGTGGTGTCCAGTCGTCACATCTCCTGGGTCGGTGCCGACATCACCGGGTGGACCTCGATCGGCATGTTGAGCGGCCGGCCGCCGGGGCCGGGCGCGGTGGAGATGTGCGCGGCGATCTCGACGGCCCGCTGCGGGGTCTCGCAGTCGACGATCCACCAGCCGGCGAGGAACTCCTTGGTCTCGGCGAAGGGCCCCTCGGTGACCACCGGGGCGCCGCCCGCGCCGGCCCGGACGATGCGCGCCTGCTGCGGCCCGCCCAGCCCCTCGCCCTGGACCCACTCGCCGTCGGCGGCGAGCTTCTCGTTCACCTCGTGCATGAACCCGATGTGCGCGGCGATCTCCTCCCGCGACCAGGTGTCGATCGGGGGGAAGTCGGTCCCGGCGGCGCTGAACTGCATCAGCAGCATGTACTTCACGGCTGGCTCCTCACGTCCGAGCACCGATTCTCGGTGCTTGCACCCGTAGGTAGAAGCCGCCGCCCCGGTTCTCGACATCCGTCGGGAAAGAATTCCGAACTTTCTCAGCCGACCGCGGTGACCTCCAGCAGCAGCGCCTGTTCCGGGTGCAGCGCCGGCAGTTGCACCCCGACCGTGCCCAGCACCGCCCCGCTCAGTGTGACCCCCTTCGGCAGCCAGCCCGGCTCGGTCAGCTGCAGCACCGCCGGCTCCGGCAGGCCCGCCGGCGGGCGTACCGCGTAGCGACGGGCCGGGTCCAGGCCCGGCAGGCGTACCGCCCCGGGTACCTGCGCGGCGGAGGTGGTCAGCCGGGACACGGCGTACACCGCCTGGGAGCCGTCGTGGGCGATGACGCCGTGAGCCTGCACGGCCGGGTCGGGGTGGTCGACCCGGACCACCCGGCCGGAGTGCAGCAGCGGGCGGAGCCGCTTGTGCAGCGCGACCCAGGCAGCCAGCTCGGTGCGCTGCGCGGCGTCGACCGACCCGATGTCCCACTCGATGCCGTGGTGGCCGAAGAGCGCGGTGACGGCCCGGAAGCCCAGGTCGTGCACCCGGTGGGTGGTGTGCGAGCGTTCCGGTCCGAGGTGGGTGCCGACCAGCTCGGGCGGGAGCAGCAGCCCGGTCCAGCGTTGGATGGCGAGCCGTTCCAGGGCGTCGTTGCAGTCGCTGGCCCAGACCCGGTCGGTGCGGCGCAGGATCTCCAGGTCGACCCGCGCTCCGCCGGAGGAGCAGCTCTCGATCTCCACGCCGGGATGCCGGCGCCGCAGCTCGTCGAGCAGCCGGTAGACCGCCACGGTCTGCGCGTGCACCCCCGGCCGGCCCCGGTGCCCGGCCTCGGTCAGGTCGCGGTTGTGGTCCCACTTCAGGTACGCGATGCCCGGGTGCTCGGTGAGCAGCGCGTCGAGCCGGCCGAGCAGGTGCGCGTACGCCTCCGGGTTGGCCAGGTCGAGCACCTGCTGGTGGCGCCACTCCAGCGGCAGGCGGCCCGGTGTGGCGAGCACCCAGTCCGGGTGGGCGCGGAACAGGTCGGAGTCGGGATTGACCATCTCCGGCTCGACCCAGAGGCCGAACTGCATCCCCTGCCCCCGTACGTGGTCGATCAGCGGTTGCAGCCCGTCCGGCCAGACCCCGTCGTCGACGTACCAGTCGCCCAGGCCGGCCCGGTCGTGCCGGCGGCCCCGGAACCAGCCGTCGTCGAGCACGAACCGCTCCACGCCCACCTCGGCGGCCCGGTCGGCCAGCGCGGTGAGCCGGGCCAGGTCGTGGTCGAAGTAGACGGCCTCCCAGACGTTCAGGGTGACCGGTCGGGGCGTGCCCGGGTGCTCGGGCCGGGCCCGCAGGTGGCGGTGCAGCACGTCGCTGAGCCCGTCCAGGCCGGCGGCGGAGTGCACCGCGTACAGCAGGGGAGTGTGGTACTCCTCGCCGGGGGCGAGCACGATCTCGCCGGGGGCGAGGAGTTCACCGCCGCCCAGGGTGGACTCGCCGGTGGGCCGGCGCTCGGCGACGGTGACGTGGTCGCCGCTCCAGGCGGTGTGCACCGCCCACACCTCGCCGTGGCCGAAGCCGAAGCCGGGCGTGCCGGCCACCAGCAGCAGCGTGGCGTCGTGCCCGGTCCGCCCGTGCCGGCCCTCCCGCACCCAGGCGCCCATCGGCCACGGGTGCCGCTGCGGCGCGCGTTCCCGGCACCAGCGTCCGGTGAGGTCGAGCAGTTCGGTGGCGACCGCCGGCACCGGCAGCATCGGGGTCAGCTCACGCAGCTCGTAGGGAGCGTCGCCGTCGTTGCGCAGCCGGTGCCGCAGCGTCAGCAGGCCATGCGCGTCCAGCGTGATCTCGATGGTCAGCGACAGTGCCGCGCCGGGGTCCGACGCCCGCACGGTCACCCGCGCCGCGCCGGACTCGTCGGGCTTGCTGTCTTCTTCGGATACGACCACCGAATCGCCACCCAGCGCCACGCGGCCCGGGTCGGGGCCACCGTCCGACACGTCGAGCCCGTCGAGGCGGAAGGCGGTCGACCAGTCCCGTCCGTTGCGGTGTCCGGTCAGCCCCGGACGGCCGCTCCAGCCGGCACTGGCTTCGGGCAGCAGGGACAGCACGGTGGGCGCGTCGAAGCTGCTCGGCACGACCGGCGGGACGGTCGCGTCGACCAGGGCGGGCAGGTCGTCGGCGGGCAGCGGGCCCAGGTCGGCACCCCAGTGCACGACCCGGGGCAGGCCCGGGCCGCGCCCGTCGAGCACCAGGCTGGTCGCCGCCCGGCGCAGGTGGATGACGGACGGGTTTGTCATGACCGCTCATTTCTCCGTGCGGGCACGCCGGGCCCCGTGACGACGCCCGGCGGCCGGCGAGGTCAGCCCTTCGAGGCGCCGAGGGTCAGCCCCCGGACGAACTGCTTCTGGAGCAGGAAGAAGATCGCCAACGTGGGGATGGCGACCAGCACCGAGCCGGCCGAGACCAGGTTGTTGTCGGTGAAGAACTCCCCGCGCAGGTTGTTCAGCGAACTGGTCACCGGGAACTTGTCGCCGCTGCGCATCAGCACGGTGGCCCAGAAGAACTCGTTGTAGATCCAGGTCACCTCCAAGGTGGCCAGCGCCGCCAGGGCCGGCCGGCACAGCGGCATGGTCACCTGCCAGTACTGCCGCCAGACGCTCGCGCCGTCGACCATCGCCGCCTCGTACAGGTCGCGGGGGAGCGCCTTCATGTAGTTGCTCAGCACGAAGACGCAGAAGCCGCACTGAAAGGCGACGTTGACCAGGATCAGCCCCCAGTAGCTGTCGTAGAGCAGCTCCGAGTCGCTCATGAACTCCGGCAGCGGCACCTCGGTGAAGAGCCGGAACAGCGGGATCAGCAGCGCCTGCTGGGGCAGCAGGTTGGCCGCGGTGAAGAGCCCGAGCAGGACGATGTTGAGTTTCCAGCTGAACCGGGCGATCACGAACGCCACGCAGGAGGCCAGGAAGAGCGTCAGCAGCACCGCCGGGACGGTGATCCAGACCGAGTTGAGGAAGTGCTTGCCGAACTCGGCGGTCTGCCAGGCGGTGACGTAGTTGTCGAAGGTCCAGCCGCCGAGCGAGGCGTACCCGTTCGCGGCGGTGTAGTCGTACGACCGCAGCGAGGTCAGCACCGCCCAGATGATCGGGAAGAGCCAGCCGATCGCTACCGCACCGAGGAACAGGTGCAGGGCCACCCGGGCCGGACGCAGCGGCGCGCGGCGCTTCGCCGGGGCGTCGGCCGCCGGCTCGCGGGTCATGGTCGACGCGCTCATCGCCGGTCCTCCCTCATCACGGTGGCCAGGTAGATGGTGATGAAGACCAGGGAGACGACCAGCATGATCGTCGCCAGTGCGGAGCCGAAGCCGATCCGGCTGGCCTCGCCCACCACGTTCTGGGTGACCAGCGCGGAGAGCAGTTCCAGTCCGTTGCGGCCCTTGTTGATGACCCAGACCAGGTCGAACGCGCGCAGCGACTCGATCACCGTCACCACCAGCACGATGATGTTGATGGGCCGCATCACCGGGAAGACCACCCGGAAGAAGGTGCTGGTCTCCGAGGCGCCGTCGACGGCGGCGGCCTCGCGCAGCGACGGGTCGACGCCCTTCAGGCCGGCCAGGTAGAGCAGCATGATGTAGCCGACGTGCCGCCAGCCGGCGGCGATCAGCACCGCCCAGATGTTGACGTTCGGGTCGCCGTACCAGTCGGTGTCGCCGCCGAGCACGGCGTTGAGCAGGCCCTGGTCCCGGGAGTAGATGAGCTGCCAGACGAAGCCGATCAGCGCCAGCGAGAGCACCACCGGCAGGTAGAGCGCGGTCTGGTAGAACCGGCTGCCGCGGATCTCCTTGTCCAGCAGCACGGCGAGGAACATCCCGAACGGGGTGGCGACCACGAAGAGCGCCGCCAGCCAGAGCAGGTTGTTCTGCACCGCCGGCACGAACGGCGGGTAGATGTTGACCACGTCGGAGTAGTTGCGACCGCCCACCCACTCGATCTCGCTGAGCGGGCCGATGCCGTCCCAGTCGGTGCCGGAGAGGGCCACGGTGGCCACCGCCGGCAGCCAGACCAGCGCGACGACGAGCAGCAGCGGTACGAGCACCATCAGCGTGATCACCACGCGGTCGGTGCGGGACAGGAGCCGTAGCCGGCGGCCGCGACCACCCGTGGAGGTGGTGGTCGCGGCCGGCGACGGCACGGCGCGATCCGCTTGGATCAGGGGCAGGTCGGACACGAGGTCCTCCCCCTCTCGCCGTCAGCTGGTGAAGATCGACTTCTTCTGGTTCTCGATGCTGGTCAGCAGCCCGTCGATGTCCTTCGGGTTCTTGATGAACTGCTGGAGCGCCGGGATGATCACGGTGGAGGCGAAGTCCGGCCGGGTGTCGCGGTCGAGGAACTGGGCGATCTCGGTGGCCGAGCCGACCAGCTCGGCGGCCTTCTTCTGCAGGGCGGTGTAGCCGCTGGTGTCGGCGCCGCCGTTGGCCACCAGGGTGCTCGGGTCGTTCTTCACGGTGATGTCCGCGGCGGCCTTCGAGCCGACGTACTCCAGCAGCTTCTTGGCGTTCGCCTCGGACTTCGGCTTGCGGGCCATCATGTAGCCGTCGATCGGCGCGTCCAGGGCCTTCGCCCCGATCGTCGAGTCGACCTCCGGGAAGGTGAAGAAGTCCAGGTCGTCCTGCTCCTCGTTGCTGAACTGCTGGGCGACGAAGAGGCCGAGCAGGTACATGCCGCTCTTCTTCTGCTGCAACGACTGGGCGGCCTCCTGCCAGGTGCGGCCCAGGCTGTCGGCCTGGTGCAGCGGCAGCAGCCCGTTCCAGGCGTCGAAGACCTTCTTCACCTTGTCGGAGGTCCAGGCCTCCTTGCCGGCCATCAGGTCGACGTGGAACTGGTAGCCGTTGATCCGCAGGTTGAGGATGTCGAAGGTGCCCATCGCCGGCCAGCCGTCCTTGTCGGCGAAGGCGATCGGGGTGAGGCCGTCCTTCTTCATCTGCGCGCCGAGGGCGTTGAGGTCGTCGAGCGTCTTGGGCACCTGGTACCCGCGCTGCTGCCAGACCGACTTGCGGTAGAAGACGGCCCACGGGTAGTACGACGACGGCACGAAGTACTGCTTGCCGTCGTCGCCGGTGGAGGCCTTCTTGAACGCGTCGGAGTAGCCGGAGAGCTTGCCCCAGACGTCGCTGAGGTCGCCGGCCAGCCCCTTGGCCGCGAAGAACCGCATCCGGTAGCCGGCGAACCACATGAACACGTCGTCCGGCTTGCCCTGCAGGTAGTTGTTGATGTTCTCCTGGAACGTGTTGTGGTCGACCGTGTTGACCTTCGGCTCGATGCCGGACGCCGTCTGGAAGCCGGTCATCACCTTGGCGATGACCTCCTTCGGCTTCGGGTCCGACTGGTTCGAGCCGATCGACACGGTCTTGCTGTCCGAGCCGGAGTCCGAGTCGGAGCCGCAGCCGGCCAGCAGGCCGGTGCCGAGCAGCGCGCCCGCGCCCGCGCCGGCGAGCAGCGAGCGCCGACCGATGCCGGCGACGGAGGGCGGTACGAGCCGGGCGAGGTACTCGGCTTCGGTACGGGGACGGGACATGGTGCCTCCTGCGGATGAAGAGGTGCGGCGCCCAAGGTGGTCAGTGGTGGAGGTGCCGGCGGGTCCGCGAATGCCAACACAGAATCACCGAGATCCAACATTGGCGAACAAGAACAGCCGGTGGCGCTTGAAGCTACCCCTCCGTGGGGCCGTGTCAAGAGGGCTGCTCGGGATCGATACCGCAGTGTTGACAAGGGATCCCGTTGGTAAACGTTGGAAACGAGTCGATGTTGGAAAGTGTTGACTTGCGCGGTCATCGGGGGCACTCTCTGCACTCATGCGGCAGCACGGCACCTGGCAGGGCGACGGCATCTTCTACGGCGCGGACTACAACCCGGAGCAGTGGCCGGAGGAGGTCTGGGCCGAGGACGTGGCGCTGATGCGCCGCGCCGGCGTCGACCTGGTCTCGGTCGGCATCTTCTCCTGGGCCCTGCTCGAACCGACTCCCGGCCGGTACGACTTCGGCTGGCTGGACCGGGCCCTCGACGTCCTGCACGACGGCGGCATCAACGTCGACCTGGCCACCGCCACCGCCAGCCCGCCACCGTGGCTGGCCCACCGGCACCCGGAGACGCTGCCCCGTACCGCCGATGGCACGGTGCTGTGGCCCGGCGGGCGGCAGGCGTACTGCCCCAGCTCGCCGATCTTCCGGGAGCGTTCGCTGGCCCTGGTCGAGGCGGTCGCCGGCCGGTACGCCGAGCACCCGGCCGTGGTGATGTGGCACATCTCCAACGAGCTGGGCTGCCACAACGTGCACTGCTACTGCGACGTCAGCGCCGAGGCGTTCCGCCGCTGGCTGCGCGAGCGCTACGGCGACGTGGACACCCTCAACGCGGCCTGGGGCACCACCTTCTGGAGCCAGCGGTACGGCGACTGGGCCGAGATCAACCCGCCCCGCAGCGCGCCGACCTTCGCCAACCCCACCCAGCAGCTGGACTTCCTGCGCTTCTCCTCCGACGAGCAGCGGGCCCAGCTGCGCGCCGAGCGGGAGGTGCTCGCCCGGTTGGTCCGGCAGCCGGTCACCACGAACTTCATGATCGGCACCGGGATCAAGTACCTGGACTACCACTCCTGGGCGTCCGACGTGGACGTGGTCTCCAACGACCACTACCTGACCGCCGCCGACCCGCTGTCGCACCTCGGGCTGGCGCTCGCCGCCGACCACACCCGCGGCGTCGCCGGCGGCGACCCCTGGCTGCTGATGGAGCACTCCACCAGCGCGGTCAACTGGCAGCCGCGCAACATCGCCAAGACCCCCGGCCAGCTGCGCCGCAACAGCCTCGCGCACGTCGCGCGCGGCGCCGACGGGGTGCTGTTCTTCCAGTGGCGGGCCTCCCGGGCCGGGGCGGAGAAGTTCCACTCCGCGCTGGTGCCGCACGCCGGCCCGGACACCAAGGTGTTCCGCGAGGTATGCCAGCTCGGCGCCGACCGGAAGGCCCTCGCCGAGGTGCGCGGCAGCCGGGTCGACGCCCAGGTGGCGATCCTGTTCGACTGGGAGGCCTGGTGGGGGGCCGAGCTCGACTCGCACCCCAGCGTCGACGTCAGCTACGTCGACCGGCTCCAGGCGCTGTACGGCGCGCTCTGGCGGGCCGGCGTCACCACCGACGTGGTGCACCCCTCGGCCGACCTCAGCGGCTACCAGCTGGTCCTCGTGCCGACCCTCTACCTGGTCCGCGACGCCGACGCCGAGGCCCTGCGCCGCTACGTCGACGGCGGCGGCACCGCCCTGGTCACCTACTTCAGCGGCATCGTCGACGAGCACGACCACATCCGCCTCGGCGGGTACCCGGGGGCGTTCCGCGACCTGCTCGGCGTCCGCACCGAGGAGTTCTTCCCGCTGCGCGAGGGCGAGAGGGTACGCCTCGACGACGGCGCCACCGCCGACGTGTGGACCGAGTGGCTGCACCCGGAGGGCGCCGAGGTGCTCGCCTCGTACGCCGACGGGCCGTTGCCCGGGGTCGCCGCCGTCACCCGGCACCGGGTGGGCCGGGGCACCGCCTGGTACGTCGGCACCCGGCTGGACGAGGCGGCCACCGACCGGCTGGTGGCCCGACTGCTCGCCGAGGCGGGGGCGCGTCCCCCGGTGGCCGCGCCGACCGGCGTCGAGGTGGTCCGCCGCCGCGACGGCGACCGGTCCTGGCTCTTCGTGGTCAACCACACCGACGCCGAGGTCCGGCTCGACGTCACCGGCACCGAGCTGCTCGGCGGCGCACGCTGCACCGGTGAACTGCGCGTGCCGGCCGGCGAGGTGGCGGTGGTCCGGGAGGAACACGCTGGTCCAGTCGCGGTCGGCGCGCCGACGGCGACGGCCTGACCTGCGTACCGTTTCCCCGTCCGCCCGGTTAGGAGGCTCGATGCTCGCCCAGCAACGGCAGACCGCCATCCTGGAACTGATCCGGCAGCGCGGCGGCGTGCGGGTCAGCCACCTGGTGAGCAGGTTCGGGGTCTCCGACATGACCATCCGACGGGACCTGGAGGTGCTCGCCGAGCGGGGGCTGATCGACAAGGTGCACGGCGGGGCGACCCTGGCCGGGCCCGGCTCAGCCGAGGAGCCCGGCTTCGCCGCCAAGTCGATCCGTCAGCAGGGGGAGAAGCGCGCCATCGCCGGGCACGCCGCCGGCATGGTGGAGCCCGGCATGGCGATCGCCCTCTCCGCCGGTACGACCACCGCCGCGCTGGCCACCATGCTCGCCGACGTACGCGGGCTGACCGTGGTGACCAACTCGATCCCGGTCGCCGACGCGCTCTACCAGAACCCGCGCGCCGACCAGACCGTGGTGCTCACCGGCGGCATCCGCACCCCGTCGGACGCGCTGACCGGGCCGGTCGCCGAGGCGGCGATCGGTTCCCTCAACGTCGATCTGCTCTTCCTCGGCGTGCACGGGATGAGCCCGCGTACCGGTTTCACCACGCCCAACCTGCTGGAGGCGGCGGTCAACCGGCGGCTGATCAGCGCCGCCCGGCGACTGGTCGTGCTGGCCGACCACACCAAGTGGGAGACCATCGGCATCGCCACCATCGCCCCGCTGGACAAGGCCGACGTACTGATCACCGACGCGAAGCTGCCGGCGGAAGGGCGCCGCCAGATCGGCGAGCAGGTCGGCGAGCTGGTCGTCGTCGAGGCCGACTGACCGGCGGTCCCCATCAGCGTGGAGCGCCGTCCGGCGCGGGCGCGAGCAGTAACGCCATTGGTCGTGCCACCCTGCGTGGTTGACGGAATCGGTCAGTAGGCCCATCCTCCTCGCCTCCCTGCTCGCCACGGTCGCGCTGGTGTCGACGCTGGAGAACGCGAGCTTCCTGGCCGACCTGGTCAGCGCCGTCATCACCACGGTCGCCCTGCTGGCTGTGTACCGGCGCGAGCGCGCCGACCCGGAACGGCCGCCGACGGGGCGGTCCAGCCGGCCGGTTTCGCGAGCCTCTTCATCGGCCGGCAGTGGCTCATGGTCGCTGTCGGCGTGGTGGCCTGGGCGTCATCGGGGCGTCCGCGTCGCTGTCCGGGCAGGACGACCGGGGAAGCGACCCGCGCCTCGAACGGCAGCCCGCTGACCCCGACGACCGCCTCCACCACCCCGTCGATCGAGCTGACCTATCCCACGCCGACCGACACGGCCGACCCGACGGAGACCCTGGAGCCGACCGGCAGCCCGACCCCCGCCCGAGCGACACCAGCGAGCCCAGCATCCCCGCGGACGACCCCCAGCTGCTGGTGCCGATCGTCTACCTAGACGCCCTGCGACCGGCCTAGGAGCAGGCCGAGCAGGACAGCCGGGCATCACGATCGAGATCTTCGGGTACTCTTCGAGCCGTCAGCTGCCGCAGCACGCTCGCCGGCCGGCTGCCGTCGTGCCGTACCAGCACGGCCGAGCCACCTCTACCACCGCTGAGCGTCGCTGGCGGCACAGGCCACCGTACCGCCGCCAGAGTTCCGCCGCCGCAATCCGCGCCCCCACGCAGCCCGTCGACGACTTCGGCGGCGACGCCGGCGGGTTGGTGACCGCAGGGCCCAGAGCGGCCTGAGGCGCTCCTAGACGCGGGTCAGGGTCAGCGTGCCTTGCCGGCCGCGGAAGTTGAAGTAGCGGCCGGTCAGCTGTCCGGTCCTGGTATCGATGACCACTTCGGCGGTCCCGTCGTGGTCGTTCATGTCCGCCTCGGCGACGCCGGGCCGGGTCTGATTGCGGTAGGTGTAAGTCAGCCGGGCGTGGTGGTGGCCGACATCGGCGAGCGCGGCCGTGATCGAGTACGAGGTGGACGACGTCGGCGGAAGCACATCGAAACGGACCGCAATCTTCGTCCAAGACTGGTCGATGCAGATGCGCACCGGCAGCGTGGTCTGCTGGTAGGAGGAGATCAGTTGGCCGTCGTAGACGCCAGCCAGCACGGGGACCTGGATGACGCCGAGGCGGTGCAGCGGTGCCCAGCGCCAGGCGCGGGTGTCCATTGCGTGGTAGAGCAGCCCGAAGGACGCGGCGACCGCGGGCGGGCTGAACAGCCAGGCCGGGCCTATGCCGAGCGCTTGGAACGCCACGTTCGCGCCGATCGCCAGCAACACCGCGCCTACGGCGATCGCGCCCAGCGCAGAGGTGCGGTTGTCGCTGCTGCTGTAGACGTGCACCGCCGTCGCCCTTAGAGCAGGCGCCAGAGCTGGTCGATGATCCGGACGGCCCCGTACTGGTCGTGATCGCCCGGGTCGTCAACGAACAGGCGGTGCACCTCGTCGCAGGCCATGAACTCGGTGGCCATTTTTTCGGCGCTCTGGCCGTGCAACCAGGCCATCACCTGCACGAGCCGGGAGGCGTCGTCGTAGGCGAACAGCCGGTTCGGCACGTTGTAGGTCATGCACTCGAGCAGGTATCCCGGCGCCAGCCCCTTGGCGATCAGCCCAGCCTCGACCGCCTTGCGGCGCAACCGCTTGATCTGACGCACTGTCGGCTTGTACCTGTCGCTGCAAAGGCCGTTCTTGCGCGCGCCGTTCTTGCGGTGCTCCTTCGGGAAGTTGACGATCCGGGTGCCCTCCAGCGGCTGGATCGAGGTGCCCTCGATGAAGGACGGCGAGCCGTAGGACGGGTACGAGGTGTAGAGCCGAACCTGCTCGGCCGGCACCACGTCCGCATCGACGTACCCGGCGCTCTTGTCCACGCGCAGGCACTTGTTCTTCGGATGCACCCGAGAAACGCCGTAGTAGTCAACGAGCGCCTGCTCCACCAGCTTGCGGAACCCGAGCGAGGTCATGGTCGCCGGGCTGCCAGACGCCCGCTCTCGATCCCTGTCCGCGCTGCTCAGCCGCCGCGTGTCGGGGAAGTACGTCGAGGTGGACATGACCACCACATCGACGTCGGAGTCACCACGGGTGTTCGTGGCGTTCGCGTACGAGCCTTGAAGGAAGATATCAACCTTGCCGACCAGGTCCGGGGACCGCTCGATCGCCCGCTTCACCGAGGCGTACGTCGCCTGCGCGGCGTCCTGCGCTCCCTGTTGAGTCCACTGCCGCCGCTCGGCATCCGACGTCGCCATGACCAACTCCTTTTGTTGTCCTGCACCAACGTAGTCGCTGAGAGTGATCTTCGGTGGTGCGCCTCCCCGTGCCGGCACCTGCCGACGACCGGCTCACCGCCTGGATCCGCCACCGGGGCGCCGAGCCGGGACCGCTGTGGACCGGCCGGCGGCCGGCTCACCACCTCCGGCGTCACCCAGGTTCTCTTCGCCGTCGGCTCCGACGCCGGGATGCCGGCCTACGCCCGCATCGGCTGCGCCACACCTACGCCATTCGGCTGCGCCAGGTCGGCGCCGACCAGGCCAAGGTCGAAGCCCTGCTCGGCCACGCCTCCCCGGACACCACGGCCCCCTACTTCCGCGCTGGCGCCGCCGAGCAGGCCGCCGTTGCCGAGCGCGTCTTCGAGTAGGGGATGTAGGTATGCGCGCTGACCCACATCGCCCCACGCCGGGCCGTCAACCCAAGAAATGGCCGGCCGCGAAGACCGCAATCATCAGGTGGCTGGCCGCCAAGATTGCGATCACCGCAAGCGCCGCCAGGAGGCGGATATGGTCGCGGGTCGGTCTGGTGCGCTGCCGGCGTCGGCCGCGGTACCGCCACCGGCGCCACTCGGACGGCTCGAAACACTCGAGGTTCTGCTTGGCCCGGAGGGGCTCGTCAGCTTCGGCGGCCAGGTCATAGCCGGCGACGATCTGCTCGAACGCCGTTTGCATGTCCGAGGGCTGTGGGGCGTCCCGGGGGGAGACGACCTGGGCCTTACGCAACTCCGTGGACTCAGTCTCGGCCCGCATGAAGGCGTCCAGCAGGTAGTCGGTGTCTGCGCTGACGGCCGCGCCGATCATCGCCAGGATCGGGTAGGGCGGCAGTTCCTGCGCGGCGAAGGTCCGTTCGACCACCTCCAGCAAAACCCCGGCCTCCTGTGCGATCGCGGCGACTTGGTGCCCGCCGAGTTCCGCCCGAGCGCGTAGGTAGGACGACACCGCCCGCAGCGCCGGCGGGGCGGCGGACGTCGGCGCGACGCCCACCGACTGCGCGCTGCTGGGCAGCGCGCTGGTAGCAACCCGAGCGTTGAGGAAGATCTCTTGGGATTCCACGAACGCCACGAGCCGGGCCAGCCGTTCGCGCAGCTCGGCCAGTTCGGCTCGGTCTCGAATGCTGGAGGAGAGCGCGTCCTCGTGCTTGCTGCGGAACAGCTCCACCCGGGCGGACAACTCGGCGACCTGCCGGACCGCATCGGCCAGCTTCTGCTCCTGCTCGGTGGCCCGGGTCGTAAGGTTGCCGGCCGCTCGCAACGCGATCGCCTGGTCGTTGGCGAGGGTCTGCAGGTCCTGGCGGGCCTTCGCGGCGTCCTGCTCCGCCGTCCGCAGCGCGGCCCGCAGCGCGGTTACCTCCGCGCTGTCGCCGCTGCGGGTGACCAGATCACCGGACACCTCACTGGGCTGGTGACCGCGGGCGGCACCGAACAGGGCCCGCATCCGGGCGATCTCCGCAGGGCGTTGGTTGTCGGTGACGCAGTGGCGCAGCACCGCCTCGATGGTCCTCCAGTCGGGACCTCGCACTGCCCGGTTGCCGAGCTGCTCGGACAGCCGCTTGGCGATATTCCGGCTCGTCTTCGACGGGTCGGTGCTCTCCGATTCGGAGCGGATCAGCCTGGCGAGCTGGTGGAGGCAGCCCTGTTCGCCGAAGCGGGCGACCAGGAGCCGGCGGATGGCAATCAGCACCGCCGCAGCTTCGGGGGTGTGGCTGTCCCGGATGGACTGCTCGCTGCGCAGAGTCCGGGCCTGCCTGGGGGAGCGGGAAGGGTTCGCCTCGTCGGCCGGGGTGGCCATGCCTCTCCTTACGTCTCTGGATCTCCAATGGCCGACGAAGGGGGGCCGGATGGCCGTCGGTCAATCTGCCTGTGCCTACGCATTGTGACCGACGGCGGCGACGTCTAGGCGCGACTTTCCATTTCGGAGGTGTCCGGGGAGTTGACCGGGTTGACCGGGTTGACCGGGCAGGCCTCTACGCTGCGGCAACGCGGCGGATGACCGGTGGCGTAGGTCACCACCGGTCAACGTTGGCCGAATTCCCGGTCAACCGGCCAACCGCGGACATTCATGACCGTAGGCCGTCCCGGTCACCTTGATGTTGACTGTGGGGTAGCCGGTCATAGCTCTCAGTAGTGACTCTCGATCTACAGACACCCGCCCGGGCGGAGACGGCAACCGAGTCGCTCCTTGCCGGGAACCGAGATCGAGGAGAAGTTCTTCATGCCTACCCACGAGCCTGCACCGACCACGTCGTTATGGCGCCGCCGGATCGCTACCACCGCCCAGCGGCTGAGCCTGGCCTGCGAGGTCGCCGCGCTGGTCAGTGGCGAGGGTCCGACCGAAGTGGTCGCCCGTGGGTGCGCGGTCGGCCTGCGGGTGATCGCCTGCTTGCTGGACCGGCCCACCGGGCGCGACCACAGCGGTCAGTCGGCCGGGTAGTAAAGGAACTCGGCTACGTGAGCCGCCAGCCGCAGATGATGGCGGGTGTCGTAGCGTCCGGGTGGGCGCGGACTGGGGTCGGCTGACGCCGAGGCTGCGTGTGTGACTGGACCTGCGACACGCACGGGCGGATCCAGCCGCGTACCGACGGGCCACCCCAGGCACTGCGCCGGACCGGAGCGCCATCCGCTGAGCGCGGGGGAGGTGTTCGTTGGGTGGATGCCCTCTCCGTGCCCGCCGCCGGACACCCACCCCGGCCACCCCACGTGGACCTGCCGCCGGTGCTCGTCGCAACGGTTGCGGGTCCGGCTCGGTCAGCCGGAGGTACACCACCCCGCTGGGCGTTTCGACCGTCCCGCTGCGCTTCCCAGGCACTTCACAGCCGTTCCGATTAGGGTGCCCTGGGTAACAGTCCGCGCTCCATCTCGGAGCGCTTCGTGTGCTGCGGGAGTTCCGATGGTCTTCAAGAAGATGCTGAGCGCGTTCGGCGTGGGTGGGCCCAGCGTCGACACGGTCCTGGCCAACCCGAACACCCGGCCGGGCCTGACCCTCGACGGGCAGGTCAACCTCGTCGGCGGCGACGCCCCGGCGAACATCGAGCAGATCACCGTCGGGCTGGTCACCCGGGTGGAGATCGAGGGCGGCGACACCGAGTACGCCGGCATCATGGAGTTCCAGCGGATGGCGGTCAGCGGGCCGTTGCAGCTGGCGCCGAAGCAGCAGCTGTCGATCCCGTTCCAGCTGCCGGTGCCGTGGGAGGCCCCGATCACCGACGTCTACGGCCAGCGCCTGCACGGCATGACGATGGGTCTGCGTACCGAGCTGGCGATCGCCCGGGCGGTCGACAAGAGCGACCTGGACCAGGTCAACATCCACCCGCTGCCGGTGCACGAGCGGATCCTGGCGGCCTTCCAGCGGCTGGGCTTCCGGTTCAAGCACGCCGACCTGGAGCGCGGGCACCTCCGCGGCACCCAGCAGACGCTGCCGTTCTACCAGGAGATCGAGTTCTTCGCCGCGCCGCAGTACGCCCAGGCGGTCACCGAGGTCGAGCTGACCTTCGTGACCAGCCCGCACGGCGTCGAGGTGATCCTCGAGTGCGACAAGCGCGGTGGCTTCCTCAGCGCCGGCCACGACGCCTTCGGCCGGTACACCGTCTCGCACGCCGACGCCGACCGGGTCGACTGGGCGCAGGTCGTCGACGGCTGGCTGCGCGACACCACCTCCCGCTACGGCAGCCTGCGCGCCGCCGGCTTCGGCGCCCACCAGGGGTACGGCCGCCGGGGTCACGGCATGGGCGGCATGGTGGCCGGGGCGGCCCTCGGCGTCGCCGGTGGCCTGGTCGCTGGGGAGATGATCGAGGACGCCTTCGAGGGTGACTTCGGCGGCGGCGACTTCGGCGGCGACTTCGAGTGAGCCGACGCGACGATGGCCCTCGGGACGAGTCCCGGGGGCCATCGTTCTCACGGCGTTGATCTGGTGGGTCAGTGACGGGCCTTGCGCTCTTCACTGCTGCGGAAGTTGCTGCCGGCCTTGGCCAGGCCCCGGCTGCCCAGATAACCGATGGTCAGCAGGGTGATGAAGAACCAGGCCTGCGGGGCGCGGAAGATGTCCACCCCGACCGAGTTCTTACCGACCAGGAATGACGCGGCCAGTATGCCGATCACGCCGGCGATGTAGACCCAGAACTCCGTCGTACGCAGCGACGGCTTGGTCTCCGTGCCGGGTGCCTGCATTACCTGCTCGCGGCGCCCGTCGCCCATCATCGGCATCGGACGGGTCGGAGCCTCGTTCATCGCCGCCCGGTTGGGCGCGTCCTGCATCGGCCGGTTGATGGGCCTGGTGGATGCAGCCTGCGTGCTCATCTGGTCCTCCTCAGGATTTGATGAGTACCTGCACTCCCTCGCCCCGCTACCGCGTTTCGGCCACGGCACGGTTCGCGTTCATGGCGCGGGCAACCTCCGTCTACCCGACGCCCCCGAGAGGTAACACCGGCTCACCAGCGGATTGCGGCCGCCGGTGGCGCCCTGCGGGGAGAGCGCCACCGGCGTGGTACGTCAGCGCAGGCCGTTGCGCACGGCCACCCGGACGAGCAGCTCCGGGTCGTCGGTGATGATGCCGTCCACCCCCAGGTCGATCACCCGCTGCATGACCGCGGGGTCGTTGACCGTGTACGGCACGACCGTGAGCCCGTACCGCCGCTGCAGGTCCGGCACCGTCGGGCCGTGGAAGTAGGCCGGGTTCTCCCGCAGGTACCAGTCGGCCGAGGCGACAGTGCCCTGGCCCGGGTCGTGCACCTGCCAGTTGGCGGAGACCGTCGTCGCGCCGGAGGCGCGGACCAGCTTGCCCAGGTCCTGGTGCTGCCACCAGTCCAGGCCGCCGGTCCACGGGCTCTTCACCGCGGGGTCGCCGTAGACGGCACGCAGCGAGCACTCGTCGGCGAGGGCGGCGCACTCGGCCGGGCCGTACTGCCAGACCAGGGCGACCGTCTCGATCCGCGGGTCCAGCCGGTGGGTGTAGCGGATGGTGCGCCAGTCGAACGACTGGATCGTGGTCCGGCGGGTGAAGCCGGCCCGCTGGATCGCGCCGACCAGCCTGCGGGTGAAGCTCGGGTACGGCTCGGTGTCGTCGACCAGCGGGCTGATCTTGGTCTCCACGTTCAGCCGCACGTCGTCGCGGCCGCTGGCGCGCACCAGGGCGAAGACCTCGTCGAGGGTGGGAATCCGGGCACCGGGGGCGGCAATCTGGGCCGGGAACTCCGGCAACGTCCGCGAGCCGCAGTCGACGGTCTTCAGCTGGGCCAGGGTCAGCTCGTGCACCGGCCTGCCGACGTAGGGGAACTCCGGGTCGCCCGGGCGGGCCGGCGCGGTGTCGACGCAGTGCGAGCCGTTGACGGTCCGGTCGTGCAGCACCACCAGGTGCCCGTCGGCCGTGACGCCGGTGTCCAGTTCCAGGGTGGAGATCGCCCGGTTCTCCAGCGCGTGCGCGAAGGCGGGCAGGGTGTTCTCCGGGCGGGTGGCCCGGCCGCCGCGGTGCGCCTGGACGTCGAAGGGCGAGGCGTACGCCGCGGGCAGTTGCCGGCCGCGGGTGGCCAGCAGGTCGCGGAGCCGGTCCGGGTAGTCGGTGATGAGGCCGTCCACCCCGTCGTCGAGCAGCTTCGCCATGGTCGGCACGTCGTCGACCGTCCACGGGATCACCTTGATCCCGTTGCGGTGCGCGTGCTCCACCAGGTCCCTGGTGACGTACGGCCGGTAGCCGGGGTCGGCGACGGTGCCGTTCTGCGGGAAGCCGTGCACCGGGGAGAACGCGCTCGCGCCGAAGCTGCGCACGGCCCGGATCGGGTCCCCGGCGAAGTCGTCGATGTCGAGGCCACCGAGCCAGGGCGACGCGCCGGGTCGGCCGACCTGGAGGAAGTCGTAGTTGGTCAGGGCGACCAGGGACAGCCGCGGCTCGACCTGGCGCATCCGCATCAGTGCGCCCCAGTCGAAGCTCTGGACGGTGACCTGCTTGAGCAGCCCGGCGGCCCGGACCTCCCGGGCGGTCACCTGGACGAACTGCTCGCGCGGCGCGGTCTCGGTGGGCGCGCCGGCCTCCACCTTGGTCTCCACGTTGAGCGTCACGTCGTCGGCCCGGTACCGCTTGACCAGGTCGAAGACCTCCCGCAGCAGGGGCATCCGGGCGCCGGGCACGGCCAGCTGGCCGGGCTTGTCCGGCAGGGTCCGGGAGCCGCAGTCGAGGGTGCGCACCTGGGCCAGGGTGAGCGTGTTGACGTATCTGCCGACGTACGGGAACTCCGGGTCTCCGGGGCGTACCGGGGCGGTGTCCACGCACTTGGCCCCGCTGACCCTGCGGTCGTGGGTCACCACGGCCTGGCCGTCCTCGGTGATCTGCACGTCCAGTTCCAGCGTGTCCACGCCGAGCTGGAGGGCGTTGCCGAACGAGGCGAGGGTGTTCTCCACCCGCAGCCCGAGGCCGCCGCGGTGAGCCTGGAGGTCGAAGGTCCGCTCCGGTCCCGGTCGCGCCTGCGCGGGCGCGGCCAGACCGGACGTCACGGTCGCCACCACCAGGGCGGCGATGGCGGTACGGCGCATTCTGCGCACGCTGTCTCTCCTACGGGGGCGGGCGGTTCCCGCCAACCCGCCGGTCAGCATGGGCAGCGGGAACGGCCGGCAGGCGAGCGGCGGGCGGCCGGCCGGTGAACCGGCGCGGACCGGTTTGGTCGCGGCCTGGCCGGGCAGGCAGTGGATTACCGCCAGATCTGCGAGGTGATGGACGTGCGTGACAACGACATGATGCGGGAGTCCGCCCGCGTGGCCGAGAACCGCCTCACCGCCGGCGCCTACGGCGAGGGCGCCCTGGACGAGGTGACCGTGCCGCAGACGGACGTGCTGCGGGTGATCCAGGAGCAGGATCCGGACGATCCGGCCGACGCCCCGGTCGACCCGAACGTGCTGCGCGACGGCGGCCCGACCCGGGGGCAGGGCGCGGTCACCACCACCGGCGGCACCGCCGGCCCGGCCAGCGTGCGCCGGTTGGCCCGCCAGCCGGAGCGGCACCGCGGCAAGGTCGCCCCGACCACCACCGGCGACGCCACCACGGGCGGCCTGAGCACGCCCGCCGGTGGCTCGACGAGCGACAAGTCCTCGACCGGCTCCCAGGTGGGCAACTTCACCAACGATCGCGCGAATCCCGGCTGAGCGCGGTCCCGCGACGATCGCGAACAGAACGGCAGTGGCCTCACCCGCACGGGTGAGGCCACTGCTGTCCACATCGCTGCGCGCCGGCGAGCCGGGCGCAGGGGTCAGGACGTGGGCCGGAGAACGCCGAGTCGCTGGGTGGCCCGGGTCAGCGCCACGTAGAGGTCGCTGCGCCCGCGCGGGGACTCGGCGACGATGGCGTCCGGGTCGACCACCAGGACGGAGTCGAACTCCAGGCCCTTGGCCTGACCCACCGTCAGCACCACCACCCGGCTCTCCAGCTCCGGCTGCTCGCCGACCGCCGCCTCCGGCAGCGCGGCCACCACCGCGGCGGCCAGCTCGTCGGCCCGGCCCGCCGGCACGATCACCCCGAGCCGCCCGTCGTCCAGCCCGGCGGCCTCCCGGGTGGTCGCCGCCACCAGCTCCCCGGCCAGGTCGGCCGCCTCCACCGCGCGGTCCCACGGCGGTACGCCGCCGGCGCGTACCGAACGGGGTGGGCGCAGCGCGGGGTCGATCTCGGCGAGCACCTCGGCGGCCACCGCCATGATCTCGGCGGGGGTGCGGTAGCTGACGGTCAGCTCCTCCTGCCGCCAGCGCTGCGCCACGTACGGCTCCAGCGCGTCGGCCCAGGACGGGGTGCCGGCCAGCGCGCCGGTCTGCGCCACGTCACCGACGATGGTCATCGACCGGCTCGGGCAGCGGCGCATCAGCAGCCGCCAGGCCATCGGCGACAGCTCCTGCGCCTCGTCGACGATCACGTGCCCGAACGCCCAGCTCCGGTCGGCGGCGGCCCGCTGCGCGGTGGTCAGTCGGTCGGCCTCCTCCTGCCGCTCCAGCAGCCGGTCGGCGTCGATCAGGTCGGTGACGCCGAGGATCTCGCCACCGTCGGCCTCGTCCTCGACGTCGATCGAGCGGGAGCCCTTCCAGATCTCCAGCACGCCCTCGGCGTACTCGCGCTGGAAGGAGCGGATCCGCTCGCGGCGGGCGGCGGCGGCCCGCTCGTCCTCGCCGAGCAGTTCGGCGGCCTCGTCCAGCAGCGGCACGTCGGCCGGCGTCCAGCCGCCCGGCTCCCGGTGCAGCAGCGCGCGTTCGGCGTCGGTGAGCATCGGCGCGGCGGCGGCGATCCGGTCGGCCGAGGCGTACAGGTCGGCGAGCAGACGCTGCGGGGTGAGCACCGGCCACAGCTCGTCGAGCGCGGCCCGGATGCCCGGCTCCTCACGCAGCTCGCGACGGATCTCGGCGCGGTCGGCCTCCTCCAGCAGGTTCTCCCCGCCCAGCGGGTCGGCGCCGATCCGCTCGGCGAACTGCGCGGCGAGCGCGTGGACGACCTCGACGTCGAACAGGGCGCGGGCCAGGTTGTGCGGGCGGCCGGAGCGGCGGGCCCGGTCGCGGGCCGCGCGGACCATCTCCGGGTCGAGCCGCACGGTGTCCCGCTCGATCTCGATCTCCAGCGGCTCGTCGGGCACCCACTGCCGGTCGCGGACCGCGGCGGCCAGCACCTCGGTCATCATCGTCCGCCCCTTGAGCGCCGCCGTCTCGGCCGGTTCGGCGCGCCGCGCGCTGACGCCGGGGAAGAGGTCGCCGGGGGTACGCAGCAGCACGCCCGTCTCGGCCAGCGTGGGCAGCACCTGCGAGATGTAGCGCAGGAAGGTCGCGTTCGGGCCGACCAGCAGCACGCCCCGGCTGGAGAGTTCCCGCCGGTGGGTGTAAAGCAGGTACGCCGCGCGGTGCAGCGCGACGGCGGTCTTGCCGGTGCCGGGGCCGCCCTGCACCACCAGTACGCCCGGCAGGTCGGCCCGGATCACCCGGTCCTGCTCGGCCTGGATGGTCTCCACGATGTCGCGCATCCGTCCGGTCCGGCCGGCGTTGAGCGCGGCGAGCAGGGACGCCTCGCCGGTCAGCTCCTCGTGGGCGGTGGGGGAGGCGGTGGCGAGGTCGAGCACCTCGTCGTTGAGCCCGGTCACCTTCCGCTGCCGGGTACGCAGGTGCCGGCGCCGCTTGACGCCCTGCGGGTTGGCGGCGGTGGCGAGGTAGAACGGCCGGGCGGCGGGAGCCCGCCAGTCCATCAGCAGCGGGTCGTAGTCGCCGGTGGTGTCGAAGATGCCGATCCGGCCGATGTAGTGCCGGGTCCCGTCGGTGTCGTCGAGCCGGCCGAAGCAGAGTCCGTTCTCCACGGCGGAGAACTGCTCGACCTGGTCGGCGTACATCTGGACCGCGCTGTCGCGCTGGGACCGGGCCTGCAACGTGCCCCCGGTGGTCCGCAGTTCCTCGGTGAGCCGCTGGGCGGCCTGCTCACGCATGTCGTCCAGCCGGCCGTAGAGCAGCGAGACGTACTCCTGCTCGCGGCCGATCTCGTCGTCGTGCCGGTGCGCGACGGAACCGTCGGATTGCGTTGACAAGCCGTCTCCTCGTCATTTAAAATAGCCGCAGGAATGGCCGTCGTCGCCATTCCTTTTTTGTTTCTCCGAACGGAGAAAGATACCGCGCCCCGCCCCGCCGCACCAACCATCCCGGCCGCGCGACCCCCCACGTCACACCCCCGCCCCCCTGCTCGCCCACCCCTCCGAGGCGACACCTCGCGCTGACCCCGCTCCGGCCCCGCCGGCGCACTTTCAGAGAAAGAGTGCCTTTGCGGCGTCGAATGGCCACGCTTTCTCGGAAAGAGGCCCCACCGGGCGGGCGGGGTGGGGTGGGGCGGGGTCGGCGGGGCCGGCGGGGTGGGTGGGGCAGGGGAGTCAGCGGCGGCGGGTGCAGACCTCGGGGGCGCGGGCGACGGTGTCGGTGGACCAGGCGACCGCGACGGTGAAGCAGTAGTCGTTGGTGCGGTCCAGGCCGTAGACGACGAAGCTGTTGGTGCCGGCGGGCAACTCCCGGAAGGCGCGCGGGTCCTGCCCGGCGCGGCCGCCGGAGATGACCACCGGCCCCTCCGCGCCCGCGGGGTACTCCCAGTCCAGCGCGATGTTGTCGCGCCGGTCACGCAGGGTGACCCGGCCGGGTGGGGTGCCGGGCGGGGCGGCGACGCCGGCACTGGGTGGCGCGGACGACGCGGTGGGGCTCGGCGGGCCGGTGGGCGCTGCGGCGGGCGCCGGCGGGTCGTCGCCACCGCCGTCGACCTGGGACACCCCGGCGACCACCGCGACGGTGCCCAGCACCACCACGGTCAACCCGGCCACCACGGCCGGGGTCGCCCGGTTGCGGCGCGGCGGCGGCGCGTGGTGCCGGGGCACCACCACCGGCAGCAGTCGGGACTCCGCCGGGTGGCGCTGACCCACCCGGTGTACCCCGTCGGCCTCCTCGGCGTACCCGTTGGCCAGCCCGACCACGGACGGGGGGACCGGCTCGTGGGCGGCCGGCTCCGGCTCGGCGGCCCGCTCCGGCTCGGCGACCGGCTCCGGCGGCCACCAGTCGGCGTACGGGTCGTCGGCCTCCGAGGTGTCGGCGTCCTCGGTGGGCAGCCGCTGGCCGGGCACCGTCGGCGGGTACGCCTGATCGGTCGCCGCCGGCCCCACCGGCCAGGCGGGCGGCTCGGGCGGCCCCTCGTCGGCCGGGGCGGTGCGGGCGGCCGGCACCACCGGGGTGTCCCGTTCCGGGGGCGGCTCGTCGTCGCAGACGTGGTCCGGGTCGGCGGCCGCCCGCGCCAGGGCCGCGACCTGCCGGGCCAGCGGGTCGTCGGCGGGCAGGTGCTGCCGGGCCAGTTCGCGGGCGAGCGCCAGGTTGTCGTGCGCCTCGGTGAACCGGCCGCAGTCGCGCTGCATCGCGCCGAGCCGGGCCAGCATCTTGATGCCGCTGGGGTTGCCGTCGCCGTAGACCTCGCGGTGCAGCTCCCAGGCGTCCTGAAGGCGTTCCCGGGCCTGCGCGCACTGGCCCCGGGCGTACTCCACGGTGGCCAGGTCGGCGTGCGCGGCGAGCACCCGCAGCGACTCCGGCCCGTCGTGGGCGGTCAGTTCCAGGATCACGTCGGAGTAGAGCCGCGCGGCGCGGGCGTCGCTGCCGACCCGGTGCAGCACGGCGGCCAGCGTCGCGCCCGCCGAGATCGTCCGCTCGTCCGAGCGCCCGTAGAGCCGGGTGGCGGCCGCGTACGCGAAGGCCGCCCAGCCGCGCGCGGAGTGCGGCTCGCCGAGCGCGACCAGGACCCGCGCCTGGAGCCCGGCGGCGTCGGCCAGCTCGGGGGAGGCGTGGTCGGGCCGGGGGTCGGCGTCGGTCAGCGCGTCGGCGAGCAGTCGCTGCGCGCCGGCCAGGTCGCCGGCGGACACCAGGTGGTGCGCCTGGAGGGTCAGTTCACCGAAGCCGGAGGGCACGCCCCATCGTGCTCGTCCGGCCACGGGTTGTACAAGCCCCGACGGTGATCGGAGTCGTCAACCGGTCAGGTGGGCGACCAGTGTCTCGCTGATCCGGCGCAACTGGTCGACCTGGGCCGGGCTGAGCGCGTCGAAGAGGTGCCGGCGTACCCCCTCGACGTGGCCGGGCGCGGCCGCGGCGAGCACCGCGAAGCCGTCGTCGGTGAGGACGGCGACCTGGCCGCGGCGGTCGGTCTGGCAGTCCTCGCGCCGGAGCCACCCGGTCGCCTCCAGCCGAGCGGCGGCGTGCGAGAGCCGGCTGCGCGAGGAGCCGGTCAGATCGGCCAGCTCGCTCATCCGCAGTTGCCGCCCGGGGGCCTCGGAGAGCCGGGCCAGGATCTCGTAGTAGGCGTGCGGCATCCCCGCGTCGCGTTGCAGCTCGCGGTCGAGGGTGTCCATCAGCGCCCGGGAGGCGGTCAGGTAGGCCCGCCAGGTGCGCTGCTCGTCGGGGTCCAACCACCGGGTCATGGGGTTCATCATAGCGACAATGGTTGAGCGCTCAACCAAACCGCGCTAGCGTGGGGTGCATGGGAATCCACCGCCTCAACCACGCCGTCCTCTACGTCAGCAACCTCGAGCGCAGCGTCGCCTTCTACCGCGACGTGCTGGGCTTCCGGCCGGTGGCGATGACCCCGGACGGCTTCCGTGGCGCCGCCTTCCTTCAGGCGCCCGACTCCACCAACGACCACGACCTCGGCCTGTTCGAGATCGGCGCGGCGGCCGGCCGCTCGCAGGCCGGGCGCGCCACCGTCGGCCTTTACCACCTGGCCTGGGAGCTGGACACCCTCGACGAGCTGGGCGCCACCGCCGAGCGGCTGGCCGCCGCGGGCGCGCTGGTCGGCACCTCCGACCACGGCACCACCAAGAGCCTCTACGGGCAGGACCCGGACGGCCTGGAGTTCGAGATCGTCTGGATCGTCCCGGCCGACCTGCTCGACGACGAGGCGCTGGCGGCGCGCAAGCGGATCGGCCGGCTGGACCTCGACCGGGAGCGGCGGCGCTACGGCGGGCAGACCCGGGGCGGCGTGGGCATCTCCATCCCGGCCTGAGGCCGCCGTACGGTACAACGATGGCCACCGACACCGTCCTGCGGGAACTGCTCGTCCGGCAGCTCGACCACTGGCTGCCGGGGGCACTGCACCGTTCCCGGCGGGCCACCCTCGCCCTGTCGTACCCCGATCCCGGGGCCGCCGAGGCGGCGCTGCGGGTGGTGGCCGAGTTCGCCGACCGGCTGCGCGGGCGACGGCTGACCGTCCTGGTGCTCGCCGGCGGTGGGCCCGACCTGCCGGCCCGGCTCGGGCCGGTCGAGGCGACGCTGCCGGCCGACGTGGCCGTCCACCTGGTCCCGGGGGACGCGTCCCGGCTGCCGGTGGTGCTCAAGGCGGCCGGCGCGGCCGGCGCGCCGCTGCTGACCATGGTGGACGCCGCAGCCGCCGAGCCGGCGCTGCTGGCCGCCGCGGCGACCGGTCGCCCGGCCGAGCTGCTGCTCTCCGCTCCCGCGCCGGCGTCGCTGCGGCCGGCCCTGACCGGCGCCGGCTTTGCGCTGGTCACCGAGGTCGAGCTGGTGCCGGCCGACGGCTCACCGGCCCGGCGGGTCGCGTTCGGCACCGGGCTGGAGAAGAGCCTGGAGGCGTTCAAGGACGCGCTGTGGGAGGTCGACGAGTTCGCCGGGGTGCGCTACCGCGACCCCGAAGACCCGGCCGGCGGGCTGCTCGACATCGCCCTGCACCCCGAGCCGGGGCCGCTGCGCCGCGAACTGCTGGCCGAGCTGGCCCGCTCCGGTCCCCGTACGGTCACCGAGCTGCGCCGGCACACGCTGACCGCGACCGTCTACCGGGCCGCGGACACCGTCGGCGCGCTCACCAGCCTGCTGCACTCCGGCGCGGTACGCCGCGACCCCGAGCACGGCCGGCTCGGCGGCGACGTGCTGATCACCGCCGCCCCGGCCGCAGCCGCCCGGTCAACTGCTTGACCAGCACCGACACGCCGGTCGCCACCACCCCGATGCTGAACACCAGCTGCCCGCAGACCACCACCCGGGCGACCTGCCCCTGGGCGCTCACGTCGCCGTAGCCGACGGTGGTCAGGGTGGCCAGCGCGAAGTAGAGCGCGTCGACGCGGGTCTGGAGGCCGGCGAACTGTCCGGGGCTGCTCCACGCCACCACGTAGTCGGCGAGGGCGAAGGTGAGCAGACCCGCGACCAGCGCGACGCCGAGCCGGATCAGCGCCGGGATTCTCTGGTCGCCGGTGGGTGCCCGGCCGGCGAGCTGCCGGCGTACCTGGCCGGTGACGAGCAGGGCGACGATCAGGACCAGCAGCAGGGTGCCGGCCGAGCGCAGGGCCAGCCGCAGCCCGTTCGGGTCGGGGGCCACCGGCACCAGGAAGTAGGCGAGCACCAGCAGCAGGCAGGCGCCCACCGCCCGCCGCAGCTCCCGCCGGTGGGACCCGTCGCCGCTCATGCGGCGATTCTGCGCCCCGGACGCCGCCGCCAACGGCGGAAACGGCGAAGCCGCCGCCCGGGCCGGGCGCTGCGGGCCGCGGGTACGGGTTGCCGAACGCCGAGCGGGGTGCCGGTGATTCACCGGCACCCCGCTCGACGTCGGGACGTCACGCCCGGTTCTTGTCCTGCTTCCAGGAGAGCGGCCCCGGCAGGTCGACGCGGTGCGCCTTGGCCTTGGAGTTCCAGGACCAGCGACCGATCTTGATGCTCCACGAGGAGAAGCCGTTCTCGGTGAAGTTCAGGATGATCGGCCCGTACTTCTTGCGCTTGCGGAACATCAGACCCATCGTGGGCTCCCTTCGCCGTTCCCTGTCCTGCCCTGCTCTGACGCCACCGAACATGCCCGAACCGGCGATTTGCGAAACCCGGCCGCGAATCCGCTGTGGACGGTCACCACAATCTCTACTCAGCAGGTAGGTGTTGCGGGACGGTAAACGCAGCTCGGCAAGGGATGCAACAAAGTCAGCGACGCGCATCTCATGTTCTGGAAGGGCGTTGACCGGGCTCGTCGCGGCCCGGCAGCATGGGCTCATGTCGCAGCGGGACGAGCTTCTCCTCACCGCTCGCGTGCACGTCGACCTGGTCCGGCACGCGAGCGCGCTCTGTTGAGCTGACGCCCACCGCCGTCCGCACCATCCCTTCACCGCCACACCGCACGGCCCGGCCCACGACGGCCCGGCGCCGCGCGCCGGCGTACCCCCGCGCCACCGGGCGCGGTCCTCCTCGTGCTCAGATCAGGAGACGTCCATGTCACCGTTCCGTCGTACCCTCGCCGCCGTCGCGGCCCTGCTCGCCCTGACCAGCGCCACCGCCTGCGGCGGCGACGCCGAGGCGTCCGGCCAGACGAAGGAGCTGCGCTACCAGGGCTCCGTCGGCCAGGTCACCCTCCCCGAACTCGCCGCCGACCTCGGCTACCTCGGTGACGTGAAGCTGAAGTGGATCGGCAACGTCACCGGCGGCCCCCAGGACATCCAGGCCACCGCCACCGGGCAGAGCGACTTCGGCGGCGCGTTCAACGGCGCCATCGTCAAGCTCGCCACCGCCAACGCCCCGATCACCGCCGTGGTCAGCTACTACGGCTCCGACGCGCAGACCTTCCAGGGCTACTACGTCCTCGACGACAGCCCGATCCGCACCGCCCGGGACCTGATCGGCAGGAAGGTCGGCATGAACACCCTCGGCGCGCACGCCGAGGCGGTGCTGAAGATCTGGCTGGCCCGCAACGGGCTCAGCCCGGCCGAGATCGCCCAGGTCGAGCTGGTCGCCATCCCGCCGGTGAACTCCGAGCAGTCGCTGCGGCAGCGGCAGATCGACGTTGCGGTGCTCGGCGGCGTGATCCGCGACAAGGCGGTCGCCGGCGGCGGCGTCCGCACCATCTTCACCGACTACGAACTGCTCGGGGCGTTCAGCGGCGGCTCCTACGTCTTCCGCGACGACTTCCTCAAGCGCAACCCGGACACGGTGAAGACCTTCGTCAGCGGGGTCGGCCGGGCCATCGAGTGGGCCCGCAGCCAGCCCCGGGAGACCGTGGTGGCCCGGCTGGAGGCGATCATCGCCAAGCGCGGCCGCAACGAGGACCCGGCGCTGGTGCGCTACTGGAAGAGCAGCGGCGTCGCCGGCAAGGGCGGCCTCATCACCGACCGGGAGTTCACGACCTGGATCGACTGGCTCGCCGACACCGGCGAACTCAAGGGCGACAAGCCGAAGCCGGGCGACATCTACACCAACAGGTACAACTCCTTCGCCTCCGGCGGGGGTGCGGCGTGAGCGACGACAAGGTCCTGTTCGACCGGGTCACCAAGACCTTCGGCGTCCGCGCCGGGCGGCGCGCGTCCGCCGGCGCGGTCACCGCCCTGGACCAGCTCACCCTCGGGGTACGCCCCGGCGAGTTCCTGGTCGTCGTCGGCCCCAGCGGCTGCGGCAAGTCCACCCTGCTCGACCTGCTCGGCGGGCTGTCCCGACCCACCTCCGGCGAAGTGCTGGTCGACGGCCGCCCGGTCACCGGGCCCGGCCTCGACCGGGGCATCGTCTTCCAGCAGTACGCACTGCTGCCCTGGCGTACCGCCGCCGGCAACGTCGCGTTCGGACTGGAGGCCAAGGGCGTGCCCCGCGCCGAGCGGGCCGAGCTGGTCGCCCACCACCTGGACCTGGTCGGGCTCGGCGGGTTCGCCGAGCGCTACCCGCACGAACTGTCCGGCGGCATGAAGCAGCGGGTGGCGATCGCCCGCAGCCTCGCGTACGACCCGGACATTCTGCTGATGGACGAGCCGTTCGCCGCCCTGGACGCGCAGACCCGCGACTCGTTGCAGGACGAGCTGGTGGGGATCTGGCAGCGCACCGGCAAGACGATCGTGTTCATCACCCACGGCATCGACGAGGCGGTCTACCTCGGCCAGCGGGTCGCCGTGATGACCTCCCGCCCCGGGCGGATCAAGCAGGTCATCGAGATCGGCCTCGGTGATCGGGGCGTCACCGAGGACGTCCGCTCCTCCGACGCCTTCCGGCACCACCGGCACGAGATCTGGACGCTGCTGCGCGACGAGGTGCGCGCCGCGCAGTCCGCCGAACGCCCCGCCGTCCGCGCCCCGAGGGCCGGCCGCCCCGCCGGCACCGGAGCCGACGGTGGTCGTACCCCCGCCGTCGCCGCGGCCGCCGCGGACCGCGCGGCGCCGGCGGCGACCCGAACCGAGGAGGCCCGCGTTGGTTGACATCGCCGAACGACCCACCCGGCCGGCGCTCCCCGCCGCCGTGCCCCCGGCGGCGCCGGCCGCCGCCGCGCCCGCGCTGCCCGG
>NZ_JBAKHT010000032.1:0-62093 GCF_036906755.1 Micromonospora sp. CPCC 206171 | reverse complement strand
GCCGCGCTGCGGACCGTGCTGCCCCGCGACGGCGCGCCGCGCCGGGTGCTCGGCGCGGTCGCCGCCGCCGGCGCGCTGGGCTGGGCGGCGGGCACGGCCGAGTTCGCCGCGGTGCGGATCGCGCCCGGGCCGCGTACTCGCGAAGAGGTGTCCACCATGCTGCTGACCAGCGCGCTCATCCCGCCGGTCGCCGTCGCCCACTGGGTACGGGGCTGGTGGCGGCACCGACCCTCCGGTGCGGACGGTGACCCCGCCGGAGCGCAGAGTTGATGTTTACTCCTCCTGCCCCGGGCAACTGGTCTGCCATGAGCGGGGGCGCGGCGATCAGGCACGGCCTCTTCGACGCGGTGCTGCTCGACCGGGACGGCACGCTGGTCGAGGACGTGCCGTACAACGGCGATCCGGAGAAGGTGCGCCCGCTGCCCGGCGCGCGCGAGGCACTGGACCGGCTGCGCGCCGCCGGCCTGCGGCTGGGCGTCGTCACCAACCAGTCCGGCCTGGCGAAGGGGCTCTTCACCAGCGACCAGATGCGGGCGGTGCACGCCCGGATCGAGGAGCTGCTCGGTCCGTTCGACACCTGGCAGATCTGCCCGCACGACGACGGCGACGGCTGCGGCTGCCGCAAGCCCGCGCCGGGGATGGTCCACGCGGCCGCCGCCGCGCTCGGCACCTCCCCCGGGCGCTGCGTCATGGTCGGCGACATCGGGCGGGACATGACCGCCGCGCTCGCCGCCGGCGCGACCGGCGTCCTGGTGCCCACCCCGGTCACCCGGCCCGAGGAGGTCGCCGCCGCCCCGCACGTCGCCCGCGACCTGACCGCGGCCGTCGACGAGATCCTGCGCCGGCAGGCCGCCGTCCGGCCCACCGCGCCGCGCCGTGCCGGCACCGTCCTGGTGGTACGCAGCGACTCGGCCGGCGACGTGCTCGTCACCGGCCCGGCGATCCGGGCCGTCGCCGCCGGGGCGCGGCGGGTGGTGCTGCTCTGCGGTCCCCGGGGCCGGGCCGCCGCCGAACTGCTCCCCGGCGTGGACGAGATCGTCGAATGGCCGCTGCCCTGGATCGACGGCGATCCCGCGCCCGTCGTCCCGGACGACATCCGCGCGCTGACCGCGCGGCTCACCGCCGTCGGCGCCGACGAGGCGGTCGTCTTCACCTCCTTCCACCAGTCGGCCCTGCCCCTCGCGCTGCTGCTGCGGCTGGCCGGGGTGGGCCGGATCAGCGCGATCAGCGACGACTACCCCGGCTCCCTGCTGGACGTACGGCACAAGGTGCCGGTCGGCGTGCCGGAGCCGGAGCGGGCCCTCTCCCTCGCCGCCGCCGCCGGCTTCGGCCTGCCCGTCGGCGACGAGCCGACGTTGCGCGTCAAGGCGCCCCCCGTCGCGCCACCCGACGGCCCGTACGTGGTGGTGCACCCCGGGGCGTCCGTGCCGGCCCGGGCCTGCCCGCCGGAGCGGTGGGTGGAGATCGGGCGCAGGCTTACCGCGAGCGGCTATCGGGTAGTGGTCACCGGGGGGCCGGTCGAAACCGTGCTGACCTCCCGGGTGGCCGCAGCCGGCGGCACCGACCTCGGCGGGCGCACCGGGCTGGCGGAGCTGGCCGGAGTCCTCGCCGGGGCGAGCTGCGTGGTGGTCGGCAACACCGGCCCCGCCCATCTCGCCGCCGCCGTCGGCGTACCCGTCGTCAGCCTCTTCGCCCCCACCGTCTCCTTCGGCCAGTGGGCCCCCTACCGGGTGCCGCTGGTCCGCCTCGGCGACGCCGCCGCACCCTGCCGGGACACCCGGGCCACCCGCTGCCCGGTACCCGGCCACCCCTGCCTCACCGCCGGGGTCGACCCGGCCGACGTGGTCGCCGCGGTCCGCCTGCTCACCACCGGAATCCGACGCTGAAGGAGGGTCATGAACGTCCTGCTCTGGCACGTGCACGGCTCCTGGACCACGTCCTTCGTGCACGGCAGGCACCGCTACCTGGTGCCGGTCACCCCCGACCGCGGCCCGTACGGGCTGGGCCGGGCCCGCACCTACCCCTGGCCGGACAGCGCCATCGAGGTCACCCCCGAAGAGCTGGCCGACGCGGACGTGGACGTGGTCGTGCTGCAACGCCCCGAGGAGCTGGAGCTGGCCGAACGCTGGCTGCGCCGGCGGCCCGGGCGGGACCTGCCGGTGATCTACGTCGAGCACAACACCCCCAAGGGCGACGTGCCCACCAGCCGCCACCCGATGGCCGACCGGGACGACCTGCTGCTCACCCACGTCACCCACTTCAACGAGCTGTTCTGGGACAACGGCGGCACCCGCACCGCCGTCGTCGAGCACGGCATCGTGCCGCCGAGGGTGGAGTGGACCGGCGAGCTGGACCGGCTCGCCGTGGTGACGAACGAACCGATACGCCGCTGGCGGGTCACCGGCACCGACCTGATGCCCCGCTTCGCCGAGGTCGCCCCGCTGGACGTCTTCGGCATGGGGGTCACCGGGCTGGCCGACCGGCTCGGGCTGCCCGGGCACCGCCTGGCCAGCCACGACGACCTGCCGCAGGACCTCATGCACACGAAGGTGGCCCGGCGACGGGCGTACCTGCACCTGTGCCGGTGGACGTCGCTGGGGCTGAGCCTGATCGAGGCCATGACGATCGGCATGCCGGTCGTCGCGCTGGCCACCACCGAGGCCGTGGACGCGGTGCCGCCCGACGCGGGAGTGCTCTCCACCCGGGTCGACACGCTCGTCGAGGCGGCCCGCTGGCTGACGGAGGACCGCGACGCCGCGTACCGGTTGGGTGCGCGGGCGCGGGAGGTGACGAAGGAACGCTTCGGGCTCGACCGGTTCCTCGCCGACTGGGACCGGATCCTTGAGGAGGAAACATGCGCATCGCGATGATCTCGGAGCACGCCAGCCCGCTCGCCGTCCTCGGCGAGGAGGACGCGGGCGGGCAGAACACGCACGTCGCCGAACTGGCGGCGGCCCTGGTCGGCGAGGGGCACGACGTGCGCGTCTACACCCGTCGGGACGCGGTGGACCTGCCCGACGTGGTCGACGCCGCCGCCGGCTACCAGGTGCGGCACGTGCCCGCCGGGCCGGCGCAGCGGGTGCCCAAGGACGAGCTGCTGCCGTACATGGGCGAGTTCGGGCGGTGGATGGCCGAACAGTGGAGCGACCAGGGCTGGCGGCCGGATGTGGCGCACGCCCACTTCTGGATGAGCGGCCTGGCCACCCTGCACGCCGGCCGGCGCACCAACACGCCGGTGGTGCTGACGTACCACGCGCTGGGCTCGGTGAAGCGCCGCCACCAGGGGGCCCGGGACACCAGTCCACCGGGGCGGATCGGCTACGAACGCGCGCTGGGCCGGGCGGCCGACCGGGTGATCGTCCAGTGCCAGGACGAGATCGGCGAGCTGGTCCGGCTCGGCGTGCCACGGTCGCGGATGGCGCTGGTCCCGTCCGGGGTCAACGAGGAGATGTTCCGCCCCGAGGGGCCGGTCGCGCCCCGCGACCCGGCCCGCCCGCGCATCCTCACCGTCGGCCGGATGGTGGAGCGCAAGGGCTTCCAGGACGTGATCCGGGCGCTGCCGGCGGTGCCGGAGGCCGAGTGCGTGGTGGTCGGCGGCCCGGCGGCCGAGCTGCTGCCCGCCGACAGCTTCGCCCGCCGGCTGGGCGCGCTCGCCGAGTCCTGCGGGGTCGCCGACCGGGTCAAGCTGGTCGGCGCGGTCCCACGCGAGGAGATGGGCGCCTGGTACCGCTCCGCCGACGTGCTGGTGGCCGCCCCCTGGTACGAGCCGTTCGGGCTCACCCCGCTGGAGGGGATGGCCTGCGGCGTGCCGGTGATCGGCACGAACGTGGGCGGCATCGCCGACACCGTGGTCGACGGGCTGACCGGTGACCTGGTGCCGCCGCGCGACCCCCGCGCGCTGGGCGCCGCGATCCGCCGGCTGCTCGCCGACCGGGTGCGCCGGTTCGCGTACGCCACGGCGGCGCTGGACCGCATCCGCAGCCGGTACTCCTGGAAGCGCTGTGCCGAGCAGCTGAGCGCGGTCTACGCCACGCTCAGCACGGTCGGTCGAGTCGCCCCGGCGGTGGCCTGATGAGCGACGCGATGTCCGCCCTCGACGGGCACCTGGCCGGGCTGGCCGCCGCGCTGCTGCCGTACCGGCGGACCGCCGAGCGGCTGGCCGGCTGGGGCACCCAGCTGGCCTGGACGCTGGCCACCGGTGGCCGGCTGCTGGCGGCCGGCAACGGCGGCAGCGCCGCGGAGGCCCAGCACCTCACCGCCGAGCTGGTCGGCAAGCTGCGCGACGACCGGGAGCCCTACTCGGCGATCGCGCTGCACGCCGAGACGTCGGCGCTGACCGCGATCGGCAACGACTACGGCTACGACGAGGTCTTCGCCCGCCAGGTGCGCGCCCACGGCCGGGAGAACGACATCCTGCTGCTGATGTCGACCAGCGGCACCAGCACCAACCTGCTGCGGGCGGTGGAGGCGGCCCGAGAGGTCGGGGTGCGCTGCTGGGCGTTCACCGGTCCCGCGCCGAACCCGCTGGCCGAGGTCTGCGACGACGTGCTCGCGGTGCCCTCGCCGGACAGCCAGGTGGTGCAGGAGCTGCACCTGGTCTCGCTGCACCTGCTCTGCGAGTACGTCGACGAGGCGCTGCCGCTGGTCCGCCGGCTGCCGCGCACGGCGGCCCCGCGGCAACGGACCGTCGAGTTCACCGGCCGGCTCCCCGGCGGCGCCGACGCACCCGCCCTCGCCGCCGCCGGCAGCGGCCCCGGGATCAACCGGCACGCCCTCAACGGCCACCCCACCAACGGACACGGCGCCAACGGACACAGCGCCAACGGACACGGCGCCAACGGACACGGGCCGAACGGACACGGGTCGAGCCGCCGCGGGTGCCCGTCGTGAGCCGGCCGCTGGTGGTCGTCGGCGACGCCCTGCTCGACCGGGACGTCGAGGGCGCGGTCAACCGGGTCTGCCCGGACGCGCCGGTGCCGGTGCTCGACGAGCGGACCAGCACCGACCGGCCCGGCGGCGCCGGGCTCGCCGCGCTGCTCGCCGCCGCCCAGGGCACCGAGGTGGCGCTGGTGACGGCACTCGCCGACGACGCCGCCGGAGCCCGCATCGCCGAACTGCTCACCACCGCCGGGGTACGCCTGTACCCGCTGCGGCTGCCCGGGGCGACGCCGGAGAAGATCCGGCTCCGGGCGGGCGGGCAGACCCTGCTGCGGCTGGACCGCGGCGGCGAGTCACGGCCCCCCGGCGAGCCGCCCGAGGCGGCGCTGGAGGTGCTCGCCTCGGCCGGCGCCATCCTGGTCAGCGACTACGGCCGGGGCCTGGTCCGGCAGCCCGCGCTGCGGGCCGCGCTCGCCGACGCGAGCGCCCCGGTGGTCTGGGACCCGCACCCCTGGGGCCCGGTCGCCGTGCCGGGCGCCCGGCTGACCACCCCCAACCTGGCCGAGCTGCGGCAGCTCACCGGCGACGCCGGTGCGGGATCGCCACTGTCCACCGCCACCCGCGCCGGGCACGAGCTGCGCCGGCGCTGGCGGGTCGGGGCGGTGGCGGTGACGATGGGCGCCGACGGCGCGGTGCTCTGCCACTCCGGCAGCACTCCGCTGGTGGTGCCGCCACCGTCCGACGTGGAACGGGCCGAGGACACCTGCGGCGCCGGGGACCGCTTCGCCGCCACCGCCGCCACCGCGCTGGCCGCCGGGGCGGTCACCTCGGAGGCGGTGCAGGAGGCGGTCGCCGCCGCGTCCGCGTACGTCGCCGCCGGCGGGGCGGCCGGCCTGGCCCGCCGGGAGCCCGACCCGGCCGGGTCGCGCCGCCCGGCGTCCGCCGCCGCGGAGCTGGTGGCCCGGGTACGCGCCGACGGCGGCACCGTGGTGGCCACCGGCGGCTGCTTCGACATCCTGCACGCCGGGCACGTCGGCACCCTCCAGGCGGCCCGCCGGCTGGGCGACTGCCTGGTGGTCTGCCTCAACTCCGACCGCAGCGTCCGCGTCCTCAAGGGTGCGGACCGCCCGGTCAACCCGGAGGCCGACCGGGCCCGGCTGCTGGCCGCGCTGGACTGCGTCGACGCCGTCGTGGTGTTCGACGAGCCCACCCCGGCCACCGCGCTGGCCCGGCTGCGCCCCGACGTCTGGGTCAAGGGCGGCGACTACGCCGGCGACGGCGCCCCCGAACTGCCCGAGGCCGAGCTGGTACGCGGCTGGGGCGGCCGGGTGGTGACCGTGCCCTACCTGGCGGGCCGGTCCACCACCGCGACGATCAGCGCCGCGCGCTCGCGCGGCGCCCGACTGGTCAAGGGAGCGAGATGAGCAGGGATCTGAACGGATCGGCGGTGCTGGTCACCGGCGGGTCGAGCGGCCTCGGCGCGGCGGTGGTGACCGCCGTGACGAAGGCCGGCGGGCGGCCGTACGTGCTGGACCGGCAGCCGCCGGCCGACGGGGTGCCGTGGGTCGAGTGCGACCTGGGCGACACCCGCGCCGCCGAGGAGGCCACCCGGCGCGCCGCCGAGCAGGCCGGCGGGCTGACCGGCCTGGTCACCGCCGCCGGGATGGACGTGCCCGGCAAGCTCGCCGACATCGACGGCGCGACCTGGGACCGGATCGTCGGGATCAACCTGCTCGGCACCGCCGCCGTCGTCCGGGCGGCCCTGCCGCACCTGGAGCGCGCGCACGGCACGGTGGTGACGGTCGCCTCGACGCTCGGGATCAAGGCGGTCAGCGACGCCACCGCGTACTGCGCGGCGAAGTTCGGGGTGGTCGGCTTCACCCGGGCGCTCGCCGCCGAGCTGGCCGGCCGGGTCGGGGTGACCCTGCTGATCCCGGGCGGCATGCGGACGGCCTTCTTCGACGACCGCGACGAGCAGTACAAGCCGGGTCCGGACGCGATCCTCAACGACCCGGCCGACACCGCCGCCGCCGTCATGTTCGCCCTCTCCCAGCCGCCCGGCTGCGCGGTACGCGAGCTGGTGGTCTGCGCCGAACAGGAGTCGTCGTACCCGTGATCCTGGTGTTACGGGCGCTCGGCGTCGGCGACCTCGCGACCGGGGTGCCGGCGCTGCGCGCGCTGCGGGCCGCGTACCCGGACGAGGAGCTGGCGCTGGTCGCGCCGCGCTGGCTGGCCCCGCTGGTCGACCTGGTCGGCGGGGTCGACCGGCTGGTCGAGGCGGACGGGCTGGGCCACCTGGGGTGGCCCGGCCCGCCGCCGGAGCTGGCGGTCAACCTGCACGGTCGCGGCCCGCAGTCGCACCGGATGCTCGCCGGGGTCCGGCCGGGCCGGCTGCTCGCCTTCGCCAACGCCGAGGCCGGGCACCGCGACGGACCGGACTGGCGGGCCGAGGAGCACGAGATCGACCGCTGGTGCCGGATGCTGGCCTGGTATGGCATCCCCGCCGACCGCACCGACCTGGCCCTGCGCCGCCCGGAACCGGGGCGGACGCCGACCGGGGTGAGCATCGTCCACCCGGGAGCGAAGGCGGCGCAGCGGCGCTGGCCGCCGGCGCGGTTCGCCGAGGTGGCCCGGGCGCTCACCGACCGGGGACACCGGGTGGTGGTCACCGGCACCGCCGGCGAGCGGAGCATCGCCGAGCAGGTGCGCGCCCTGGCCGGGCTGCCGGCCGGCGCGGTGCTCGCCGGGGCGACCGGCCTCGGGGAGCTGGCCGCGCTGGTCGCCCACGCCCGCCTGGTGGTCAGCGGCGACACCGGCATCGGTCACCTGGCCACCGCCTACGCCACCCCGTCGGTGCTGCTCTTCGGCCCGGTGCCGCCGGCGCAGTGGGGTCCCCCGCCGGACCGGCCCTGGCACCAGGCGCTCTGGGTGGGGCAGCGGCGACCGGTCGACGCCGCCGCCGTGCACCCGGCGCTGGCCGCGCTGGACGTGCCGGCGGTGCTGGCCGCCGTGGAGCGGGTGGAGCGGGGCACACCCCTTGCTACCCGCCGGTAGCTTCCGCTTAGGCTGGGGCGGTGAGCGGGGACATCGAGTACAGCCAGGAGTTCGTCGACGTCGACGGCGCGCGCATCGGGGTGCAGGTCTACCCCGAACCGGACGGGCCGGCCGGCGCGCCGGTGGTGGTGCTCTGGCCGGCGATGGGTGTCCGGGCCCGCTACTACCGCCCGTTCGCCGCCGCGCTGCGCGACGCCGGCCTGGCCGTGGTCGTGGCCGACCTGCGCGGCACCGGCGCCAGCACCCCCGCACCGAGCCGCGCCTGCCGCTACGGCTACGCCGAGCTGGCCGGTGACGTCGGCGCGGTGCTCGACGCGCTCAAGCCCCGGCTGGACGGGCGTACCCGGCTGCTGCTCGGGCACTCCCTCGGCGGGCAGGCGGCCCTGCTGCACCTCGCCCTGCACGGCGCGGACGCGGTCGACGGGCTCGCCCTGCTCGCCGTCGGCGTGCCGTACTGGCGCAGCTACCCGGGCGCCCGGCGGTACGGGGTGCTGCCGTACACCCAGGGCATCGCGGCGACCGCGGCGGCGCTCGGCGTCTGGCCGGGCTGGGGCTTCGGCGGCCGGCAGGCGCGCGGGGTGATCCGGGACTGGGCGTACACCGCCCGGACCGGGCGTTTCCCGCTGCTGGACGGGGTGGACGCCGAGGCTGCCGTGGGCCGGATCGGCACGCCCGTGCTCGCGGTGAGCGTCGACGACGACCAGTACACCCCGCACGGCAGCCTGGACCACCTCTGCGCCAAGCTGACCGCCGCGCCGGTCACCCGGGACCGCTACACGACCGCCGAGGCCGGCGCCCGGCTGGACCACTTCACCTGGGTCCGCGCCGGGCGGCCGCTGGCCGCCCGGGTGGCGGCCTTCGCGGCGGGCCTGCCCCGCCGCTGAGCGGCCCTCCCAGCCCGCGCCACCCCCGGATTCCCGGCGTCACCCCTGGATTCCGGCGTCACCGCCGGGACGAACGGCGCGTGCGGGGACGTCCCGACCGCCGGTGAGATCGGGTGCGTAGCCGCGCGTCGGGCGGGTATGCCGCTGCGCCCGAATACGGTGGAGGGGGATCAGATGTCCGAACGGCACACCGCACTGCGCTCGATGCACGATCTGGGCCTGGCAGCCTGGTTCGGTGGCTCCCTGATGGGAGCGCTCGGCGTCAACGGGGCGGCGGCGCGGATCAGCGACTCGACTCAGCGACTCCCGATCGCCTCGGCGGGGTGGTCCCGCTGGACGCCGGTGAACGCGGCGGCGATCGGCGCCCACCTGGCCGGGGCGGTCGGCGAACTGGCCACGGAGAGCCCGCGGGTGTTCGGCCAGCGGGGGGTGGGGAGGATCAGCGCGGTCAAGACGGCGCTGACCATCGGCGCGCTCGCGGTGACCGGATACAGCCGGTTGCTCGGCATGCGGTTGGAGAAGGCCGGCAACCCGCCGGTCCAGGGGACCACCGAGCCCAACTACCAGACCCCGTCCGACGTGGCCTCCTGCCAACGGCAGATGAAGCTGCTCCAGTGGGCCGTGCCGGCGCTGACCGGGGCGCTGGTCGTGGTCACGTCGTACATGGGCGAGCAGCAGAAGCCCGGCCAGGTGTTCCGCGGGATGCTGGGACGGGCCGGCGGGATCATGAGCGCGCCGACGTCGATCGGGAAGCTCGCGGCGATGGGTACGGCCAACCGTCAGCGCCGGATGGCGATGGCCGGCTGAACGCCGGGCCCGACCGGTGCGCCGGTGGCCGTCCGCGACGGCGGCCGTCGTACCGGTCGGGAGGGGGCGCGACAACGGCCGGTCGGGAAATCGAGCTGCGAGGTGGCCATGACGGCGAACAAGGGACCGAGGCGGGGCGCGGGGCGGGGACCGGAGTCGGCCGCCCCCTGGGGCACCACCGACGGCTTCGACGCGGACCCGCCCTGGGGCGCGGGCAAGCACGACCCGATGGACGAGGGCAGCGAGGAGACCGCCGTGCCGGAGGGCCGGCGCGGTGAGCGCCGCGCCGGCGCGCCGAGCGGGCCGTCCGGGCGGGAGGGCCGGCACGGCTTCGGTTCGGTGGAGCCGACCCGCTACACGGACGCGGGGCCGGGCGCGCCGCCCGATCCCGCGCCGTCGCGGCGTACCTTCCCGGACGACGTCGCCGACGGGGACCTGCCCGACAACCCGCTCGAGCGGGACACCGGCATGCACCCGGAGGGGATCACCCGGGACTGAGGTCGGGGCGACGGGCCGTGCCCGGGACAGGTGTCCCCGGCACGGCCCGACCGCACCTCGGCCCGATCACCGCCGGGTACGCGGACGGGACCGGCCACGGCGACCCGTGGCCGGTCCCGCCGGCGTGCGTCCCGGACCGGCCCAGCGGTCCGTCATCCGCCTCAGGAGCCGGTGCCGTCCTCCTCAGCGGCCGGTGGCGGCGGCGGCTCGGCGACGGGCCGCCCGGTCTCGTCCACCAGCCCCGGCGCCATGCTGCCACCGTGCGCCTCCTCCGCCTCGCGGACCCGGCGGGCCTCGGCGTCGTCCGGTACGGCCCTCATTCGGTCCGGAGCGCCGCCTAGCGGCGCGGAGGACGAATTATGGCCGTCGCCCGGCTGTTGTTCCTGCGTCATCGCGGCACCTTTCTGTCGTTGCCGGCGCGGTACCCGTGCCCCGGGACGACAAACCGCCTCACACGCCGGCGCGCTCCGGCGCGGGGGTCACGCCGAGCAGCTCGGCAAGCCGGGCGGCGTCGCGCTGGGCCTGCCCCTCGCAGCAGTTGTTGAACAGCACGTGCAGCTCGCCGGCGCTCTCCGCCAGGTCGGTCAGCAGCTCCGCCCAGCGGCGCAGCTCCCCGTCGGAGTAGGCGTAGCGGAACCGGTCCTCCTTGCTGCCGCCCTCCCAGTGGGCGCTGTGGCCGTGGAACCGGACCACCGCCGGCTCGGCCGTGGCGACCATGATCGGTGGCACCGAGGACGGGTGGCCCTGGGGCATGTCCACGCAGACCATGCCGAGGTCGTGGTCGCGCAGGAAGGTCACCGTCTCGGCGGCCGCCGTGTCCTCGAACCAGGAGGCGTGCCGCAGCTCCACCGTGACCGGCCAGGGCCGGCAGCGCCCCGCCAGTTCCACGATCCGTCGCCGGGCGGCCTCGCCCCGGGTCAGCCACGGCGGGAACTGCAACAGCACCGCGCCGAGCCGGTCGTCCGCCGCGAGCGGCTCCAGCGCCGCCCGGAACCGGCGCCACAGTTCCTCGTACGCCCGCTCGGGCAGCTCGCGGCGGCGGATCCGGGCCGGGCCGCCGGCCGGCCGCAGCTCCTTCGGCAGCATCGACACCGGCGTCGGGTGGCCGGTGAAGAGGCTGAACGCCTTGATGTCGAAGGTGAACCCGGGCGGGGTGGCCGCTACCCAGCCGGCGGTGGTCTCCGGTGCCGGTACCGCGTAGTACGAGGTGTCCACCTCGACCAGTCCGAAGTGGCGGGCGTAGAAGCCGAGCCGGTCGGCGGGGGTCTTCACCGACCGCGGGTACCAGCCGGAGCGCAGCAGGGTCTGGTCCGCCCAGGAGGACGTGCCTACCAAAATGTCACCCATGTAGTTCAGTGGACCGCCGAAGCGCCGGATCGGCAACCGCTGGCATCGCGTGGCGGGCGCGGAACTGTCGGTGCACCCGCCTAGCCTGAGCCTCGACGACATCGACGGAAGGTGCAGCGATGACCACTTCGGAGCGGGTTCTCACCGGCGAGCGGGCCGACCTGACCCAGACCCTCGGCCGGCACCGGGGTTTCCTGCGGCAGACGGTGCGCGGGCTGACCGACGAGCAGGCCGCGGCGCGCACCACGGTCAGTGAGCTCTGCCTCGGCGGGCTGATCAAGCATGTGGCGGTCACCGAGGATCGCTGGATGCGGTTCGCGGTCGGCGGCGCGGAGGCGATGCAGAGCGAGCCGCTGGACTGGGCGAACGGGTTCCGGATGGTCGAGGGCGAGACCCTCGCCGGCCTGCTCGACCACTACACCCAGGTCGCCGCCCGCACCGACGAGCTGATCACCACCCTCGACCTGGACGCCGCGCAGGCGCTGCCGGTGGCGCCCTGGTTCGAGCCGGGGGCGAGCTGGTCGGTGCGCCGGGTCCTGCTGCACCTCATCGCGGAGACCTCGCAGCACGCCGGGCACGCCGACATCCTCCGCGAGGCGATCGACGGCGCCAAGACGATGGGCTGACCCGTTCCGGATCCCGCCGGTCTCGCTGGCCTGCCGCTGCGGCGAATCCGGCAGCGCAACACCCTCATTGTCACGCACCGTAGGGGTGCTGGCGCGTCGCGGTTGACCTGACGGGTGTCGCCGCGTGATCAGCGCCACCCTCACGGCGGAGATGTGACGTCGGGGGGGTGCCCGGCGCTGAGGGACACGAGATGAACGCACATCGGATGGACCAGGAAACCGTCGAGCGGCTGCTCGTCGGTCCGGTCGTCGACCCGCACGACGGCCCGGAGCCGCTCGTCCGGCTGCTGACGGCGGTGCGTGCTGAGCCGCGCCCCGGCGAGCTGCGCGGGGAGAGCGCCGCGATGCACGCGTTCCGCAGCGCCCGCGCCGGGGCTCCGCTGCCGGCTCCGTCGCCCGCCCGCTCGTTCTCCCTGGCCCGACTGGCCGGGCTGAAGGTCGCGCTCGCCGGCCTCGCCGTGGCCGCCACCGGGGGCGTCGCCTTCGCCGCCGCCACCGGCACGTTGCCCGGACCGCTGCACCGCGACGCGCCGGTCACCCCGCCGTCCGCCGGGCCGGCGTCCGCCTCGCCCACCACCGCCGGGCCCGGCGGGTCCGCCGCTCCGTCCGGCGTGCCGACGCCGGAACCGAACAGGCCGACACCGGCCGCGTCGATCCTCGGGCTGTGCCGCTCCTACCGCGCCGCGATCGGGGAGAACCCCGGTCGGGCCCTGGACAACCCGGCCTTCGCCGGCCTCGTCACCAAGGCCGGTGGCCGGGACGAGGTGGCCGGCTACTGCGAGCGCGTGGTCCGCGACAGCGCGGTCCCGGCACCGCCCTCCGCATCCCCCTCGGCCGCCCGTTCGACGCCCACCGAGCGGCCGACCGGCCGGCCCTCGGCCGCGCCCTCCACCGCGGGCGGCAAGCCGGACGCCCCCGCCCGGAGCGCCCCGCCCCGCCCGGAGCGCTGACCATCGCCGGCAGCCGGCTCCCCCGGCTGGTGAGCGGCGGGGCTGGTAGCTTGCGCCGATGAGTGTGCGGCGTCGACGCGTGGCGGTGGCCTTCCGCCTGGCGATCGTCATCAGCGTGCTGGCCGGGATCGTGCTCACCGCGCTCGGTCCGGCCACGGTCACCGGTCTCCTGCCGTACTTCACCATCCAGAGCAACGTCGCGGTCGGGCTCTTCGCCGGCCACGCGGGCTGGCGGGCCCGGCGGGCCCGGCCCGAGCCGCCGTCGGCGCTCAAGGGCGCGGTCACCCTCTACATCACCATCACCGGGGTGGTCTACCACCTGGTGCTGGCCAACCCTGCCAGCCCCTTCGCGATGCCCCAGCCGGACCGCGCGCTCGGCGAGGCGCTGGGCAACCAGTTCCTGCACACCGTCGTGCCGCTGCTGGCGATCGCCGACTGGGCGCTGTTCGACCAGCGCGGCCGGCTACGGCTGCGCTACGCCGCCTGGTGGCTGGCCTTCCCGCTGGCGTACCTGGGCTTCGCGCTGGTGCGCGGGCTCGTCGTGCACCGGTACCCGTACCCGTTCATCGACGCCGGGCAGCTCGGCTACGGAGGGGTGTCGGTCAGCGCGGTCCTCTTCGCCTTCGCGTTCTGGCTGCTCGGCCTGCTCTTCGTCGGCGTCGACCGCGGACTCTCCCGGCGGGTCGCCGCCCGCCCGGCCGACGCCCCGGCACCCGCCGTTGCCGCGCCGGACCCGGTACCCGACGACGCCGCGACGGAGACAACCGCCGCCCAGCGGTGACCGCGCCGCGGCGACGGTCGAGGGCGGGTACGCGCGACGCGGTCGCGCGGTCAGCGCAGCCGGGGACGCCGCCCGTTCGCGAGGGCCGAGCGGTCCCGGCCGTACGCGTCGGCGTGGCCCCAGCGCCCGGGGACGTCCAACAGCTCCAGCCGGCCGAAGCCCTGCGGCACGGCCGGGGTGACCAGCAGTTCGTCCCCGCAGGGCCGCAGCCCGAGGATGGTGCCCAGCAGCATCAGCAGCGCCCCGGAGGCCCAGGACTGCGGGCGGCCCGCCATCGGCAACTGGACGGGATACCGGGTGATCTCACGTGGGTAGCCGGCGATCACCTCGGGCACCGGGCCGCCGAGCAGTTCCGCGACCGCGAGGACGCCGGCCGCGACCCGGGCCGCCTCGTCGTCGTGATGGTAGCGGCGCAGGCCGGCGGCGATCAGCGAGTTGTCCGACGGCCAGACGGCGCCGACGTGCGCCCCCACCGGGTTGTACGGCAGCTGCCCCTCGGCCAGCGTCCGCACGCCCCACCCGGTGAACATCTCCGGCCCGAGCAGGTGCTCCGCGACCTGCGCGGAGCGCTCCTCCTCGACGATCCCGCTCCACAGCAGGTGGCCGATGTTGGAGGTGAGCGTCTCGACCGGGGTGCCGTCCGGTTCCAACGCCAGCGCGTAGTGCCCGCGCCGGGGCAGCCAGAAGTCCCGGTTGAACCGCTCCTTGAGCGCCGCCGCCTCCCGCTCCAGCCGGTGGGCGTACGCCGGGTCGCCCCAGAACTCCCGCGCCAGCCGGGCGCCCCGCAGCTTCGCGTCGTACGCGTACCCCTGGAGTTCGCAGGTCGCCCGTGGGTGGCCGGGCTCGCGGCCGTCGCGGTGCACGATCGCGTCGGGCGAGTTCTTCCAGGTCTGGTTGACCAGCCCGTTGCGCGAGTTGCGCCGCTGGTAGCGCAGGTAGCCGTCGCCGGTCAGGTTCCCGTACGCGTCGATCCAGTCCAGCGCCATCCGCGCCGGGTGCTGCAGCTCCCGGGCCAGCGCGGCGTCGCCGGACCAGCGCTCGTACTCGTCGAGCAGCACGATGAAGAGCGGCGTGGTGTCGGCGGCGCCGTAGTAGAGCGCCGTCGGTTCCTCGCCGAAGCCGGCGGACTCGCCGTAGCGCAGCTCGCCGAGGATCTTGCCGGGCTCCTCGTCGTGGTAGTCGTCGAGTCGCCCGCCCTGGAGCAGGGCCAGCAGCCGCAGGGTGGCCGGGGCCAGTTCGGGGGTGAACGGCAGCGTCTGCAAGCAGGTGATCATGGCGTCCCGGCCGTAGAGCGCCATCGCCCACGGCAGGCCGCCCACCGGCACCGGCGCGGGGTAGGACAACGGTGTGTAGCGCAGCGCGGCCACGTCGGTCAGCGCGCCCTCGTAGACGTCGGACAGGACGTCGCGCTCGGCCACCAGGCGCGGTGCCCGACCCAGCCAGTCCCGCAGGTCATGACGCATGTCGTGGTCGACCCGCTGCCGGTGCGTTGCCAGGCTGGCCCGCACGTCCCGGCCGCCCGCGCCGCGGATGATCATGTTGACGTGCAGGTCGGTGACCCACCGCCCGTTCGGGGGCACGGTGATCCGATAGGTGAAGCCACCCTGGTCGACGTGGCCCGGGGCGGTCGTGGAGACCGCCGCCTCCCGGCAGAACCGGTCCCGCTGGTACCGCAACCGAAGCACTCCCTCGTCGGGGAAGGCGGTCGCGGTCGTCCGGCGGGGCCGGGGACTGCGGATCTCCGAGGTGTCCGCGAAGTCGGCGTCGATGTCCATCCGGACGACGAACTCAGCCGGGCCGGCGGAGTGGTTGAGCACCGTGATCCGCTCGTTGAAGCTGTCGTCGATGGAGCGGTACCGGATGATCGAGACGTCCGCGTCGACGTAGTGGCTGGCCGCACCGGGGACCAGGAAGAACTGGGTCTCGAAGTGGCTGATGTCGTCCCGGGACAGGGCGTCCAGCCGCTGACCGTCGACGGTGAGCACCCAGCGGGACAGGAACCGGGTGTCGAACGAGAAGAGCCCGACCGGCGCCCGCGGATCGACCTCCATGTCGCCCTGGGCGTCACTGGCCGCGAAGGCGTTGCCGGCGACGACGTGGACCCGTTCCTGCCTCACCGGCGCAGGCTCTCTCGGGCGACGTCGCGGGGGTGCCGGGCGTCGGCCGGGCCCGGGAAGATCCGCCGCAGGATCAGTAGTAGCCGCATCTCGCCCTGCACGGTCAGCTCGTTGCGCATCAGCGACTGCACCACCTCCGTCCTGCCGTCGGCGAGCCGGCCGAAGACCTCCCGGTCGGCCCGCACCACCAGGTCGGCGTCGTCGGGCGAGCGGGTCACGTCGACACGCTGGTCGTGCACGGTGAGGTACCAGTGCTCTGTGCTGCCCCCGTCGTGCAGGTCGAGCCGGATCGTGCCGGTGAGGGTCTCGGGCAGTTGCGGGCGGCGGCGCGACGTCAGCCGCTCCAGGAAGTCCGCCCCCGACGTCGCCATGGCACCCTCCCCCGTCTGGTCCGCAGCCCGGTGAGCACGATCGCAGCCGTCGGGGTGAGGCCGCCTCACCCGCACCGGGTGAACCGGTCCCTCCCCTCGGAAGCCGGGCAGCCCGGGGGTGCGCCGCCGGATCCCGGGTAGCAGAAGCAGAGGGAGGCGACAATGCGGGAACTGGACGACCCCCGGGTGGGTCGGGTGCTCGCGGCGCTGCTGGCCATGCAGCGGCAGTCGTGGGAGCAGGGGGTGACCGGCCAGGCGCTGCTCGACCTCGGGCTCGACCAGCAGGCGGTGCTGGTCGCCGACGCGGCGGTGACCCGTCAGCACCCCGACGGTCGCCTCGGTGACGTGTCCGGGGAGGACGGCGCGGTCAACGGCGCGGCCTGCGGGGAGGCGCTGCGGCACGCCGTCCGGGCGCACCCCGACGAGCACTGGGCGGCGGCGCTGGACCGGCAGCTCGACTGGCTGCTGACCCGGGCGCCCCGGGCCGGCGACGGCACCCTGTTCCACCTGCTCGGCAACCGGCAGGTCTGGGCGGACACGGTGTACATGGTGGTGCCGTTGCTCGCCCTCTGCGGGCATCCCGGACCGGCGGCGGCCCAGGTCGACGGTCACCGTCGCCGACTGTGCGACGAGCGCAGCGGGCTCTACGCGGCGCGCTGGGACGCCGACCGGGCACGGCTGGACCACCCGCAGCACTGGGGCACCGGCAACGGCTGGGTGGTCGCCGGCATCGCCCGCGCGCTGCGGCTGCGGCCCGACTGGCCGACCGGGCAACGCGAGGAGCTGGCCGGACACGCGCGGACGGTGCTCGACGCCTGCCTGACCCATCGCCGGCCGGACGGGCTCTTCCACGACGTGCTCGACGACCCCGGCAGTTTCGTCGAGGTCAACGTCGCGCAGATGCTGGCGTACGCGGCGCTGACCGGGGTCGCCGACGGCTGGCTGCCGGCCGCGTACCGGGACGTCGGGCGGGACCTGTTGGCCGCCGCGACCCGGCAGGTCGACCGGCACGGGTTGGTCCGGCCGGTCAGCGGTGCGCCGGACTTCACGCGCCCCGGCACCTCCCCGGAGGCGCAGGCGTTCCACCTGCTCGCGTACGCCGCCCTGCGCCGGGCCGGGTGACGGGGGCTCAGCCGGCGCGGAGCAGGCCCCGGACGTAGCCGGCCTGGCCGGCGTGCTGAAGGCCGTCGTCGGCCACGCTGACCAGCCGTACCCCGAGGGTCACCGGCGGGTCCCACGCCTCGTCCACCACCCGGTCCAGGTCCGCCGGCCGCAGCCCGGCCAGGAACGTCCGGGTACGCCCCGCGACCGCGTCGTAGTAGTCGACCAGGGCGCGGGCGCTCTCCGGGCGTACCGAGGCGACCCGCTGCGCGGTGTGGCCGTAGCCGGTGTCGTCGGGGTCGGGGTCCAGCCCGAACCGGGCGGCCCAGTCACCGGCGGTCCACACCTGCTCCGTGCCGAGCAGGTCGGCGACATGGTGGTCCTGGATCCGGGTCAGGTGCCACACCAGCCAGCCGACCGGGTTGGCGCCGGGCGTCGGCGACCGGTGCAGCTCCGCCGGGCTCAGGCCGTCCACCGCCGCGCGCACCAGGTCGGGCAGCCGGTCGTAGATCTCGGTCAGCAGGTCGTTCACGTCCACCGGGCACTCCTTCGCGGGCCGCTGTCTCCCGTCGGGTACCGCCGGCCGGGGCCGGTAAACCCGGCATCTAGGGTGATCACGTGGTCGCGGCGTTGGAGCTGTATCTGGACACCGACGCCACCCGTCGTATCCGGGTCCTCTGGGAGGCGCTGGAGGCCGAGGGCGTACAGAGCATGCGCTCGCTGCTGGAGCAGCGACACCGGCCGCACGTGTCCCTCGCCGTGGCGCCCCGCCTCGACCCGGAGCGGGTGGCCGACGCGCTGCGCGGGACGGTGGTCGCCGCGCCGCTGCGGCTGGGGTTCGACCACGCCGGCCAGTTCGTCGGCCGGGTGCTCTGGCTCGGTGTCACCCCCACCGTCGAGCTCCTGGCCCACCACGCCCTGGTGCACGAGCGGTTGACCCGGGCCGGGATCACCCTGTCCGAGCAGTACCGCCCGGGGCGCTGGGTGCCGCACTGCACCCTGTCCATGCGGGTGCCGAACGTGCTGATGGCCGCCGCCGTCCGGCGGTGCCTGGAGATGCTGCCCCTGGCGGGGACGGTGGTCGCCGCCGCCGTCGCCGACCACGCCCGCAACATCTCCCACCCCCTCCCCTGACCCCCTCCCCGCCGCCCTCCCCCGCCTCCCCGGCGAGTTGATCAAGAGGTTCGCGTCGGGATTCCGCCTCGGGAAGACCAAAACTTCTTGATCACGAGGGGGAGAGGCCGGGCGAGGGGGCGGGGAGGGGGTCAGGAGGGTGGGTCGAAGTGGATCTGGAAGGTGGGGTGGTCGGGTTGGGGGCACGGGTCGCCCCGGTGGCCCAGGCGCTCGTAGAAGGGGGCGGCCCGCTCGTGGTGCGCCTGCCATTCCAGGTGACGTACCCGGCCGGCGGCCCACTCGCGTACCGCCGCCAGCAGTGACCGGCCCACCCCGCCTCGCCGCAGCTCCGGGCGGACGTACAGGTCGTGCAGCCGGGCCGTCCGGTGCTCGTCGCCGCCGCGCAGGTGCGGGCCATGGTCCTGGACGGCGGCGTAGCCGAGCAGGTCACCGCCGGCCTCCGCGCCGAGGATCACCCAGCGCGGGTCGGCGAGCAGACACAGGTACCGGGCCCGGTGCGCCTCGGGCGGCTCGTCAGTGACCCCCATGTCGCGCAGCATCGGCCACAGCGCCGGCCAGTCCGCCGGGGCCAGCGACCGTACGGTGACCGGCACACCCGGCCGTGCCCCGTCGGCCTCGCCGTCCAAGGTGGAGGCCGCCGGCCGTTCCCGCCGCTCACCGTGCACTGTCTCCCCCGTCCGTCGGAGCCGTGGCCGACCGGCAGCACAACACATCGGGACGACAACGCGATGACCCCCTGCCCCCCCGGCCCGCGAAGGTCGTATGGTCGGACCGTGGCCACCTGGGACGAGGTACGTCGGCTCGCGCTCGCCCTGCCGGAGACGACGGAGCGGCCGTCGTACGACGGCGCGCCGGCCTGGCGGGTACGCGACAAGCCGTTCGTGTGGGAGCGGCCGCTGCGCCGGGCGGACCGGGAAGCCCTTGGCGACGCCGCTCCTGACGGTCCGATCCTCGGCGCCCAGCTGCCCGACCTGGGCGCCAAGGAGGCGTTGCTCGCCGACGACCCGGCGATCTACTTCACCACCCCGCACTTCGACGGCTACCCGGCGGTGCTGGTCCGGTTGGACCGGATCACCGTGCCGGAGCTGACCGAGCTGGTCCTGGACGCCTGGTACGCCCGCGCGCCGAAACGCCTCGCCGCGGCCCACCGCGCCGGCGAGGCGTAGGCACACCGGGGAAAGGTCAGCGGCGCCAGTCGCGGAACACGAACCGGTGCACCGCCTTGAGCCCGATCCCGACGGCCAGGGCCCGGGCCCACCGGAACCGACCGCGTACCTCGACCCGGGTGCTGCGGGTGAGCCGGGTCGCCCGGCCGCCGGCCGCCGGTGTCAGCTCGAAGGTGTCGCTCAACGCGCTGACGCACGAGTCGAACGGCAGGTCGGTGCGCTCCATCCGGAACGCCAGCCGGGTCGGCGGCGACCACTCGGTGATCCGCTGGTACACCACACCCTGGTCGGAGACGCACTGCCGGGGCGCGCCCACCGCACCGGGCCCCGCCGGCAGGATGCACTCGACCGGGGTGGGCGTGCCGAGCCGGAACACCGGGCAGCGGGGCGTCGAGGTGATCCGCGAGTCGCAGAGCAGCGGCCAGACCGCCTCCGGCGGCCGGCGTACCAGGGTGGTGGTCCGCACCAGCATCAGCGTCCACCCCCGTCGGTGAGCGGGGCGGGCGCGGCGGCACCTGTCGTATCCATGCCGGTGACGCTACGAACCCGCCGCCGCCGGGGCCTCCCCCGGCGGAGGGAACCGACTCCCCCCAGGCCGGTGTCGCCGCGGTCGTTCGGCGCCATGGTCTTTCACTCGCCGGTCGGCCGGCGTGGCGCGTTGCAGGCACCGCCAAGGTCGGCGCCCGGACCAGTAGGGGTTTCTGCGCCTTTCGAGCTGATGTCGTAGACGACTCAGTCCGATTGGACCGTAGTCGCCGTCACACAAAGGTGATGCTCATCCGCCTGGTGGTGGCCCGCAGCGGCCGAGCGACACCACTTCCAGAACGGAGCGCAACCTCTGCCCGTCGCGGCGTCCACCCCGACAGCGGCTGGTTCGGTTACGTCATCAGCTCTGAAGGGCCGCATGACACCACCCCGCTCCCGCAGCGACTGCGCGGTCTCGCCGGACGCGGGTTAGGGGCCGGTCGCGCCCTTCTAGGGGTACGCCCGGTCTGTTCCAGCCGCGACGGAGGCGGCTTGACTGACCCTGCGCACCCGTCGGGTTCCACGGGACACCTGCTCAGAGGCAGTGCGACACCGCGCTGCCCGATGGTCCCGCCCGACGCGGACAACGCTGACATCCGTCCCGCGGAGGGGGTTCGATCTCGTGGAATTCACTGTGGCAGCCGACCAGTGGGTCCGGCTGGAGCAACTGGAGGCGGCGGCCACGCACTCGGTGCCGGTCGGCCTCGACGACAAGGTCTGGCAGCGCGTGCAGACCTCCCGGGAGACGCTGCAGCGTTTCGTCGACGAGGGCCGGGTCATCTACGGCGTCAACACCAGCATGGGCGGCTTCGTCGACTGGCTGGTGCCGGTCACCATGGCCCAGCAGCTCCAGGAGAACCTGATCAACGCGGTGGCCACCAACGTCGGGCCGCACCTGGACGACCGGACGGTCCGGGCGATCATGCTGTCCCGGATCGTCTCGCTGGCCCGGGGCAATTCGGCGATCTCGCCGGCGAACCTGGAGAAGCTGATCGCCGTGTACAACGCCGGGATCATCCCGTGCGTGCCGGAGAAGGGGTCGCTGGGCACCAGCGGGGACCTCGGCCCGCTCGCCGCGATCGCGCTGGCCTGCGTCGGCCAGTGGCGGGCCCGCTACCGGGGCGAGACCATGCCCGCCGCGGAGGCGCTGCGGCTGGCCGGCATCGCGCCGATGACGCTCAGCTTCAAGGAGGGGCTGGCGCTGATCAACGGCACCTCCGGCATGGTCGGCCTGGGCGGCCTGGTCTTCTCGCAGGCCAGCCGGCTGCTGGAGACGTACCTGACGGTCTCGGCGCTGTCCGTGGAGGGGCTGCGCGGGATGACCAAGCCGTTCGACCCGCGGGTGCACGAGCTGAAGCCGCACAAGGGTCAGCGCGAGATCGCCGCCCGGCTCTGGCGCACCCTGCAGGAGTCCACCCTGGCGGTCAACGAGCAGGAGACCGAGGCGGCGCTGGCCGCCGAGATGGGCTCCTCGGCCAAGGCCGGCTCGCAGCCCATCGAGGACGCGTACTCGATCCGGTGCACGCCGCAGATCCTCGGTCCGGTGCTGGACAGCTTCGTCCGGATCGGCGAGACGCTGGAGGCCGAACTCAACTCGTCCAACGACAACCCGCTGGTGGTGCCGGACGAGAACGACGTCTTCCACAACGGCCACTTCCACGGCCAGTACGTGGCGATGGCGATGGACCACCTGGTCATCTCGCTGACCACCCTGACCAACCTGGCCAACCGGCGGATCGACCGGTTCCTCGACAAGAGCAACAGCAACGGGCTGCCGGCGTTCCTGTGCCGGGAGAACCCCGGCCTGCGGCTCGGCCTGATGGGCGGGCAGTTCATGACCGCCTCGCTGACCGCCGAGACGCGGGCGCTGGCGGTGCCGATGTCCGTGCAGTCGCTGACCAGCACCGGCGACTTCCAGGACATCGTCTCGTTCGGCTTCGTGGCCGCCCGGCGGGCCCGGGAGGTGCTCGCCAACGCCACCTACGTGGTCGCCTTCGAGCTGCTCTGCGCCGCCCAGGCGGTCGACATCCGGGGCAACGAGGGGCTCTCCCCGGTCACCCGTGAGCTCTACGAGCGGACCCGCGAGCTGGTCCCCTACCTCGACCGGGACGTCACCATCACCGACTACGTCGAGGCGATCGCCACCCAGATCCTGGCCGCGCCGCCGGCGTACCGGTCGGAGGTCCTGCTGTGACCGGCCCCGCTCCCGACGGCACCCTGGCCGAGCCCGGCGGTGGGGCCACGGCGGTGGTCTTCCCCGGGATCAGCCCCAGCTCGTTCGCGCAGGTCGGGCGCTTCCTGCTGATCAACCCGGAGGCCCGCCGGCTGACCGCGCAGGCCGACGAGGCCCTCGGCTGGTCGCTGGTGGACCGGTACCGGCAGGCCGAGGGGGGCTACTCGGAGAGCGAGCGGGTGGCGTTCCTGGTGGTCTGCCTGGCGCTGGCGTACTGGGCCGAGGACGCGCTGGACGTCCGGCCCGACATCGTCGTCGGGCCGAGCTTCGGCGGCACGCCGGCGGCCGTCTACGCCGGGGCGCTCAGCTTCCCCGACGCGGTACGGCTCACCGTCGGCTGGAACCGGCACCTGGACGAGTACTTCGCCCACGCGCACAGCGACGTGGTCACCCAGTCCTTCGCCCGGACGCCCCGGGCCCGGCTGGCGGAGATCCTCGGCGAGTTGGACGAGGCCGGCGAGTGGTACGAGACGGCCTGCCACGTCGACGACGACTTCTGGATGCTCTCGGTGCGCCGGCGCCGGCTGGAGTGGCTCCAGGCGGCCGTGCGGGCGCGCGGCGGGCTGCCGCTGTACACGATGAGCCCGCCGATGCACTCGGCCGCGTTCGCCCCGCTGCGGGCCACGGTGGAGCGGGAGCTGGTGGCCGGGCTGCCGTTCACCGACCCGCGACTGCCGATGGTCTCCGACCACGACGGCGCGGTGCTGACCCGGGGCGAGCAGGTGCGCCGGCTGCTGCTGGACGGGATCGTCCGGCAGGTGCGCTGGCCCGGGGCGCTGGGGACGCTGCGCGCCCACGGGGTGTCCCGGCTCTGCGTCTCCGGTCCGGACGGGCTCTGGGGCCGGGTGGACGCGGCGCGGCGGCCGTTCGACGTGCTGACCCTGACCCCGGCGCTCGCGCTGCGGCCCCGGCCGCGGCAGCGGAGCCTGGTGGGATGATCCGGCGGCCTACCGGGCCGCGCGGGCCAGTTCGGCCAGCGCGGTCCGGTTCGCCTTTCCGTTGGCGGTCAGCGGCAGCTCGGTGAGGAAGTGGAACCGCGCCGGGACCATGTACGCCGGCATGGTGCGCCGGCACCGCTCCACCAGCTCGGCCGCGCCGACGGTGGCTCCCGGCCGGGGCACCACGAAGGCGTGCAGGCTCGGCTCGCCGTCGGTCACCGGGGCCGCCACCGCCACCGCCGCGCCGACCGTCGGATGGTCCAGCAGCCGGCGTTCCACCTCGCCCAGCTCGATCCGGTTGCCCCGGATCTTCACCATCGAGTCGGTCCGGCCGCAGAAGTACAGCTCCCCGTCGGCCCCCCGGTACGCCAGGTCGCCGGAGCGGTAGACGAGCTGCCCGGAGCGGGGCTCCAGGGGGTCGGGCACCAGCACCTGCCGGGTGGCCGCCGGGTCGTCCCAGTAGCCGCTGAACAGCGACGGGCAGCGGACGTGGATCTCGCCGACCGCGCCCGGGGCGTCGACCACGCCGCCGTCGGAGTCGACCAGCAGCAGCTCGGCGCCCGGGTAGCCGTCGCCGATGGAGAGCCGCTCGGCGTCGACGGGCAGCGGGTCGGGCACCTCGGCGAAGGAGCAGGCCACCGTCTCGGTGGCGCCGAACGCGTTGACCACCCGCAGTCGCGGGTGCAGCTCGCGCAGCCGGCGCAGCTCCGCGAGGGGGAAGTTCTCGCCGGCGAAGAGGATGCCGCGCAACCGGCCCAGGGCGGCAAGGCCGTCGGGCTCGTGGCGCAGCAACGGCCGCCACAGCGACGGCACGCCGTGCACCACGGTCGCGCCGGCGTCGCGGAGGAAGCCGAGCAGCCGGCGCGGGAAGCTCAGGAACTCGCGGGGCACCGGCGCGAGGGTCGCCCCGCTGCCCAGCGTGACCCCGAGGTCGAACAGCGAGACGTCGAAGGCCAGCGGCGAGGTGCTGGCCACCACGTCGTCGGCGGCCACCACGCCGAAGCGCTGGGCGCCCCGGTAGAAGGCCAGCGCGGCGTGGTGACTGAGCACCACACCCTTGGGCTGCCCGGTGGTCCCGGAGGTGAAGATCAGGTACGCCGGGTCGGTGCCCACCACCGCGCGGCGGCGGCGCTGCCGGGGCTTGCCGGCGGGGGCGACCAGCCCGTCCGGGCTGAACTCGGCGACGGCGGTGCTCGGTGGTAGTTCCCGGGCCGGGCGGCCGGCGGGCCGGAGGTGCAGCACCGGGTCGGTCGCCTCGACGATGGCGCGTACCCGCAGGTCCGGGGTGTCCGGGTCGACCGGCACGAACGCCGCGCCGAGCCGGGAGCAGGCGAGCAGCAGCGCGATGGCGGCGGCGGAGGTCTGCGACTCGATGACGACGCGGTCGCCGGTGCCGACGCCCGCCTCGGCCAGCGCGGTGGCCCGCGCGTCGACCGCGCGGGCCAGCTCGCCGTACGTGACCGTCACCAGCGCACCGCCGGCCCGCTCGATCACCGCCGGCTTGTCCGGAGTGCGGGCGGCGGGGCCGAGTACGAACTGGTCCAGGGTGTCGGCGGGGAACCGCCCGACCGCGTCGGTCATCGATGTCCGTCCTTCGTCACACCTGCGCGACGGTCTTGAGGTAGTCGCCCACCGTCTGGCGGAACCGCTCCGGCTCCTCCAGGTGCGGCACGTGGCTGGAGTCGTCGAACAACTCCCAGCGCGCGTCCGGGATGAGGTCGACGAAGGGCCGGACGGTGGCCGGGGTGGCCTCGTCGTGGCGGCCCGAGATGACCAGGGTGGGCACCGCGATGTCGGCGAGACAGTCGGTGACGCCCCAGTCCTTCAGCGACCCGATGACGTGGAACTCGCTCGGTCCGTTCATCGCGAGGTACACCGTCGGGTCGTTGTAGAGCTCGTAGAAGGAGGCCTGGTAGTCGCGGGGCCACGGGTCGAGCCGGCACAGGTGCCGGTCGTAGAAGACCTTGGTGGCGGCGTGGTACTCGTCGCTGTCGGTGGTGCCCGCCGCCTCGTGGCGGCGCAGCGTGTCGTCGACCCCGGCCGGCAGCGCGGCGCGCAGCTCCGCCATCGCCGCCAGCCACAGCGGGTACGACGCCGGCGCGTCGGCGATGATCAGGCCCTTCAGGCCGGCCGGCGCCGCCGCCGCGTGCTTCGCCACCAGCAGGCCGCCCCAGGAGTGTCCGAACAGGGCGTAGTTGTCGGCGATCCCGAGGTGGCGCAGGAGGTTGTCCAGCTCGTCGAGGAAGAGCTGGACGGTCCAGAACTCGGCCGGCCGGCCCGGCAGGTGGGTGGAACCCCCGTTGCCCAGCTGGTCGTAGTGGACGACGGGGGTGCCGCCGTCGGCGAACACCGACAGGCTGGTCAGGTAGTCGTGGGTGCTGCCGGGGCCGCCGTGCACGACCACCAGCGCGGTGCGTTGCGGCGACAGCTCCCCCGTGACCCGGTACCAGGTCCGGAATTCGCCGAACGGCGCCGTCCCCTTGGTCGTCGGTGCGGTCACTAGACGCGGCGGCCGGTGACCGGGAAGGTACCGAACATGCCCGGCTTGGCCTTGCCGGTCATGGTGTCGCCGTTGACGGTGACGGTGACCTTCATGGTCAGCGGGACCGGCTTTCGGCACTTGATCTTCCACGAGGCGACGTCACCGACCTTCTCACCGTCGATGATGTCGGGGTCGATGACCTGGCCGTTGGCTCGGGCCTTGCCGATCAGCTTCTCGCCCTCCTCGGTCAGTTCGACCCAGAGGCTCTGCTTGCCGAGCGGGCTCTCGATGTCCAGCTGCCAGCTGCCGTCGGTGCTCATCCGTTGCTCCCTATCGTGCGTCGGTCGCTTCCCGTGGCAGACACTATGGATCCCGGCGGGCGGTCCATACCCCTATCAGCCCCTAGGGGTGAGCGTCCCGAGCCACTCCTCGACGACCTCCGCGGCGACCGCCGCCCGGTCCTCGATCATGGTGAAGTGGGTGGCCGCGACGGTGCGGTAGTCGTGCGTCGGCTCCCAGGGCCGGGCCTGCCAGGAGCCGTCGTCGGCCGCGTCGGGCCGGAACGGCTCGGCCGCGCCGACGAAGAGCACCGGCGCCTCGACCGGGTCCAGCCGGAACCGGGGCACCAGGTCGAAGTAGCGGTTCATCCCCGACAGGGCGGCGCTGTTGAGCATCCCGAAGCGGGCGTCGGCCTGGACCAGCCCCACGGTGAGCTGCTCCATCAGGCGGGACTGGTCTCGGTCGTCGGTGTCGACCCGGTAGGTGTCCATCAGCACCACCCCGGCGGGGCGCACCCCCAGACTCCGTTCCAGGTGCCCCGCGGTGGCGTAGGCGAGCGTCCCGCCCGAGGAGTAGCCGATGAGGACGAACGGGCGTCCGGCGGCGGCCCGGACGACGCTCTCGGCGAGCACGTCGACCACCGCGTCCACCGAGTCGGGCAGCCGCTCCCCGGCGACGAAGCCCGGGTTGGTCAGCGAGACCATCGGACGCCGGCCCCGGAACGCGGCGGCCAGCCGGGCGTGCTGGTGCGGGCCGCCGGTGGCCATCGGGGTGCTGATCCCGATGAGTACGGGTGAACCGGGTCCGTCGGCCATGATGACGCCCGGCGGCACCGCCCCGAAGTCGGCGACGGAGGTGAACCGGGGTCGCAGGTCGGCCACCGCCCGCAGCAGGTTGAAGCCCTTGAGCACCTCGTTGCCCAGCACCGCCGCCCGGAACAGCCCGGCCAGGGTGTCCGGCTCGCCGGTCGGCTCCGGGGCGGGCACGCCACCGGCGGCCGGGGCCAGTTCGGCGCGCAGGTGCCGGGCCAGCGCGGCAGGGTTCTTGTTGTCGAACACCGCCATCGGGGCCAGCCGCAGCCCGGTCGCCGCGTTGAGCCGGTTGCGCAGCTCCACCGCGGCGAGCGAGTCGAAGCCCAGTTCGAGGAAGTCCCGCTCGGGGTCGACCGCCTCGGGACCGTCGTGGCCGAGCACGGCGGCGGCGTGGCCGCGTACCAGCTCGGTGACCTGGCGCTCCTGTTCGGCCGGGGGCTGGCCGGCGAGCCGGCGGGCGAACCACTCCGGGTCGACGGCGGCCGCGGCGCTGCGCCGGCGCACCCGGGGCAGCAGGCCACGCAGCAGCGCGGGCGGCTCGTCGGCGCGGGCGCGCAGCGCCGCCACGTCGACCTTCACCGGCACCAGCGTCGCCCGGGGGCTGCGCAGCGCGGTGTCGAGGGCGGCCAGCCCCTCCGGCACGGTCAGCGCGGGCAGGCCCTGCCGGGCCATCCGGTGCAGGTCCGCCTCGGTGAGCCAGGCGCCCAGGCCGACGTCGGTGCCCCAGAGCCCGTAGGCGACCGAGGTGGCGGGCAGGCCGGCCGCGACCCGGTGCTGCGCGAGCGCGTCGAGGAAGACGTTCGCCGTGGCGTACCCGCCCTGCCCGGCGGCGAGCACCAGCCCGCCGGCCGAGGAGAAGAGCACGAACGCGGCCAGACCGGCGTCGCGGGTCAGCTCGTGCAGGTGCCAGGCGGCGTCCACCTTCGGGCGCAGCACCCCGTCGATCCGCTCCGGGGTCAGCGAGCCCACCACTCCGTCGTCCACCACCGCCGCCGCGTGCACCACGGCGGTCAGCGGACGCCGGTCGGGCACGCCGGCGAGCAGCGCGGCGAGCTGGTCGCGGTCGCCCACGTCGCAGGCCACCACGTCGGCGGTGGCGCCGAGCGCGGCCAGGTCGGCGCGGAGCTCGTCCACCCCGGGCGCCGCCGGCCCGCGCCGGCTGGTCAGCAGCAGGTGCCTGATCCCGTACGCCCCGGCGAGGTGCCGGGCCACCAGCGCGCCCAGCCCACCGGTGCCTCCGGTGATCAGCACGGTGCCGTCGGGGTCCAGCCCGGCCGGGGCGTCGGCCGGGGCGTACGGCTCGCGGACCAGGCGAGGCACCAGCACCCGCCCTGAGCGGATCATCAGTTCCGGCTCGTCGGTGGCCAGGGCGGGCCCGAGGGCGTCCCGGGAGGCGGCGGTCCGGTCGGTGTCGAGCAGCACGAAACGGCCGGGGTTCTCCGCCTGGGCGGCCCGGAGCAGGCCCCAGACCGGCGCCTGGGCCAGCGCCACGTCCGCCCCGTCGGCGCCGACCGCGCCCTCGGTGAGCAGGACCAGCCGGGCGGCGGTGAAGCGGGGGTCGGCGAGCCAGCCCTGGACGAGGTCCAGGACCTCGTACACGCAGCCGCGGACGCCGGCCAGGACGTCGGCGTTCGGCTCGCTCCGGTCGGAGCGCCCGTCGGTGGCGGGTGTGGTCTGCGGGCGGGGGACCCGGAAGAGCACCACGCCGGGCGCCGGAAGGCCGGCGTCCACGGCGGCGCCGAGCGCGGCGAGATCCGGGTAACCGGGAAGGCTGCCCTCCCCGCCGGGCGCGGCGAGATCCAGGTCGTTCGCCGGGCCGCCGTCCCCGTCGTGCAGGACGAGATCCCCGTCGTCCGCCGGGCCACCGTTCCGGCCGAGCGCCGGCAGATCCAGGTCGTTCGCCGGCCCGACGGCCCGGCCGAGCGCGTCGAGGTCTGGGTCGGTCGCCGGAACGGCGTCGATGCCGGAAGCGGCAGGGGCCGGGGCGTTCGCCGGACCCGTGTCGGCGCCGGGGATGGCACGGTGAGGGCCCGGCTGGCCGATGAGGGCCCAGCCGGTGCCGGTGGTGGCGCTCGGCAGTTCGGCGGCGGGGGTCCAGGCGAGCCGGTACAGGCCGTCCTGCCGGCCCGGCGCGGCGGCCCGGAGCTGCGCCGCGTCGACCTCCCGCAGGGCGAGGGAGCCGACGGCGGCGACCGGCGCGCCGGAGAGGTCGGCCAGGTCGAGCGAGACCTCGCGGGGGCCGGTCGGGCGGATCGCCACCCGCAGCCCCCGGGCGCCGGTGGCATGCGGGGTGACGGTGTTCCAGGAGAAGGGCAGCATGGTGCCGCCCTGGTCGTCGGCGTCGCCGTCGGCGAGTCCGAGCACGTGCAGCGCGGCGTCGAGCAGGGCCGGATGCAGCACGAACTGCTCGGCTTCGGCGTGCGCGGCGTCCGGCAGGCTGATCTCGGCGTACAGCTCGTCGCCGCGCTGCCAGGCGGCCCGCAACCCCTGGAAGGTGGGCCCGTAGCCGTAGCCGCGCTCGGCCATCCGCTCGTACGCGTCGCCGGTCGGCAGCGGGGTCGCGCCCGGCGGCGGCCAGGCGGTCAGGTCCACGGCGGGCGCCGTGCCACCGGCACCGATCCGGCCGTCGGCGTGTCGGGTCCACGGGTCGGCCTCGCCGGCGCGGGAGTGGACGGTGAGGGACCGGGAACCGCCCTCGTCGGGTGGGCCGACGGCGACCTGGAGGGTGACCGCCGTGTTCTCGGGCAGCATCAGCGGGGCGTGCAGGATCAGCTCCTCGACCACCGGCGCGTCGGTCCGCTCGCCGGCGGCGACCGCCAGCTCGACGAAGCCGGTGCCGGGGAAGAGGACGGTGTCGCCGACCGTGTGGTCGGCGAGCCAGGGCTGGGTGTCGACGGAGAGCCGGCCGGTGAAGAGCACGCCGTCGGTGTCGGCGAGGGTGACCGACGCGCCGAGCAGCGGGTGCTCGGTCGCGGCGAGACCGGCCGGGGTGGCTGCCTCGCTGCCGGGCCGTTCCGGACGCCAGTAGCGCTGCCGCTGGAACGGGTAGGTGGGCAGCTCGACGCGGGTGCCGGTGAGCAGTGCGGTCCAGTCGGCGGTGGTGCCGGTGACGTGCAGCCTGGCCAGGGCGGTCAGGGCCTGCCGCTGTTCGTCGTGTCCCCGCCGCAGGCTGGGGATGATCGTGACGTCGTCGGTGAGGATGCCCTCGATCAGCGGGGTGAGCGCGGCGTCCGGGCCGAGTTCCAGGAACGTGGTCGCTCCCGCCTGGTGCAGGGCGGTGATGCCGTCGGCGAAACGCACTGCCTCACGGACGTGCCGCACCCAGTACTCCGGGTCGGTCAGCTCGCTGGTGGCCAGGGCGCCGGTCAGATTGGACACGACCGGAAGCTGGGGCTCGGTGTAGGTGAGGCTCGCCGCGACGGCCCGGAAGTCGTCGAGCATCGGGGCCATCAGCCCGCTGTGGAACGCGTGACTCACTCGCAGCCGCGTGGTTTTCCGCCCCAGGTTGGTGAAGTGCTCGGCCAGGTGCAGCACGGCGACCTCGGAGCCGGAGATGACCACGGACCGGGGGCCGTTGACGGCGGCGATGTCCACCCCGGCACCTGCCGCCAGACCGCCAGCATCACCCGTGCCGACGCCGACGCCGACGCCGTCGCCGTTGGCATTGGCGTTGGCGGCTGAGTCGTTTACGACATCAGCTCCAAAGGACCCGACCACCACACCCTCACCCGCCAGCGCCGCCCGCACCTCCTCCTCCGACGCCCGCACCGCCACCATCGCCCCACCAGCCGGCAACGCCTGCATCAACCGCCCACGCGCCGCCACCAGACGCGACGCATCCGCCAACGACAACACCCCGGCCACATGCGCGGCAGCCAACTCACCGATCGAGTGCCCGGCCACGAAATCCGGCCGCACACCCCACGACTCCACCAGCCGGAACAGCGCTACCTCGACCGCGAACAACCCCGCCTGCGCATAACCCGTCCGCCGGATCAACTCCTCATCGTCACCCCAGACGACCTCACGCAACGGCCGATCCAGGTGTGCGTCCAGCTCCGCCACCACCGCGTCGAACGCCGCCGCGAACACCGGGAACGCCGCGTGCAACGAGCGACCCATGCCAAGCCGCTGCGCGCCCTGACCGGTGAACAACACCGCCAGCCGACCGGACCGGGCCACCCCCGACAGGACGGTCGCCGACGTCCCGCCGTCGGCCAGGGTGGCCAGCCCGGCGAGGAGTTCGTCGCGGTCGGCGCCCAGCACGGCGGCCCGCTGTTCCAGAGCGGCGCGGCCGGTCGCCAGCGAGTACGCCACGTCCGACGGCCGCAGCTCCGGCCGGCCCGACAGGTGCCGGTGCAGCCGAGCGGCCTGGGCCCGCAGCGCCACCTCGGAGCGGGCGGAGAGCAGCCAGGGCAGCGGTCCCGGCGTCCCGCTGCCCGACTCCGCGGGGGTGGTCGGGGGCGGTGGGGCCTGTTCGAGGATGACGTGGGCGTTGGTGCCGGAGAGTCCGAAGGACGAGATGCCGGCCCGGCGCGGATGCCCGTTCGCCGACCATTCGCGGGGCCGGTTCAGCAGCTCGACCGCGCCGGCGGACCAGTCCACCTGCGGCGAGCGCTCGTCGGCGTGCAGCGTCGGCGGCATCAGTCCGTGCCGCATCGCCTGCACCATCTTGATCACGCCGGCGACACCGGCGGCGGCCTGGGTGTGCCCGAGGTTCGACTTGATCGAACCCAACCACAGTGGCCGATCGGCGGGCCGGTCCTGGCCGTAGGTGGCCAGCAGCGCCTGCGCCTCGATCGGGTCACCCAGGGTCGTACCCGTGCCGTGGGCCTCGACCACGTCGACCTCGGCGGCCGGCACGCCGGCCGACGCCAGGGCGGCCCGGATCACCCGCTGCTGCGACGGGCCGTTCGGGGCGAAGAAGCCGTTCGACGCACCGTCGGAGTTGACCGCCGAGCCACGTACCACGGCGAGCACCGGGTGGCCGAGCCGCTGGGCGTCGGACAGGCGCTCGACCAGCAGGAAACCGGCGCCCTCGGCCCAGCCGGTCCCGTCGGCGCCCGCCCCGAAGGAGCGGCACCGGCCGTCCGGCGAGAGGCCGCGCTGCCGGGAGAACTCGATCAGGATCTCCGGGGTGGCCATCACGGTCACGCCGCCGGCGAGCGCCAGCGAGCACTCGCCCGACCGCAGCGCCTGGACCGCCAGGTGCAACGCCACCAGCGACGACGAGCAGGCGGTGTCCACCGCCACCGCCGGGCCCTCCAGGCCCAGCACGTACGACACCCGGCCGGCCGCCGCACTGCCGCCGGCGGAGCTGCCGTACCCGTAGTCGTGGTACATCAGGCCGGCGAAGACGCCGGTGGGACTGCCCTTGAGCGTGCCCGGACCGATCCCGGCCCGCTCGAACGCCTCCCAGGCACACTCCAGCAGCAACCGCTGCTGAGGGTCCACCGCGTACGCCTCGTTCGGGCTGATGCCGAAGAAGCCGGCGTCGAAGTCGGCGGCGTCGGGCAGGAACCCGCCGGCCCGGGCGTAGCAGCGGCCGGGGCGGCCCGGCTCCGGGTGGTACAGGTCGTCGGCCCAGCCCCTGTCGGTGGGCAGCGGCGCGATCGCGTCCACCCCGTCGGCGACCAGCCGCCACAGCTCCTCGGGCGAGCCGACCCCGCCGGGGAAGCGGCAGCTCATCCCGACGATGGCGATCGGCTCGTCCACCGGGCGCGGCCCGGCCAGGGCGAGGGCGTCGGTCGAGGCACCGCCGAGCAGCGAGTCGAGGTACGCCGCCACGGCGTCGGCGGTCGGGTAGTCGAAGACCAGCGTGGCGGGCAGCCGCAGGTCGGTCGCCGCGCCCAGCGCGTTGCGCAGTTCCACCGCCGACAGCGAGTCGAAGCCCAGCTCGGAGAAGGCGCGGTCCGGCTCCACCGCCTCGGCGGAGTCGTACCCGAGGACGGCGGCGACCTGGGCGCGGACCAGGTCCCGCAGGGCGCGGAGCCGGTCGGGGCCGGACAGGCCGGCGAACCGCCCGGCGGCGGCCGGGGTGTCGGTGGCCCGGCGCAACCGCCGGGGCGTCCGGACCAGGGCGCGCAGCAGCGCGGGAATGCCGGCGTCGGTGCGCACGGCGGCCGGGTCGATCCGCAGCGGCACGAGGGTGACCGGCCGGTCCCGCAGGGCGGTGTCGAACGCGGCCAGCCCGTCGGCCTCGGTGAGCGCGGGGAAGCCCTGGCGGGCCATCCGTTCCAGGTCGGCGTCGCTGAGCACGGCACCCAGTCCCGCGTCGGTACCCCACAGCCCGTACGCCAGCGATGTCGCCGGCAGCCCCTGCGCGGCCCGGTGCTCGGCGAGCGCGTCGAGGAAGACGTTCGCCGCCGCGTAGCCGGCCTGGCCGGCGGCGAGCACCAGCCCGCCCGCGGAGGAGAAGAGCACGAACGCGGACAGGTCCGCCTCGCGGGTCAGCTCGTGCAGGTGCCAGGCACCGTCCACCTTGGGCGCGAGGGTGGCCGCGAGCCGTTCCGGGGTGAGCGTGGCGGCCACGCCGTTGTCGGCGACCCCGGCGGCGTGCACCACGATCCGCAGCGGATGGGCGGCGGGGATGTCGGCCAGCAGGGTGGCCAGGGTCTCCCGGTCGGCGGCGTCGCAGGCCGCGACGCGTACCGTCGCGCCGAGCGCGGTCAGGTCGCTGACCAGCGCGTCCACGCCGGGGGCGGCCGGCCCGCGTCGACTGGTGAGCACCAGGTGGCGGACGCCGTGGTCGGTGACCAGGTGCCGCGCGATCAACGCGCCGAGCCCGCCGGTGCCCCCGGTGACCAGCGCCGTGCCGGCATCCGTCGCGGTGTCGGCGGGGACGGCGGCGTCGGAGGCGGGGGCGGCGGCGTCGGAGGCCGGCACGAGCCGGGGCACGAACAGGCGGCCCGCGCGCAGCGCCAGCTCGGGCTCCCCCGCCGCGAGGGCCGCCGGCAGCGCGGCCCAGGACTCCGGCCGGCCGTCGGTGTCGGCGAGGACGAACCGCTCCGGGTTCTCCGCCTGCGCCGCCCGGACCAGACCCCAGACCGGCGCCTGGTCCAGCGCCACCCGGTCGTCGGGGCCGGTGACCACGGCCTTCCGGGTGAGCAGCACCAGCCGCGAGTCGGCGAGCCGGTCGTCGGCAAGCCAGGCCCGCACGGCCGCCAGCGCCGCCCCGGTCACCTCCCGGACCGCCGCCGGCACGTCGCCGTCGCCGGCCGCGAGCGGCAGCAGCACCACCTCCGGTACGGCGTCCGCCGCGCCGACCGCGTCCAGATCGGCGTACGACGGCACCCCCGGCACCGCGACGGCGTCGCCGACCACCGCCCAGCGGGACGGGTCCGGCGCCCCGTCCGGGGTGGCCGCCGACTGCCACCGCACCCGGTGCAGCACCTGGTCGCGGCCGGCCCGGACACCGTCGAGTTGCGCGGCGGAAACCGGCCGGGACACCAGCGACCCGACAGTGAGCACCGGCTGCCCGGACGGGTCGGCGACGGTGAGGGTGACACTGTCCGGGCCGGTGGGCGCCATCCGCAGCCGCAGCGCGGTGGCGCCGACGGCGTGCCGGGAGACGCCGTTCCAGGCGAACGGCAGCAGCGTCGCCCCGGAACCGTCGTGGTCCTGGAGCAGGGAGGCGTGCATGGCGGCGTCGAGCAGCGCCGGGTGCAGGCCGAACCGGGTCGCGTCCGGGTGCGCCTCGTCGGGCAGGGCCACCTCCGCGTACAGCTCGTCGCCGCGTTCCCAGGCGGCCCGCAGCCCCTGGAACGTCGGCCCGTACGCGTACCCCCGCCCGCGCAACCGCTCGTACGCGCCCTCGGTGGCCAGCGGGGTCGCGCCCGGCGGCGGCCACGCGGTCAGGTCGACGGACGGCTCGGCGGCGTCGGCGACGAGCAGCCCGTCGGCGTGCAGTGCCCAACGGCCGCCGGGGGCCCGGGAGTAGACGCCGACGGTACGACGCCCGGCGCTGTCGGGGTCGCCGACGACCACCTGCACCATGACGTCGCCGCGTTCGGGCAGTACCAGCGGCGCGGTGAGGGTCAGCTCGTCGAGGCGGTGGCAGCCGGCCTCCTCGCCGCCGCGCAGGGCGAGTTCGACCAGGCCGGTGCCGGGCAGCAGCACGGTGCCGAGCACGTCGTGGTCGGCGAGCCAGGGCTGCGCCTGCCGGGACAGCCGGCCGGTGAGGACGAGGCCGTCGGCCTGGGCGGTGGCCACGGCGGCCCGCAGCAGCGGATGGTCGACGGGGGTCAGGCCGAGCGCGGCCGGGTCGTCGCCGAGCGCGCCGGCCAGCCAGGATTCGGCGAGGTAGTCGAGGGTGTGCAGCCAGTACCGCTGCCGCTGGAACGGGTACGTGGGCAGGTCGACCGTGCGACCGGTCTGCGGGAGCAGTGCGGTCCAGTCGACGGTGGTGCCGGTGACGTGCAGCCTGGCCAGGGCGGTCAGGGCCTGCCGCTGTTCGTCGTGTCCCCGCCGCAGGCTGGGGATGATCGTGACGTCGTCGGTGAGGATGCCCTCGATCAGCGGGGTGAGCGCGGCGTCCGGGCCGAGTTCCAGGAACGTGGTCGCTCCCGCCTGGTGCAGGGCGGTGATGCCGTCGGCGAAACGCACTGCCTCACGGACGTGCCGCACCCAGTACTCCGGGTCGGTCAGCTCGCTGGTGGCCAGGGCGCCGGACAGGTTCGACACGACCGGGAGCTGCGGCTCGGCGTAGGTCAGCCCCGCCGCGACGGCCCGGAAGTCGTCGAGCATCGGGTCCATCAACCCGCTGTGGAACGCGTGGCTGACCCGCAGGCGGGTGGTCTTTCGACCCAGCGTGGCGAAGTGCTCGGCCACGTGCAGCACGGCGGCTTCGGGGCCGGAGATGACCACCGACCGGGGGCCGTTGACCGCCGCGATGTTCACAGCAGCATTCGCCACCGAGTCGGTGCCGGTGGCGGTGGCGGTGCCGGTGGGGGCTGAGTCGTTTACGACATCAGCTCCAAAGGATCCAACCACCGCACCCTCACCCGCCAGCGCCGCCCGCACCTCCTCCTCCGACGCCCGCACCGCCACCATCGCCCCACCAGCCGGCAACGCCTGCATCAACCGACCCCGCGCCGCCACCAGACGCGACGCATCCGCCAGCGACAACACCCCGGCCACATGCGCGGCAGCCAACTCACCGATCGAGTGCCCGGCGACGAAGTCCGGCCGCACACCCCACGACTCCACCAGCCGGAACAGGGCTACCTCGACCGCGAACAAGCCGGCCTGCGCATAACCCGTCCGCCGGATCAACTCCTCATCGTCACCCCAGACAACCTCACGCAACGGCCGATCCAGGTGCGCGTCCAGCTCGGCCACCACCGCGTCGAAGGCCCCCGCGAACACCGGGAACGCCGCGTGCAACGAGCGACCCATGCCAAGCCGCTGAGCGCCCTGACCGGTGAACAACACCGCCAGCCGACCGGACCGGGCCACCCCGGAGACGGCGTGCGGCGCCCGCTCCCCGGCCGCCACCGCCGCCAGCCCGGCGGACAGCTCGGCCGGGTCCGCGCCCAGCACCACCGCCCGGTGGCCGAACGTCGCCCGACCGGTGACCAGGGTTCGGGCCGCGGCGCCCAGCTCCACCGGCGCGAGATGCGCGGCGACGCCGGCGAAGCGGTCCGCGAGTTCGCGTAGCGCCGGGTCGGACTTCGCCGACAGCACCCAGGGCACCAGCGACGAGGGCACGCCGGCGTCCGGCTGCGGGGCGGACTCCGGGGCCTGTTCGACGATGACGTGGGCGTTGGTGCCGGAGAGGCCGAACGACGAGATGCCCGCCCGGCGCGGATGCCCCTCCGCCGGCCACTCGCGTGCCTCGGTCAGCAGCTCGACCGCGCCGGACGACCAGTCCACCTGGGGCGAGCGCTCCTCGGCGTGCAGGGTCCGGGGCATCAGCCCGTGCCGCATCGCCTGCACCATCTTGATGACGGCGGCGACACCGGCGGCGGCCTGGGTGTGCCCGAGGTTCGACTTGATCGACCCGAGCCGGAGCGGCCGGTCCGCGGGCCGATCCTGCCCGTACGTGGCGAGCAGAGCCTGGGCCTCGATCGGGTCGCCGAGGGTGGTGCCGGTGCCGTGCGCCTCCACGACGTCCACCTCGGCGGCGGGGACGCCGGCCGAGGCGAGGGCGGCGCGGATCACCCGCTGCTGGGCGGGGCCGTTCGGGGCGAAGAAGCCGTTCGACGCGCCGTCCTGGTTCACCGCCGTGCCGCGGACCACCGCCAGCACCGGGTGGCCGAGCCGCTGGGCGTCCGAGAGGCGTTCCACCAGCAGGAAGCCGGCGCCCTCGCCCCAGCCGGTGCCGTCGGCGCCCGCCCCGAACGACTTGCACCGGCCGTCCGGGGCCAGCCCCCGCTGACGGCTGAACTCGACGAAGGCCTCGGGCGTCGCCATCACCGCCGCGCCACCGGCGAGCGCGAGGGTGCACTCCCCCGACCGCAGCGCCTGCACCGCCAGGTGCAACGCGACCAGCGACGACGAGCAGGCGGTGTCCACGGTCACCGCCGGCCCCTCCAGCCCCAGCGCGTACGCCACCCGGCCGGAGGCGACCGAGCCGGTGGCGTGGCTGCTGGCGTAGTCGTGGTACATCAGCCCGGCGAACACCCCGGTACGGCTGCCGCGCAGCGTGCCGGGGTCGATGCCCGCCCGCTCGAACGCCTCCCAGGCGCACTCCAGCAGCAGCCGCTGCTGCGGGTCCATGATGGTCGCCTCGTTGGGGCTGATCCCGAAGAACGCCGGGTCGAAGGCGGCGGCGTCGGTGAGGAACCCGCCCTGCCGGACGTAGCTGGTGTGCGGGCGCTCGCCGGTCGGGTCGTACAGCTCGTCGACGTTCCAGCCCCGGTCGGCGGGGAAGTCGCCGATCGCGTCGACCCCGTCGGCGACCAGCCGCCACAGCTGCTCCGGCGTGCTCACCCCGCCGGGGAACCGGCAGCTCATCCCGACGATCGCGACCGGCTCGCGGGCGGCCGCGGTGAGCCGCCGGTTCTGCGCGCGCAGCCGCTCGGTCTCCTTGAGCGAGCTGCGCAGCGCGGCGACGAGCTTGTCGTCGGTCATCGAGGGTCTCCCGTCATGAGGTCGTCGAGGTCCTGGTCGCCCAGCGCCATGCTGATCAGGTCGTCGGCGTCCATCTCGTCGATCGAGCGGCCGGCCCCGTCGTCCGTCGTGGCCGGGTCCGGCGTGGGGGCGAGCCCACCGAGTTCGAGCAGCCGGTCCAGCAGTCCGGCCTCCCGCAGCCGGTTCAGCGGGATGCCCTGGAGGACCTCCCGCACCCGGTCCTCGGGCAGCCCGTCGGCCGACGCCGGGGCGAGCGCGGTGACCAGTTCGGCGGCGAGGACCCGCGCGTTGGGGTGGTCGAAGACCAGCGTCGCGGGCAGCCGCAGGCCGGTGGCGGTGTTGAGCTGGTTGCGGAACTCCACCGCGCTCAGCGAGTCGAAGCCGAGTTCCTGGAACGCCCGGTCCGGGTCGACGTCCTGCGGGCCGGCGTGCCCGAGGATCGCCGCCGCCTGGGTGAGCACGACGTCGAGCAGCGCGGCTTCGCGCTCGTCGGCCGGCAGCGCGGCGAGCCGCCGGGTCAGCGCCGCGGCGTCCGGTCCGGCCCCGCCACCGGCGCGCGCCGGTCGCCGCACCACGCCGCGGAAGAGCGGCGGCAGGTCGGGTACGCCGGCCAGCGCCGCCAGGTCCAGCGCCACCGGTACGACCACCGCCGCGTCGGTGGCGGCGGCCGCGTCCAGCAGCGCGAGCCCTTCGGCGGGCGCGAGCGGGCGAACGCCGGTCCGCTCGACGCGGGCCCGGTCGCCGGCGGTGAGGTCGGCGGCCATTCCCGCGTCGCCGGCCCAGGCTCCCCAGGCGAGCGACTGGGCGGGCAGGCCGACGGCTCGGCGGTGCGCGGCGAGCGCGTCGAGGCAGGCGTTGGCGGCGGCGTAGCTGCCCTGACCCGGGTTGCCGACCACCCCGGCGGCGGAGGAGAAGAGCACGAACGCGGTGAGCGGCAGGTCGGCGGTCAGCTCGTGCAGGTGCAGCGCCGCGTCCACCTTGGGGCGGAACACGACGTCGACGCGGTCCGGGGTGAGCGACCCGATCACCCCGTCGTCGAGCACACCGGCGGAGTGCACGATCCCGGTGAGCGGGTGCGCCGGGTCGAGCCCGGCCAGCAGGGCCGCCACCGCGTCCCGGTCACCCATGTCGCAGGCGGCGAGCCGGACGTCCGCGCCGAGCGCGGTCAGCTCGGCGACGAGGTCGTCCGCCCCGGCCGCCGCGGCGCCCCGCCGGCTGGTGAGCAGCAGCCGGCGTACGCCGTGCGTGGTGACCAGGTGCCGGGCGACGAGCCGGCCGAGCAGGCCGGTCGCGCCGGTGACCAGCACCGTCCCCTCGGCGCCGAACACGCTGGCCGGCGGAGCCTCCGGGGTGACCGCGAGCCGGGCGAGCCGGGCGACGTGGGCGACGCCGGCGCGGACGGCGACCTGCGGTTCGCCCGCGGCGACGGCCAGGGCGAGCGCCGCCGGGTCGTCCGGGTCGTCCAGGTCGGCCAGGACGATCCGGTCGGGCTGTTCGGACTGCGCAGAGCGGACCAGCCCCCAGACGGCGGCACCGGCCAGGTCGGCGGCCTCCTCGTCGGCCACCGCGACCGCCCCCCGGGTGACCACCACCAGGGTGGACCGGGCGTACCGGTCGTCGGCGAGCCAGGCCTGGACCCGCGCCAGGGCCTGGTGGGTCGCCCGGTGCACGGCGGCGGCGTCCCGGCCGGGCTCCGGCCGCAGCACCACCACCTCGGGTACGTCCTCGCGGACGTCCTCCCACGCCGCCCAGCGCACCGGGGGCGCGGCCACCGGGGCGGCGGGCTGCCAGACCAGCCGGTACAGCGGTTCCTGCCGGCCGGCGGTGAGCTGGGCGGCGGAGAGTTCCCGCAGGGTGAGCGACTCCACCGAGGCGACCGGCAGGCCGGCGGCGTCGGCGATGTCGAGGCGTACCCCGTCGCCGGCCGGGGTGACCCGGACCCGGACGGTGGTGGCGTCGGGCACCGCGACGGTGACGCCGGCGAAGGCGAACGGCAGCCGGACCGGCCCGACCTGGCCGGCGTCGAGGCCGACCGCCTGGAGGCAGGCGTCGAGGAGGGCCGGGTGCATCCGGTACCCGTCGTCGGCGCCGTCCCCGGTCGGCAGGGCCACCTCGGCGTACACCTGCTCGCCGGCGGTCCACGCGGCGCGCAGCCCCTGGAACGCCGGCCCGTACGCCAGTCCGGCGGCGGCCTGGGCGGCGTACCGTCCGGTGAGGTCGACCGGGACGGCGCCCGGCGGCGGCCACGCGGCCAGGTCGAACGACGGCGGCCGGGTGGCCGGGGCGACGGCGCCGGTGGCGTGCCGGGTCCACGGCTGGTCCGGTCCGCCGTCGCGGGAGTGGACGGTGACCGGCCGGCTGCCCGCCTCGTCGGCCGCGCCGAGCAGCACCTGGACGGTCACCCCGCCGCGTTCCGGTACGACCAGCGGCGCCTCGAGGACCAGTTCGGTGAGGGCGTCGCAGCCGACCTGCCCGCCGGCGCTGAGCGCCAGCTCCACGAAGCCGGTGCCCGGCAGCAGGATCGCGTCGCCCACCACGTGGTCGGCGAGCCAGGGCTGGCTGTGCACGGAGAGCCGGCCGGTGAGGACGGTACTGTCCGAGCCGGCGAGGGTGACGGCGGCGCCGAGCAGCGGGTGGCGGGCGGCGTCGACCCCGACCGCGCCGAGGTCCCCGTCGGCGGTGCTGGTCCGCTGCCAGTAGCGCTGCCGCTGGAACGGGTAGGTGGGCAGGTCGACCGTGCGACCGGTCTGCGGGAGCAGTGCGGTCCAGTCGACGGTGGTGCCGGTGACGTGCAGCCTGGTCAGGGCGGTCAGGGCCTGCCGCTGTTCGTCGTGTCCCCGCCGCAGGCTGGGCACCACGACCGCGTCGGTCACGATCCCCTCGATGAGCGGGGTGAGCGCGGCGTCCGGGCCCAGTTCCAGGAAGGTGGTCGCGCCCGCCTGGTGCAGGGTGGTGACGCCGTCGGCGAAGCGGACCGCCTCCCGGACGTGCCGCACCCAGTAGTTCGGGTCGGTCAGCTCGGCGGTGGCCAGGGCGCCGGTCAGGTTCGAGACCAGCGGGAGCTGCGGCTCGGTGTAGCTCAGCTCCGATGCGACGGCCCGGAAGTCGTCGAGCATCGGGTCCATCAGCCCGCTGTGGAACGCATGGCTGACCCGCAGTCGCGTGGTCTTGCGGCCCAGCGTGGCGAAGTGCTCGGCGACCGCCAGCACGGCTGCCTCCGGGCCGGAGATGACCACCGACCGGGGGCCGTTGACCGCGGCGACGTCCACACCGTCAGCGGCCGCCGGGCCGCCGCCATTGCCCGTGCCCGTGCCGTTGGCCGCGACCTGGCCGACGGCGTCCTCGGTGTTGGTGCCGGTGACCGGACCGTTGCCGGTGCCGGTGCCGTTGCCAGCTGAGTCGTTTACGACATCAGCTCCAAAGGACCCGACCACCACACCCTCACCCGCCAGCGCCGCCCGCACCTCCTCCTCCGACGCCCGCACCGCCACCATCGCCCCACCAGCCGGCAACGCCTGCATCAACCGACCCCGCGCCGCCACCAGACGCGACGCATCCGCCAGCGACAACACCCCGGCCACATGCGCGGCAGCCAACTCACCGATCGAGTGCCCGGCGACGAAGTCCGGCCGCACACCCCACGACTCCACCAGCCGGAACAGGGCTACCTCGACCGCGAACAACCCCGCCTGCGCATAACCCGTCCGCCGGATCAACTCCTCATCGTCACCCCAGACGACCTCACGCAACGGCCGATCCAGGTGTGCGTCCAGCTCGGACACCACCGCGTCGAACGCCGCGGCGAACACCGGGAACGCCGCGTGCAACGAGCGACCCATCCCGAGCCGCTGCGCGCCCTGACCGGTGAACAGCACCGCCAGCCGACCACCCGGCCGAGCCACGCCGGTGACCAGGCCGGGAGCGCCGGTGCCGGCGGCCAGGGCGGTCAGGCCGGCGGACAGCTCCGCCGGGGCCGCACCCAGCACCACGGCCCGGTGACCGAAGAGTGCCCGTCCGGTGGCGAGCGTCCGGCCCGCCGCCGGCACGTCGGCCGGCTCGATCCGGGCGGCGAGGTCGGCCAGCCGTCCGGCCAGGTCGCGCACGGCGGTGTCGGACCGCGCCGACAGCAGCCAGGGCACCGGGCCGTCGACCGGTCGGGGCGTGGCCGCGTCACCGTCGGCGGGGGCCTCCTCGATGATCACGTGGGCGTTGGTGCCGGAGAGCCCGAAGGAGGAGATCCCGGCCCGGCGCGGATGCCCGTTCGCCGGCCACTCGCGTGCCTCGGTCAACAGCTCGACCGCGCCGGCGGACCAGTCGACCTGCGGCGAGCGCTCCTCGGCGTGCAGGGTGCGGGGCATCAGCCCGTGCCGCATCGCCAGGATCATCTTCATCACCCCGGCCACCCCGGCGGCGGCCTGGGTGTGGCCGACGTTCGACTTGACCGACCCCAGCCAGAGCGGCCGGTCCCCCGGGCGGTCCTGGCCGTAGGTGGCCAGCAGCGCCTGCGCCTCGATCGGGTCGCCGAGAGTGGTGCCGGTGCCGTGCGCCTCGACCACGTCCACCTCGGCGGCCGGCACCCGGGCCGAGGCGAGCGCCGCGCGGATGACCCGTTGCTGGGCGGGGCCGTTCGGCGCGGTCAGGCCGTTCGACGCACCGTCGGAGTTGACCGCCGAACCGCGCACCACCGCCAGGACCGGGTGACCGTTGCGGCGGGCGTCCGAGAGGCGTTCCACCAGCAGCAGGCCGGCGCCCTCGGAGAAGCCGGTGCCGTCGGCACCGGCGCCGAACGACTTGCACCGGCCGTCGGGGGAGAGCCCGCGCTGCCGGCTGAACTCGACGAAGGTGTCCGGGGTCGCCATCACGGTCACCCCGCCGGCGAGCGCGAGCGTGCACTCCCCCGATCGCAGCGCCTGGGCGGCCAGGTGCAGCGCCACCAGCGAGGACGAGCAGGCGGTGTCGACGGTGACCGCCGGCCCCTCCAGCCCGAAGGCGTACGCGACGCGGCCGGAGGCGATCGAGCCGGTGTTCGTGTTGTCCTGGTAGTCGTGGTACATCACGCCGGCGAAGACGCCGGTGGAGCTGCCCTTGAGGCTGCCCGGGTCGATGCCGGCCCGCTCGAAGGTCTCCCAGGCGCACTCCAGCAGCAATCGCTGCTGCGGGTCCATCGCCACCGCCTCGTTCGGGCTGATCCCGAAGAAGCCGGCGTCGAACTCGGCGGCGTCGGCGAGGAAGCCGCCGGACCGGGAGTAGGTCCGCCCCTCGGCGCCCCGCTCCGGGTGGTAGATGCCGTCGACGTCCCAGCCCCGGTCGGCGGGGAACTCGCCGATCGCGTCCACGCCGTCGGTGACCAGCCGCCACAGCTGCTCGGGTGAGCCGACGCCGCCGGGGAAGCGGCAGCTCATCGCGACGATGGCGATCGGCTCGTCGACCGGCCGCGCCGCCGGGGCGTCGGTGGTCGCAGCCGCCTCGCCGGGGGTGAGCACCACGTCGAGGTGCGCGGCCACGGCGAGAGCCGTGGGGTGGTCGAAGACCAGGGTGGCCGGCAGCCGCAGCCCGGTGACCGCGGTCAGCCGGTTGCGCAGTTCCACCGCCGAGAGCGAGTCGAAACCGAGGTCCTTGAACGCCTGGTCGGGCTGGACGGCGTCCACCGTGGCGTGGCCGAGCACGGCGGCGATCTCGACGCGTACCAGATCGAGGAGGGCCTCGCGGCGCTCGGACCCGGACCGGCCGGCGAGCCGGCGGCGCAGGTCGTCACCGCCGGCCGGCGCGGTCGCGCCGGCTCGCGCGACCGGCCGGGCCGGCGGGACGAGGCCGCGCAGGGCGGCCGGGAGGGGTTGACCGGCGGCGACCGCGCGCAGGGCCGGCAGGTCGAGCCGGACCGGCACCCGTAGCGGCTCGGCGGCGTCGAGCGCCGCGGTGAACAGGGCCAGCCCTTCGGTGCGGGTGAGCGGGGGGAAGCCGTTGCCGCCCAGCCGGCGCAGCTCGGCGGCGGTCAGCCGATCGCCCATCCCGTCGGCCGCCCACAGTCCCCAGGCCAGCGACACGGCGGGCAGCCCGGCGGCGCGGCGGTGCGCGGCCAGGGCGTCGAGGAAGACGTTCGCGGCGGCGTAGCCGCTCTGGCCGGGCGCGCCGAGCACCCCGGCCGCCGACGAGAAGAGCACGAACATCCGCAGGTCACGGGTGAGTTCGTGCAGGTGCCAGGCGGCGGTCGCCTTGGGAGCGAGGATGGCGTCGACCCGCTCGGGGGTGAGCGCGGCGAGAACGCCGTCGTCGAGCACGCCGGCGGCGTGCACCACCCCGGTCAGCGGACGCGCAGCGGGCACGCTGGCCAGCAGCCGGGTCAGCGCGTCCCGGTCGGCGACGTCGCAGGCGGCGACGGTGACGTCGCCACCCAGGTCGGCCAGCTCCGCGACCAGGTCGCGGGCGCCGGGCGCGTCGATGCCGCGCCGGCTGGTCAGCAGCAGGTGCCGCACGCCGAGATCGGTGACGAGGTGCCGGGCGACCAGCGCGCCGAGGCCGCCGGTGCCGCCGGTGACCAGGACGGTGCCGTGCTCCTGCGGCGCGACCGGGGTGGCGGCCTCCGCCGCGCGGACCAGCCGCGGCACCCGGATCTCGCCGCCGCGCAACGCCAGCTCCGGCTCGCCGCAGGCCAGCGCCGCGGTCAGGCGGCGACCCGATTCGACGGTACGGTCGACGTCCAGCAGCGCGAACCGGCCCGGGTGCTCGGCCTCCGCCGACCGGACCAGACCCCACAGCGGCGCGGTGGCGAGGTCGAGTTGGCCGCCACCTACCGGGACGGCGTCGGTGGTGACCAGCACCAGTCGGGCCGTGCCGAAGCGGGCGTCGGCGATCCACTCCTGGGTCAGCCGCAGCGCCCACGCCACCGCCGCGCGCAGCCGCGCCGGCACGTCGTCACCGGTGAACGCCGGCACGGTGACCAGCACCCGGTCGGGCACCGGGGCGCCCCCGTCGACGGCGTCGGCGAGCGCGGCGAGGTCCGGGTGGGTCGGCAGCTCCGCCGCCCCCGCCGGGGGCGTACCGACCAGGACGACCGACCCGGCCCCGGCCGGCGGGACCGGCGTGGTCAGCGGCACCCAGTCGAGCCGGCACATCGCCTCGGGTCGGGTGCCGGGGTCGAGCTGGTCGGCGCTGACCGCGCGGTAGTCCAGCGAGTCGACGGTGAGCACCGGCTGCCCGGCCGCGTCGGCCACCGTGACGGTGGCGCTGCGGGGGCCGCGGCGGGTGATGCGCACCCGCAGTGCGGTCGCGCCGGCGGCGTGCAGGGACACCCCGCTCCAGGAGAACGGCAGCAGCGCGTCCCCGCCCGACGGGTCGGCGGCGTCGCGGTCGGCGGCGTCGAGGAGGGCGGCGTGCAGGCCGGCGTCGAGCAGCGCCGGGTGCAGGCCGAAGCGGGCGGCGTCCGGGTGGGCCGGCTCGGGGAGCACGACCTCGGCGTACACCTCGTCGCCGTGCCGCCAGGCCGCCCGCAGGCCCTGGAACGTCGGCCCGTACGCGTAGCCGTCGGCGAGCAGCCGCTGGTAGCCGTCGTCCACCGAAAGCGGGCTCGCGCCGGCCGGCGGCCAGGCGTCCAGCGGCGCGGCCGGTGCGGGTACGGACGGCGAGAGCAGACCGGTGGCGTGCGCCGTCCAGGCGGTGTCCTCGGCGTCGTCGCCGGAGTAGACGGCGACGGTGCGGTTGCCCGCCTCGTCCGTCGCGCCGACGACGACCCGCAGCACGACCGCCGCGCGGTCGGGCAGCGGCAGCGGCGCCTGGAGGGTCAGCTCGACCAGGTGGGGGCAGCCGACCCGGTCACCGGCGTGCACGGCCAGGTCGACCAGGGCGGCGCCGGGCAGCAGCACCGTTCCGGCGACGGCGTGGTCGGCGAGCCACGGGTGGGTGGCGATCGAGACCCGTCCGGTCACCACCACCTCGCCGGAGTCCGGTACGACCACCTCGGCACCGAGCAGCGGGTGGCGCAGCGCGGCGAGGCCGGCGGCGACGACCTCGCCGTCACCCGCCCCGGCCCAGGCGTCGGCCCAGTACTCCCGCGCGTCGGCCCAGTAGCGCTGCCGCTGGAACGGGTAGGTGGGCAGGTCGACGCGGGTGCCGGTGAGCAGCGCGGTCCAGTCGGCGGTGGTGCCGGTGACGTGCAGCCTGGCCAGGGCGGTCAGGGCCTGCCGCTGTTCGTCGTGTCCCCGCCGCAGGCTGGGGATGATCGTGACGTCGTCGGTGAGGATGCCCTCGATCAGCGGGGTGAGCGCGGCGTCCGGGCCGAGTTCCAGGAACGTGGTCGCTCCCGCCTGGTGCAGGGCGGTGATGCCGGCGGCGAAACGGACCGCCTCCCGGACGTGCCGCACCCAGTAGCCCGGGTCGGTCAGCTCGCTGGTGGCCAGGGCGCCGGTCAGGTTGGACACGACCGGGAGCTGCGGCTCGGTGTAGGTGAGGCTCGCCGCGACGGCCCGGAAGTCGTCGAGCATCGGGTCCATCAGCCCGCTGTGAAACGCGTGGCTGACCCGCAGGCGGGTGGTCTTTCGACCCAGGTTGGCGAAGTGTTCGGCGACCGCGAGCACGGCGACCTCGGGGCCGGAGATGACCACGGACCGGGGGCCGTTGACGGCCGCGATGTCCACACGGGCAGCTGCCAAGTGACCGCCACCATTGCCGGTGCCCGCACCGCTGCCGTTGCCCGCACCGTTGCCGATGCCGATGCCGGTCCCGGCTGAGTCGTCTACGTCATCAGCTCCAAAGGATCCGACCACCGCACCCGATCCCGCCAGCGCCGCCCGCACCTCCTCCTCCGACGCCCGCACCGCCACCATCGCCCCACCAGCCGGCAACGCCTGCATCAACCGACCCCGCGCCGCCACCAGACGCGACGCATCCGCCAGCGACAACACCCCGGCCACATGCGCGGCAGCCAACTCACCGATCGAGTGCCCGGCGACGAAGTCCGGCCGCACACCCCACGACTCCACCAGCCGGAACAGGGCTACCTCGACCGCGAACAACCCCGCCTGCGCATAACCCGTCCGCCGGATCAACTCCTCATCGTCACCCCAGACGACCTCACGCAACGGCCGATCCAGGTGTGCGTCCAGCTCCGCCACCACCGCGTCGAACGCCGCCGCGAACACCGGGAACGCCGCGTGCAACGAGCGACCCATCCCGAGCCGCTGAGCGCCCTGACCGGTGAACAGCACCGCCAGCCGACCACCCGATCGGGCCACGCCGGACACGAGCGCCGGGTCGGGCGTGCCGGCCGCGAGGGCGTCGAGGCCGCGCCGCAGCTCGGTCCGGTCGGTGCCGAGGACGACGGCTCGCCGTTCCCATCGGGTCCGGCCGGTGGCGAGGGACCACCCGATGTCGCCGTCGCGCAGGTCGGGGTGCTCGCCCGCGTACGCGGAGAGCCGCCCGGCCTGGGCCCGCAGCGCCGCCGCCGACCGGGCGGACACCGGCCAGGGCACGACCGGCCCGGCGGTGTCGCGGGCAGGGCCGGCCGGCGCCGGGGATTCGTCCGGGGCCTGCTCGATGATGACGTGCGCGTTGGTGCCGCTGATGCCGAACGACGACACGCCCGCCCGGCGCGGATGCCCGGTCACCGGCCACTGACGCGCCTCGGTCAACAGCTCCACCGCACCGGCGGACCAGTCCACCTGCGGCGAGGGCGCGTCCACGTGCAGCGTCCGGGGCATCGCCCCGTGCCGCATGGCGAGGACGACCTTCATCACCCCGGCCACCCCGGCCGCAGCCTGGGTGTGGCCCAGGTTCGACTTGACCGAACCCAGCCAGAGGGGCCGGTCGGCGGGGCGCTCCCGGCCGTACGTGGCGAGCAGGGCCTGCGCCTCGATCGGGTCGCCGAGGGTGGTGCCGGTGCCGTGCGCCTCGACCAGGTCGACCTCGGCGGCCGGGACGCCGGCCGAGGCGAGGGCCGCCCGGATCACCCGCTGCTGCGAGGGGCCGTTCGGCGCGGTCATGCCGTTGGACGCGCCGTCCTGGTTGACCGCCGAGCCGCGCACCACCGCGAGGACCGGGTGACCGTTGCGGCGGGCATCGGAGAGCCGCTCGACCAGCAGGAACCCGGCACCTTCGGCGATGCCGGTACCGGCCGCGGCGGCGGCGAAGGCGCGGCAGCGGCCGTCCGGGGACAGTGCCCGCTGCCGGCTGAACTCGACGAAGATCTCCGGGGTGGCCATCACGCTGACCCCGCCGGCCAGCGCCAGGTCGCACTCCCCCGAGCGCAGCGCCTGCGCGGCCAGGTGCAGCGCCACCAGGGACGACGAGCAGGCGGTGTCGATGGTCACCGCCGGCCCCTCCAGACCGAGCACGTACGCCACCCGGCCGGAGGCGACCGCGCCGGTGCCGCTGTTGGCCGGGTAGTCGTGGTACATCAGGCCGGCGAAGACCCCGGTGGGGCTGCCCTTGAGCGTTCCCGGGTCGATGCCGGCCCGCTCGAAGGTCTCCCAGGCGCACTCCAGCAGCAGCCGCTGCTGCGGGTCCATGCCCAGCGCCTCGTTCGGGCTGATCCCGAAGAACGCGGGGTCGAAGTCGGCGGCGTCGTGCAGGAAGCCGCCCGAGCGGGTGTAGCTGCTGTTCGGCGTGGCGAAGTCGGGGTCGTGGAGCTGGTCGACGTTCCAGCCCCGGTCGGCGGGGAAGTCGCCGATCGCGTCCACCCCGTCGGCGACCAGCCGCCACAGCTCCTCGGGCGAGCTGACCCCGCCGGGGAAGCGGCAGCTCATGGCGACGATGGCGATCGGCTCGTCGAGCAGCTTCGTCGCCGCCACGGCGGACGTCACGGCGGCGGTACCGGAGAGCTCGTCGAGCAGGAAGCGGGCCAGCCCGGCCGGTGAGGGGTAGTCGAAGACCGCGGTGACCGGCAGCCGCAGGCCGAGGGTCTGGTTCAGCCGGTTGCGGAACTCGACCGCGGTGAGCGAGTCGAAGCCCAGCTCGCGGAACGCCCGCTCCGGGGCGACGGCGGTGGCGGAGGTGAAGCCGAGCACCAGCGCCACCCGGTCCAGCACCAGGTCGAGCAGCGCCTGCTCGCGGTCCGCCTCGGGCAGCCGGAGCAGCCGGTCCACCAGGGAGCCGGCGTCGGCGCGTACCCCGGCGGCGCTGCGCCGGGCGACCGGCAGCAGGGTACGGAACAGCGCCGGCACGTCGCCCTGGGCGCGTACGGCGGCGAGGTCGAAGCGGACCGGCAGCAGCAGGGGGTCGGGGCGGTCCAGGGCGGCGTCGAGCAGGGTCAGCCCCTCGTCGACGGTGAGGCCGGTCATGCCGCTGCGGGAGATGCGCGCCCGGTCGACGCCGCCGAGCCGCCCGGTCATGCCGGTGGCCTGCGCCCAGAACCCCCAGGCCAGGCACTGGCCGGCGAGCCCGTGGGCCCGGCGGTGCCCGGCGAGGCCGGCGAGGAACGCGTTCGCCGCGGCGTAGTTGCCCTGCCCGGGCGCCCCGACCACGCCGGCCGCGGAGCCGAACAGGACGAACGCGCCGAGGTCCGCGTCGCGGGTCAGCTCGTGCAGGTGCAGCGCCGCGTCCACCTTCGGGGCGAGCACGGCGTCGAGCTGGTCGGGGGTGAGCGAGGCGATGGTGCCGTCGTCGAGCACGCCGGCGGTGTGCACCACCGCGGTCAGCGGGCGCGCGGCCGGCACGTCGGCCAGCACGGCGGCGAGGGCGTCGCGGTCGGTGACGTCGCAGGCGACCTGGTCGACCGAGGCGCCGAGGCCGGTCAGCTCGGCGGCCAGGTCGGCCGCGTCGGGGGCGGCCGGTCCACGCCGGCTGAGCAGCAGCAGGTGGCGTACCCCGTGGGCGAGGACGAGGTGCCGGGCGACGATGGCGGCGAGGGTGCCGCTGGCGCCGGTGACCAGCACGGTGCCGGCCGGGTCGATCCGGCCGGCGGGCGGCTCCTCGCCGGTGGCCGGCGCGCGGACCAGCCGGGTGGCGAACAGGTCACCGTCGCGTCGCAGCAGTTGCGGCTCACCGGCGGCGACGAGGGTCGGGGCGAGCGCGACCGCGTCGGTGACCTCGAGGTCGGTGTCGGCGAGGACGATCCGGTCCGGGTGCTCCGACTGGGCGGAGCGGACCAGGCCCCAGACGGCGGCGCCGGCCAGGTCGGTGACGTCCTCGCCGTCGCGGCCGACCGCGCCCCGGGTGAGCACCAGCAGGGTGCTGGCGGCGTACCGGTCGTCGGCCAGCCAGGTCTGGAGGTCGGCGAGCACGCGGCGGGTGGTGTCGTGCACCGACGCCGCGTCGGCGCCGCCGGTGACCGGCAGCACCACCACGTCGGCGACCTCGCCGGCGTCCCACCGTCCGACCTGGACCGGCGCGGGCGACGGCGTGGGCACGGGCGTCCAGGCGGTGCGGTAGAGCGCCTCGGCGACGGGCCCGGCCGGCGCCGGGGCGAGGTCGGCCGGGAGCGGCCGCAGGACGAGGGAGTCCAGCGAGAGCACCGGCGCGCCGGTGGCGTCGGCAGCCTCGACGGCGACCTCGCCGGCGCGCAGCGGGGTGATCCGCACCCGCAGGCTGGCCGCCCCGACCGCGTGCAGGGTGACCCCGGTGAAGGCGAACGGCAGCAGCGCCCGGTCGTCGACGGCGTCGGTGAGGGCGACCGCGTGCAGCGCGGCGTCGAGCAGGGCGGGGTGCAGGTCGGCCCGCTCGGCGTCGGCGGTGGCCTCCTCGGGCAGCTCCACCTCGGCATACACCTCGGCGCCGGCCCGCCAGGCGGCCCGCAGCCCCTGGAACACCGGCCCGTACGCCAGCCCGGCGTCGGCGAGCTCGGGGTAGAGGCCGGCGACGTCCAGGGCGGTGGCACCGGCCGGTGGCCACTGCCGCAGGTCGTCGGCGGGGCGGGCGGTGGCCGGGGCGAGCTGGCCGGTGGCGTGCCGCTGCCAGGGCGCGTCGGGGGTGGCGTCCTCGGCCCGGGACCAGACGCTGACCGGACGCACGCCGCACTCCCCCGCCGCGCCGACGGCGACCCGCAGTTGCACGCCGGCGCCGTCGGCGAGCACCAACGGCGCGCCGATGGTCAGCTCACTGACGGCCGGGCAGCCGACCTCGTCGCCGGCGCGCAACGCCAGCTCGACCAGGCCGGTGCCGGGGACCAGCACGGTGCCGGCGACGGCGTGGTCGGCCAGCCACGGGTGGGTGCCGGTGGAGATGCGCCCGGTGAGCACCACCCCGTCGTCGGCGGGGGTGGCGACGACCGCGCTGAGCAGCAGGTGGTCGGCGGGGCGCTGGCCGGCGCCGGTGACGTCCCCGGTGCCGGTGGCGGCCGCGTCCAGCCAGTGCCGGCGGCGCTGGAACGGGTACGTCGGCAGCTCCACCCGCCGCCCCGGCCGCCCCTCGAACAGCGGCAGCCAGTCCACCGCGACGCCGTGCACGTACGCCTCGGCGAGCGAGGTGGCGAGGCGGTCCGGTCCGCCGTCGTCGCGGCGCAGGGTACCGATCACGACGGCCGGGGCGCCGGCGTCGGTGACGGTCTCCTCGATACCGACCTTGAGCGTCGGGTGGGCGCTGGGCTCGACGAAGACGGTCAGCCCGTCGGCGAGCATGGCCCGGGTGGCGTCGGCGAAGAGCACGGTCTGCCGCAGGTTGGTGTACCAGTAGCCGCCGTCGAGGGCGGTGGTGTCCAGCAGGGCACCGGTGACCGCAGAGTAGAACGGCACCTCGGCGGTGCGGGGGCGGACCGGGGCGAGCAGTTCGGCGAGCCGGTCGCGGATGCCCTCGACGAAGACCGAGTGCGAGGCGTAGTCCACCGGGATCATCCGGGTGCGGATCTCCTCGGCGGCCAGTTCGCCCTGGAACGCGGTGAGGGCGTCCACCTCGCCGCAGACGACCACCGAGCCGGGGCCGTTGACGGCGGCGAGGGAGAGCCGGCCCGCCCAGCCGGCGAGCCGCTCTCGGGCGGCGTCGGCGGGCAGCGACACCGACATCATCCCGCCCAGGCCGGCCAGCTCGGCGGCGATGACCTGGCTGCGCAGGGCGACCACCCGGGCGCCGTCGTCGAGGGTGAGCGCACCGGCGACGCAGGCGGCGGCGATCTCGCCCTGCGAGTGGCCGACCACGGCGGCCGGCTCGACACCGTGGCTGCGCCACAGCTGGGCCAGCGAGACCATCACCGACCAGAGCACCGGCTGCACCACGTCGACCGGGTCGAGGGTGGGCGCGCCGGGAGCGCCGCGCAGGACGTCGACCAGGTCCCAGTCGACGAAGGGTGCCAGCGCGCGGGCGCACTCGGCGATCTTCGCGGCGAAGACCGGCGACGAGTCGAGCAGCTCGACCGCCATCCCGGCCCACTGCGACCCCTGGCCGGGGAAGACGAACGCCACCGGGGTGTCGGCGTGGGCGGTGCCGCGGACCAGGGTGGCGGCGTCGCGGTCGTCGGCGAGGGCGGCCAGGCCGGCCAGCAGCGCGGCGGGGTCCGTACCGGTGACGACCGCGCGGTGTTCCAGCGCCGAGCGGCCGGTGACCAGGGCGTGCCCGACGTCGGCCGGGTCGGGCCCGGCCGCGACGGCGGTGAGCCGCGCGGCCTGCGCGCGCAGCGCCTCCGGGTCGCGGGCCGACAGGACCCAGGCGAGGGTACGCCCCGACGGCGCCGGCTCCGGCGCCGTGGCCTCGGCCGGCTCCTCCTCGGGAGCCTGCTCGATGATGGCGTGCGCGTTGGTGCCGCTGACCCCGAAGGAGGAGATCCCGGCGCGGCGGGGGTGGCCCGACTCGGGCCAGGGCAGCGCCTCGGCGAGCGGCCGGACGGTCCCCGGTGTCCAGTCCACGTGCGAGGACGGGGTGCCGACGTGCAGGCTCTTCGGCAGCAGGCCGTGCCGGATGGCCTGCACCATCTTGATCACACCGCCGACCCCGGCGGCGGCCTGCGCGTGCCCGAAGTTGGACTTCAACGAGCCGAGCCAGAGCGGCCGGTCCGCCGGCCGGCCCTGCCCGTACGTGGCGAGCAGCGCCTGCGCCTCGATCGGGTCGCCGAGGGTGGTGCCGGTGCCGTGCCCCTCGACCACGTCGACCTCGCCGGGCGGCAGCTGCGCGTTGGCCAGGGCGGCGCGGATGACCCGCTGCTGGGCCGGTCCGCTGGGGGCGGTGAGGCCGTTGGACGCGCCGTCCTGGTTGACCGCGCTGCCGCGCACGACGGCGAGCACCGGGTGGCCGTTGCGGCGGGCGTCGGAAAGCCGTTCGAGCAGTAGCACGCCGGCGCCCTCGGCCCAGCCGGTGCCGTCGGCGTCGTCGGAGTACGCCTTGCAGCGGCCGTCGGGGGCGAGCCCGCGCTGCCGGCTGAACGCCACGAACGGCGCCGGGGTGGACATCACCATCACCCCGCCGGCCAGGGCGAGGGTGCACTCGCGGCGGCGCAGCGCCTGCACGGCCAGGTGCAGCGCGACCAGCGACGACGAGCAGGCGGTGTCCACGGTCAGCGTGGGCCCCTCCAGCCCCAGCGTGTACGCGACCCGCCCGGCGATCACCGAGGCCGCCGCCGCGGTCCCCAGGTACGCCTCGGCCGCCTCCGGGGCGGCGTTGAGCAGGTCGCCGTAGTCCTGGTAGCCGGAGCCGGTGAAGACACCCACCGGCTTGCCCCGGACGGCGTCGGGGGCGATGCCGGCGCGTTCCAGCACCTCCCAGGAGACCTCCAGCATCAGCCGCTGCTGCGGGTCCATCGCCGCCGCCTCGCGGGGGGAGATGCCGAAGAAGGCGGCGTCGAACTCGGCGGCCTCGGCGAGGAAGCCGCCCTCGGCGACGTAGCTGGTGCCGATCCGGTCGGGGTCGTCGGCGAGCAGCCGGGCGAGGTCCCAGCCCCGGTCGGTGGGGAGCGGCCCGACCGCGTCCACGCCGCCGGCCACCAGGTCCCAGAGCTGCTCCGGGGTCCGCACGTCCCCCGGGTAGCGGCACGCCATCGCCACGATCGCGATCGGGTCCCGCTCGACGCCCTCGACCTCCTGGAGCCGCTGGCGGGTCTGCGTGAGATCCGCCGTCACCCGCTTCAGGTAGTCGAGAAGCTTGCCGTCCTCCGCCATGTGAGTCCTCACCCCTGTGCGGGTCAGCGCAACCCGAGTTCGTTGTCGATGAAGTCGAAGATCTCGTCGGCGGTCGCCGCCTCGCCGAGCCGGTCGTCGCCGGCGGAGGGGTCGACCAGCCCGATCAGGGCGCGCAGCCGGGCGGCGAGCGCGGGCCGGTCGGCGTCGTCCGCGGGCAGCGCGGCCAGCGACGCCTCCAGCCGGTCGAGGTCGGCCGCCGGCCCGGTCGTCGCGTCGGCGCCGCTGATGCCCAGCTCCGCACCGAGGAACTCCGCCACGGCGGCCGGCGTCGGGTGGTCGAAGACCAGCGTGGCGGGCAGCGCCCGGCCGGTGGCGGCGGTGAGCCGCTGCCGCAGGTCCATCGCGGCGACCGAGTCGAAGCCCAGGTCGGCGAAGGGGCGGGCGGGGTCGAGGGCGGCCGGGCTGTCGTAGCCGAGCAGCGCGGCCACCTCGGCACGGACGGTGTCCAGCAGGGCCCGCGACCGCTGGGCCGGCGGCAGCCCGGCGAGCCGGTCGGCGAGCCCGGTCGGGGCGGTCGTGGTGTCGCCGGCGACCGCCTCGGCCACCTCGGGCAGCGCGTCGAGCAGCGGCCGCCGCCGGGCCATGGTGTAGACGGGGGCGAAGCGCGACCAGTCGATGTCGGCGACGACGAGGTCCCCGGCGTCGGCCCGGTACGCCTCGGGCAGCGCGGTGATCGCCAGCTCCGGTCGCATCGGTGGCGCGCCGAGGCGGCGCATCCCGGCGGCCAGCTCGGCGTCGACCATGCCGCTGTCCCAGGAACCCCAGGCGATCGCGGCGGCGGCGAGGCCCCGGGCCCGGCGGCGGGCGGCCAGCGCGTCCAGGTAGGCGTTGGCGGCGGCGTAGCCGGCCTGCCCGGCGCTGCCCCAGACGGCGGCGCCGGAGGAGAAGAACACGAACGCGTCCAGCTCGGTGTCGGCGAGCAGGTCGTCGAGGTGGGCGGCGCCGGCCACCTTCGCGGTGGCCACCTCGGCGATCTCGGCCAGGGTCAGCTCCCCGACCGGGGCGATGCGCTGCATGGCCCCGGCGGCGTGCACCACGGCGGTCAGCGGCCGCCGGGCGGGCAGCCCGTCGAGCAGGTGCCGGAGCTGGTCGCGGTCGGCGACGTCGCACGCGGCGACGGTAACCTCGGCGCCGAGGTCGGTCAGCTCGGCGGCCAGCGCGTCCGCGCCGGGGGTGTCCGCGCCGCGCCGGCCGACCAGCACCAGGTGCTCGGCGCCGGCCTCGGCCAGGGCACGGGCCACGTGCGCGCCGAGGCCGCCGGTGCCGCCGGTGACCAGCACGGTGCCGCGCGGCCGCCACGACGGCGGCGCCACCGGCCGGGCGGCCCGGACCATCCGGCGGGCCCGCACCCCGCCGTCGCGGACGGCCACGTGGTCCTCGCCGCCGGTGGTGGTGAGCAGGGCGCGCAGCCGGCGCAGGGCGGCCGGGTCGGGGAACTCGGGCAGGTCGACCAGCCCGCCCCAGTGCCGGGGCAGGTCGAGGGCGAGGCCGGTGCCGAGGCCGTGCACGGCGGCCTGGGCCGGGTCGGCCGACTCGCTCGGGTCGACGGCGACCGCGCCGGTGGTGAGGCACCAGATCGGGGCGTCGAGCTGGGCGTCGCCGAGCGCCTGCACCAGCGCCACCGTCCCGGCCAGGCCGCAGGTCAACGCCGGGTGGTCGGCGTGCGGCCGGTCGTCGAGGGCGAGCAGGGAGAGCAGCACCGTGCCGGGGCCGGGCAGCTCACGCAGCCGGGCGGCGAGGGCGTCCCGGTCGGCGTCGGCGACCGGCAGGCGGACCACCTCGCCGCCGTGCTCGGCCAGGGTGGCCGCGATCATGCCGACCCGCAGGTCGTTGTCGTACCCGTCGGGCACGGCGACCAGCCAGCGGGCCGGTGCCGGGCCCGGTTCGGGGTCGGCGACGGACTCCCACACCACCCGGTAGCGCCAGCCGTCCACCGCGGACCGGTCGGCGTGCCGGCGGCGCAACGCGGACAGGGCGGGCAGCACCTGGCCGAGGGCGGCCGGGTCGACGCCGAGGTCGGCGGCGAGGGCGGCGGGGTCGGCGGCGGCGAGGTCGTCGAGGAAGGTCGGGTCGGCGGTGACCGGCTCGGGCGCCTCCCACCAGTACCAGCGGCGCTGGAACTCGTAGGTGGGCAGCTCGACCCGGCGGGCGCCGGGGTGCACCGCCGCCCAGTCGACCGCCGTGCCCCGGGTGTGGGCGCGGGCCAGCGCGGTGACCAGCTCCCGCTCCTCGTCCCGGTCCCGGCGCAGCAGCGGCACGAAGACGGCGTCCCGGCCGTCGCCGACGCAGTCCGGTCCGGTGGCCGAGAGCGCCGCGTCCGGGCCGAGCTCCAGGAACGTGGTGACCCCCTGCTCGGCGAGCCACCGTACGGAGTCGTTGAAGCGGACGGTGCCGCGCACCTGGCGTACCCAGTGCGCCGGGTCGGTCAGCTCGCCGGTGACCGGTTGCCCGGTCAGGGTGGAGACCACCGGCAGGGCCGGCGCGGTGTAGCGCAGTGACCGGGCGACCTCGGCGAAGTCGGCGAGCATGGGTTCCATCAGCGGGCTGTGGAAGGCGTGCGAGACGGCCAGCCGCCGGCTCCGCCGGCCGAGGCCGCGCAGCTGCTCGGCGACGGCCAGCGCGGCGGCTTCCACGCCGGAGACCACCACGGCGGTCGGGCCGTTCACCGCGGCCAGGTCGACCCGCTCGTCGAGCAGCGGCCGGACCTCCGCCTCGGTCGCCTCGACGGCGACCATCGCCCCACCGGCGGGCAGCGCCCTCATCAGCCGGCCGCGGGCGGCGACCAGCGCCGCCGCGTCGGGCAGGGTGAGCACGCCGGCGACGTGCGCGGCGGCCAGCTCGCCGATGGAGTGCCCGACCAGGTACGCCGGGCGCACCCCCCAGCTCTCCAGCAGCCGGTACAGCGCCACCTCCAGCGCGAAGAGCGCCGGCTGGGCGTACCCGGTGTCGTTCAGCGGGTCGGCGTCGGCGCCCCACACCACCTCGCGCAGCGGCCGGGCCAGGTGCTCATCGAGGGCGGCGACGGCGGCGTCGAACGCGTCGGCGAAGGCCGGGAAGGCGGCGTGCAGCTGCCGGCCCATGCCGGGGCGCTGGGCACCCTGCCCGGTGAAGCAGAAGGCGGTGCGGCCGTCGACGTGGACCGTGTCGCGGATCAGGTGGGCGGCGGCGGTGCCGTCGGCGAGCGCGGCCAGGCCGGCGCGGAGCGCGGCGTGGTCGGCGCCGACGACGGCGGCCCGTTGCTCCAGCGCGGCGCGGGTGGTGGCCAGCGAGTACGCCACGTCGGCCGGGGCCTGGTCGGCGTGCTCCTCGAGGTGGCCGGCGAGCCGGCGGGCCTGTGCCCGCAGCGCCGGCTCGTCCCGTCCGGAGACCAGCAGCGCCACCGGCCGCGCCGGCCGCGCCCCGGCGCCGTCCCCGGTCGGGGCGGCCGTCACCTGGGCCTGGGCGGGCTCGGCCCGGTTCGGAGCGGCGTCGTCCTGGACTCCGGCGACCTCGGTGGGCGGCTCCTCGACGATGACGTGGGCGTTGGTGCCGCTGAGGCCGAACGCGGAGACCCCGGCCCGGCGGGGGCGGTCGCCGCGCGGCCAGGGCCGGGCCTCGGTGAGCAGCCGCACGTTGCCGGTGGACCAGTCCACGTTGGGCGTCGGTTCCTTGACGTGCAGGGTCTGGGGCAGCGTGTCGTGCCGCATCGCCGCCAGCATCTTGATGATCCCGCCGACCCCGGCGGCCGCCTGCGCGTGCCCGACGTTGGACTTGAACGAGCCCAACCAGAGCGGCCGGTCCGCCGGCCGGCCCTGCCCGTACGTGGCCAGCAGCGCCTGCGCCTCGATCGGGTCGCCGAGGGTGGTGCCGGTGCCGTGCGCCTCGACGGCGTCGACCTGGTCGGCCGTGAGCTGCGCGGCGGCCAGCGCGGCCCGGATCACCCGTTGCTGGGCCGGCCCGTTGGGGGCGGAGAGGCCGTTGCTGGCGCCGTCGGAGTTGACCGCGCTGCCGCGGACCAGCCCGAGCACCGGGTGGCCGTGGCGGCGGGCGTCGGCGAGGCGTTCCAGCAGCAGCAGGCCGATGCCCTCGCCCCAGGCGGTGCCGTCGGCGTCGGAGGAGAAGGACTTGCACCGGCCGTTGGGGGCCAGCCCCCGGTCCTGGCTGAACCCGACGAACGAGTCCGGGGTGGACATCACCGTCACCCCGCCGGCCAGGGCCAGGCCGCACTCGCCGGCCCGCAGCGCGTGCGCGGCCAGGTGCACCGAGACCAGCGACGAGGAGCAGGCGGTGTCCACGGTGACCGCCGGCCCCTCCAGGCCCAGCGCGTACGCGACCCGGCCGGAGGCGACGCTGGCCAGGCTGCCGACGCCCTTCGCGGCGTAGTCGTGGTAGACGACGCCGGCGAAGACGCCGGTGGCGCTGCCCTTGAGCGAGGCGGGGTCGATGCCGGCCCGCTCGACGACCTCCCAGGCGGTCTCCAGCAGCAGCCGCTGCTGCGGGTCGGTCTCCCGCGCCTCCCGTGGGCTGATCTTGAAGAAGTCGGCGTCGAACTCCCCCGCGTCGTGCAGGAACCCGCCGTTGACACAGTACGTTCGCCCGGGCGTCGCCGGCTCCGGGTCGTACAGGCCGGCGACGTCCCAGCCGCGGTTCTGCGGGAAGCCGCTGATCGCGTCGCCGCCGGAGGCGACCAGCTCCCACAGGTCGTCGGGGGTGCGCACCCCGCCGGGGAACCGGCAGGCCGCGGCGACGATCGCGATGGGTTCGTGCCAGCGCTGCTCGGCGTCGTGCAGCCGTCGCCGGGTCTGCTGGAGGTCAGCCGTGGCGCGCTTGAGGTAGTCGCGCAGCTTGTCGTCGGTCGCCATCGCCGCTCAGCCCATCCCCAGGTTGTCCAGCACCGCGAACAGTTCGTCGTCGGTCGCCGTGGTCAGGTCGTCGTCCGTGCCGTCCGGTCCGGCCGGGTCGTGCCGGGTCCGCCACTCGCGCAGCACCGCCTCCAGCCGGGCGGTGACCCGGGCCGGGTCGCCGTCGGTGGGGCCGGCGAGCACCGCCGCGAGCCGGTCCAGTTCGGTCAGCACCGGGTCGTCCCCGGGCACGTCCCGCGCGCCGAGTTCGGCGGCGAGGTGGGCGGCGAGTTCCCGCGAGGTCGGGTAGTCGAAGACCAACGTCGGCGAGAGCCACCGCCCGCACGCCTCGCTGAGCGTCCTGCGCAGCTCGACGGCGGCCAGCGAGTCGAAGCCGAGGTCCTGGAACGCCCGGTCCGGCTCGACCGAACGCCAGTCGGGGTGGCCGAGGACGGCGGCGACGTGAGTGCGGACCAGCTCCAGCAGGAAGCGGTCCCGCTGGTCGTCGGGGAGCCCGGCGAGCCGCTGCGCCAGGTCGGGACCGGTCGGCGCGACGCGGCGGGCCGGTACCCGGATCACCTGCCGTAGCAGCGCGGGCAGTGCGTCGCCGGTGGCGCGCAGGGCGGCGACGTCGAGGCGTACCGGGACCAGGGCGGGGGTGGCCTGCCCGAGCGCCCGGTCGACCAGGGCCAGCCCCTCGGCGACGCCGAGCGGGTGCAGGCCCATCCGGTCCAGCCAGGGCGGTCCGGCCTCCCACGCGCCGAAGGCGAGGGCGGTGGCGGGCAGTTCGCGGGCGGCCCGGTGGGCGGCGAGCGCGTCGAGGAAGGTGGCCGCCGCCGCGGTGGCGGGCCGGCCGGCGCCGAACATCAGCCCGGCGGCCGAGGAGACCAGCACGAATGCCGCGAGCGGCCGGTCGGCGGTCAGCTCGTGCAGGTGCCAGGCCGGGTCGACGGTGGCCCGCAGGGCGGCGGCGAACGCCTCCGGCGCGGTGGTGGCGAGCAGGCTCTCCTGGCGTACGGCGGGGGCATGCACGACGGCGGTGAGCGGGTGCTCCTCGGGGATCGAGTCGAGCAGCGCGGCCACGGCGCCCCGGTCGGTGAGGTCGCACGCGGCGACGGTGACGTCGGCGCCGAGGTCGGCCAGCTCGGCGAGGAGGTCCTTGTCGGCGTCCTCGGCCGGGTCGACGGCGAGCAGCAGGTGGTCGATCCGGTGCTCGGCGACCAGGTGCCGGGCGATGGCCGCGCCGGGTCCGCCGGTCCCGCCGGTGACCAGCACCGTGCCGTCGCTGTCCCAGCGCGGTGGCGCGCCGGCCCCGGCGGAGGTCCGGGTCAGCCGGGGCAGCAGCGCGCGGCCGTCGCGGATCGCCAGCTCCGGTTCGTCGTACGCGAGCAGCGCCGGCAGGGCCACGCAGGAGGGTCCGCTGCCGTCGGTGTCGACGAGTACCAGCCGCCCCGGCTGCTCGGACTGGGCGGCGCGGACCAGCCCCCACACCGGCGCGAGCACCGGGTCGGCGGGCAGCTCCCCCGCCCCGACCGCGCCCTGGGTGAGCAGCACCAGCCGGGTCCGGGGCAGCCGGCCCTGGGCCAGCCAGTCCCGCAGTGTGCCGAGCAGCTCGGTGAGCAGGGCGCGGACCGCCTCCGGCCCCTGCCCGGCGGGGGCGGCCGGGGCATGCAGCACGTACGCCGGTTCCGGCGCCCCGGCGTCCACGGCGGCGAGCAGCGCGGCCAGGTCGGCGTACGCGGGCGCGTCGGGCGCCACCCCGAACCGGTCCTCGCCGAGCACCGCCCAGGTTGCCGGAGCGGTGTCGGGCGCGGGCTCGGGCGCGGGCACCCAGTCGAGCCGGAGCAGGCTCTCGTCGCCGGCGCCGGTGACGGCGGCCAGTTCGTCGGAGCCGACCAGGCGGCTCTCCAGGTGCCCGACGGTGAGCACCGGGCGGCCGTCGGCGTCGGTGGCGGTCAGCGTGACCCCGCCCCCGACCGGCACCAGGTGCACGCGCAGCGTCGCCGGGGCGGCGGCGTGGCGGGTGACGTCCCGCCAGACCGACGGCTGGACCGGTCCGGCGGCGTCGTCGAGGCGGTGCGGGTGCAGCGTCGCGTCGAGCAGCGCGGGATGCGTCTCGTGGCCGTCGGCGGTGACCCCCTCGGGCAGGCTCACCTCGGCGAACAACTCACTGCCCCGACGCCACACCGCCCGCAGGCCCTGGAAGCTCGGGCCGTACCCGTAGCCCTGGCGCAGCAGGCCGCAGTGGACGTCCTCGACGTCCGCGCGGACCGCGCCCGGGGGTGGCCAGGCGGCCGGCGGCGGGGGCGGGGTGGGTCCGCCGGGGGCGAGCAGGCCGCTGGCGTGCCGGGTCCACGGCAGTTCCTCGTCGGCGCCGCGGGTGTGCACCCCGACCGGCCGCGCGCCGTGGTCGTCGGGCGGCCCGACCACCACGCGTACGGTGACCGCCTCGTCGGTGAGGACCAGCGGGGTCTCGGCGGTCAGCTCGACCAGCCGGTCGCAGCCGACCTGCGCCCCGGCGTGCAGGGCGAGGTCGAGCAGGCCGGTGCCGGGGAAGACGAGCCGGCCGTGCAGGTCGTGGTCGGCCAGCCAGGGCTGACCGGGTACGGAGATCCTGCCCGTGAGCACCAGCAGGTCGTCGTCGGGGACGCTCACCTTGGCGCCGAGCAGCGGATGGCCGGTGGCGACCTGCCCGAACCCGGAGAGGTCGGCGGTGGAGGGGGCGGCGAGCCAGTACCGCTGCCGCTGGAACGGGTAGGTGGGCAGGTCGACCGTGCGACCGGTCTGCGGGAGCAGTGCGGTCCAGTCGACGGTGGTGCCGGTGACGTGCAGCCTGGCCAGGGCGGTCAGGGCCTGCCGCTGTTCGTCGTGCCCGCGCCGCAGGGACGGCACGACGGTGACGTCGTCGGGGAGGATGCCCTCGATCAGCGGGGTGAGCGCGGCGTCGGGACCGAGTTCCAGGAACGTGGTCGCGCCGGCGGCGTGCAGGGCGGTGATGCCGTCGGCGAAACGCACTGCCTCACGGACGTGCCGCACCCAGTAGTCGGGGTCGGTCAGCTCGCTGGTGGCCAGGGTGCCGGTCAGGTTCGACACGACCGGGAGCTGCGGCTCGGCGTAGGTGAGGCTCGCCGCGACGGCCCGGAAGTCGTCGAGCATCGGGTCCATCAACCCGCTGTGGAACGCGTGACT
>NZ_JBAKHT010000031.1:0-62803 GCF_036906755.1 Micromonospora sp. CPCC 206171 | reverse complement strand
CCTACTCCGCAAACGCGTCCTGCTCGCACACTGACCCCTTCACACAACGAGCGACAGAGCCCGGACCTTGACCACGATGGCGTCGATGAACACCGCCGCGTAGATCTCATCCAGGGGCCGGTGCGACCAGTCGACCATCTCCTCGATGACCTTGTCAGTGATCCGCGAGATCGTTTCCTTGCTGACCGAGGCACCGTAGATCTCGGCGAAGTGCGCCGAGATCTCACCGGTCGTCAAACCTTTGGCATACAGCGACAACACGACTTCGTCGACCCCCGACAGGCGCCGCTGCCGCTTGCGGACGATCTGCGGCTCGAAGGTGCCCGCACGGTCCCGGGGCACGTCGATCTGCACCGGACCGGTCGTATCGGTCAGGACCGTCTTCGACCGGGTCCCGTTGCGGATGTTGCCCGACCCGGCGCCGGCCTGGTCGTGTTTTTCGTAGCCGAGGTGCTCGGTCATCTCCTCGTTCAACGCGGTCTCCAGGACCGTCTTGGTCAACTGCTTCAGCAGCCCGTCAGGACCCGTCAACGACAGCCCTTGTTCCTTCGCGGCCCGGACCAGCTCGGCGGCGGCCTTCGCCTCCGCCGACGGCTCAGGCCGCTTCTTCCGTCCGGTCTGGTCGTTCAGTGTCGCGGTCATCACGGCACCCTCCTCACCAGGCACAACGCCCAATGGGTCAGGCCGGAAACACCGTTAGATCCACACTCCCTGGAGGCGACCAACGTCTGCACCCTCGATGCCTGGCGGCCGACCGACGACGGTGTGGGACACAGGATCGGGGGGCGGTGCCGTCCGCGCCAGTCCGGTGACGGGGGTCGACGGGTGGTGGTCGGGTTGGTAGTTCACACCGCGAATGTCTGGGCGCGCTCACTGGAGGTGGAGCGCAACCTTGTTCGTCAGCTCCTGGTACCGCCCGGGAAGCTGGAGGTCCTTGATGACGCCGGGCATGGTCTCTGGGTGGCCAACAACTTCGGGCGGTGGCCAGCGACGTTTCCGGACCGTACTGGTCCAACCCGGCCTGTCGGTGCGGCAGTGCACCGAGGAGCAGCTGCGCCTGTTGGCCGGGACAGAGTCGTACGTACGGGCAGTGACGAAAGGATCGTTCGACGTCTACTGCAGCGCCTGACCGAAGTCTCATGCAGCATGACGTCGCTTGCAAACCCGGGCAGGTTCCGAGGGCGGCCGCGATCGGTCGCGGCCGCCCAACTCTGATGGTGATGGCTTTCGAGCGCGCCTGGCACCGGTCTCAGCGGCCGACATCGAAGGCCCGCAGCCGTGGTGCTCACCATCGGTCCGTCGCGTGGATGCCTCAACGATGTCGTTGGGGGAGAGGCGCCTCGGTTGGAGGCGCACACCATGGACCGCTGCTGCGCACTGGACCGGCCGTAGGGCAGGATCGCGGACGTGCTGATCGCTCCCGTCCCCGGCGCCCACCAACGAGGCGCTGAGCACCTTGGCCCGGCTGTGCGCTTTGCACGTGAGGTCCTGCGGCCACGAACCGTGCGGCTGAAGGGAGAGGGCCGGTGACGGGTTCCTGGATGGTGCGGACCAGCAAACAGGATGGTGGGGGCGAGGAGGCGATCACGCAAGGCGTGGTCTTCGCCGACTGGCCCGAACTGGGCGACATCTCGCGGTGCCGCAGCTTGCCCGAGGTGCGGGCCCGCCTTGCCACAGTCCATCCCGGGGACGCTGCGAAGAGACTCGACAATCTCGCCGGCCAGCTGTGGCGCTTCCTGGCGGTGATGAGCCCGGGCGACTACGTCGCCATGCCGTACCGCAATCACGTGGGAAGCATGGCGATCGGCCGTATCGTCGGCCGCTATCGGTACCAGGCGGATGCACCGCCCGGGTTCCGCCACACCCGAGCGGTGCAGTGGATCAACACCTCGGTCCCGAGGAACGCCTTCAAGAACGACCTGTTCAACAGCCTGGGGTCAATCGCGAGGATTTGTGGCCTGCCACCCGACCCTCAGAGCCGGCGGCTGGCAGCGGTGGCGCGAAAGAAACCGGACCCCGGCCCCGAAGGCCCGCCAGCCCAGCCTTCTGATTTACCGCAGCGCCGAGACTTGGTGAGCGTTCTCGATGTCGGCGATGGCGCCTGCACCATCATCAGGACCCGACGTGACGGCCGTGAGTCAGTGACCGTGATCGACTGCGGCAGCGACAGCGTCTCCGCCGACGACGCGTGTGAACGATTACTGGACGCCCTCGACGGACGGCCCGAACTCATCAAGACCATCATCGTCACTCACTTCGACGTCGATCACTACTTGGGCTTCGTTCGCCTCGCGGAGCGCATGCGCGCCCGGGGCCAGCGCTTCCGTCGACTGCGCCTGATCTCACCACGCCCCCCACGCGTCGTACCCCAGTACGCGCTCAGCTATCTGGCGATGGCCCGCTTCGTCACCGGCGTCCGCAGTCTGGATCTCGCACTCGAGCTTGAGACCGTCACCGACCGCGGGCTGCGCTACACCCCGATGTCTCGTGGCGCCGGTGGCGCCTTCCTCGCCGGCGGCCGAGGCTATGAGGTGCTGTGGCCACCGCCGATACTGCCGCCAGGCGTGATCCGTCAGGTCCAGAACGCGGTACTCGCCTTCGAAAAACTCGCTCGATCACTCGCTGACAGCGGCAACCCCGCCCTGAAGGACAACTTCGAAGCGGCCCGCACCGGCGGATGGCTGCGAACATCCCGAGGCGAGATCCCGCAGCGGCCCGCCTCGCGTGGCAGCGATCTGGGCGAGATCCCGGACCTGCTCGACGCCGAAGATGCCGGCGACGATGGACATTGGCTCGACGTCGACCGGCTGAACATCCCCGAGCACCTCCAGCAAGACTTTCGCGTGGTGTGGGACCGGATGCGCCGCGCCAACAACAATATGTCGCTGGTGTTCGAGGACGCCGAGCCGGGCCGGCTCATCGCCTTCGGCGACGCCAGCCATCCCGTCCTGTCATGGCTGGCCGCGACGGACCTCAGCCCGGCCCACTACGCACTCATGCTCGCGCCGCACCACGGCACCCACCCCCTACCGGCCTCCCTACAGATAACCGCAGAACTGTGCGTCGCGCAGAACGGCACGAAACGAGCCCATCTGTGGCCACGTCATCTTGCGACCCACCGACAGCACGGCACCTGCGTCAGCAGCACCGCGGGCAACCATCACATGTCGCTGTAACGCCCCCAGTAGGCAGACAGACAGTTGCGGAGTTATCCGCGGTATGACGCAACCTTCTCCACTGGGCAGGGAACAGCTCGTTCGCCCGCTCGTACCGGCTGCCCTGCCCGACCGTCCACGCCCGCGCCCCACCGCGATGCCCGTCCTACCGGCCCGAGTCGCCCTACCGGCGTCGGCTGGTGCGCCTGCGCTCGTGCTCGGGATGGCGTTCCCGTCTCGCTGCGGTCGGGTGACCGCGCAACCGATCCTCAATGCGTTGGATTGGCCGTCCGGCCATCGCCTCGACATTCAACCGCATCAGGAGCTACTCGTCATCGGTTCGGCCAGCGACGGACGGCACCAGGTGGGCGTTCGAGGTGAACTGCCTCTACCGGCAAGTGCGCGCCGGTTGTGCCGCATCGAGTACGGGCAGCCGGTGCTGCTGGCTGCTCTTGTCGCTCATGATCTGCTTGTCGTGCACCCCGCCAGCATCGTCGCTCGACTGCTCGTCGACGTACACGCTCGGCTCGCGGGAGGCGTCCGTGTCCGCTGACCCCGCCGCCCTTGCCACCGCACGGCAGGTTCTGGCCCACCTGGGCGTCACCGTGACCGACCTGCAGTCCGCCGCCGAGGTCCTGGTGGCTGTGCCGACGGTCGCCGAGTACCTGCCCCGCGTCATCGCTGCGGCAGGCCCGGGCGCCCGGCGTACCCACGGCACCTATTGGGAGCGCATGGCCGCGGTCTGGGGCGACCGACGGCTGGACGCGGTCGCGGCCAGCGACGTAGAGGCGATGAAACAGCAGATGACCGCGACGGCGCGGTCGCGGCGCAACAACCGCAACGGCCGGCACGCCGGCGAGCGCGTCGTCGCCGCCCGCGCCTTCTACGCCCGGGCAATCGCCGATGGTCTGATCGACGCCTTGGTCAGTCCCGCCCACCGCGTCGCCAAACCCCGCCGCCTGCCCAACACCCACCGCGCCCTGACGGCATGGGAGTTGGAGGAGATCAATGCGGTGGCGCGCAGCAGCGGCAACGACGTCAGCCTCGACGCCCTGATGCTGCGCCTGCACACCGAGACCGCCTGCCGGCGCGGCGGTGCCCTCGCCCTCCGGCTAATTGACCTGGACACCGCCAACGGGCTTGTCCGCCTGACAGAGAAAGGATCCACCGTACGGTGGCAGCCGATCACCCTCGACCTCGCGGGACACCTGCACGAGCACGCCCTGGCCCGCGGCGCCGTTCTGGCCACCGACCGGCTGCTGCGCTACCGCAACGGCCAGCCAATTACCAGCCGTCGCTACGACCACCTGTGGAAGCGCATCGGTGAGCGACTGCCCTGGGCCGCCGTGCACGCATCTCTACTCACTGGCTACGCCATACCACCCTGACCTGGGTAGAACGCCACTTCAGCTACGGAGTAGCCCGCGCCTACGTCGGCCACACCGACAGCCGCGGCTCCGCCACCACCACATACATCAAAGCCGACATCCACGTCGTTGCTGAAGCGCTGTCCGCGCTGACCGGACAGCCACATTCACTCGCCGCCTCGAAGGATATCGGCCGCTGGCCGGCACACACTGCCTCAGATTGACGACGTCTCAGCAGAGCCACCTATCGCTGGATGATCCGGCAGTAGGTGTTCGCGCTGCGCGACACCTGCTGCCGGCATCCGGCTGTCGGCTTCGGCTGAAACTGACCACGTGGTTCGGCTGGATCTGGACCACCTCCTGAAGCATCGGGAGGTGCTGAGCGTGGAGGACTGGGCGGAGATCCGGCGGCTGCGGCGTTCTTAGTTTATTGCGATCGCCGGAACACGGCACCCTCAATCCGACTTGCAAACCGAGTTCATATCTTGAGCTGTTCGAGGTCGTTCAGTGCGGCCACGACGACGTTCCAGGCAATCCGAACGGTGTCGGCATCCGGGGCGTAGCGCTGCTTGAGCTGCTTCTTCGGGTGTACCAGATTGCGGTGGTTGCGCAGCACATGGGCGTAGTCGATCACGTCTTGGACGATCCACCGCTGCGGGTGCGGCGTTTGCGGCGCCGCCACATCAGCAGCGCGCCGCGGCGGCCGGCAAGGCGCGGGCGCCGCTAGCCGGGTCTGTACAGCCGTCTGCGGCCCGTACGGCGAGCTGTACGGACTTGTACGGACTCGACGACGGCCCTATCCAAACGGCCGGGCCTCCGCTGTTCTTGGATCCGGCCGCGCTGCCGGGCCGGCCGGTGGACGAGGGACGGATGGATGTCGGTTGCCGGAACGAAATACCTTTCGGTCGCTCGGCAGTGCCAGATCGTCGCTTCGGGCGAACCGGATCGGGTCATTGTTTCCGATCTCTGCGTGTCGATACAGTGACGCATCTACTTCCCGCAGGCAGGCCGGGCAACCCGCCCGAGCCCGGTGAGCTTGGACGGGTGATGATTGCGGCCTCCGACAGCCCCGACCGATCGGCCCCGGCGGTCGCGCCAGAACCGGTGGCGGATCGTGCGCACCGCGGCATGTGGTACCTGGAGTCGTACGAGATCGGCCTCGATTCGGCGGACCTCGAGGCGGCGATCGAGGACCTGACGTTCGCCACCGAGCACGCTGGCGACCATCCGGACCGCGCGTTCTGGTGCTACTGCCGGGCGATCGCGCACGCGTACCGCGTCGACGGCGGATCGCCGGACGAACTGCCCGCGGCGATCGAGTGGTGCGAGCGGGCGTTCGCTGATGCGGCGGGGATCGATCGCGGCCCGCTCGCGGTGTTCCTCGCCGAGCTGTACTGGGACCGCTACGTCGAGCACCGCGAGGAGCCCGACGCCGCGCAACACCTCGACGCGCTCATCGACGCGGTCGCGGCAGTCCAGCTCGACGACGACGCGGAGCCGCTCGTGACCGCGAACCTGCGGATGATGCTCGGTGCCGGCCACGCCGAGCGGCACCAGCGTTCCGGGCGGCGGCCCGACCTCGACGCCGCCATCGCGCTGCTGGCGCCGTCCGTGGACGAGTTGCCGGCAGACGTCGCCGAGGTGGCCGCGGGGGCGCTGCTGCTGTGCTGGGCGTACCACGCCCGCGGCCAGGAGGACGGCGACCCGGGCGACGCGGACCTCGCGATCACGCTCGCGGAGCGGACCGCCGCCCGCCTCGACCCGGCGACCGAGCCACGTGTGGTGAACCTGCGGTGGGCGCAGTACCTGTTCCTCTCCGAGCGCCTGGAGCGCGACGACAACCACCTCGACCGCGACGAGGCGATCCGGTGCCTGCGCCACGCGGCGGAGATCTCGCCGAAGCCGGACCCCAACCTCGCGATGGCGCTGGCCGAGCTGCTGGGCGACCGCGGCGAGCTGTACCAGGACGCCGACGACCTGACGTCCGCGGCGGCCTGGGCCGGCGTCGCCGCCAACGCCGAGACCGACCCGGCCGACGGCTGGTACCCGCGCCTGTGGCAGGCGAACGCCTACCTGGCCCGCTGGGTGCAGCTGGAGGACGTCGACGACCTCGCCCGCGTCGCCGACGCGATGACCGGGGCGATCGACGCCGGGCTGCCGGACGCCGACCTGCGCCTGGTCGCCCACCGCGACCGGCTCAAGGCCCGCTACGACCTCGACAAGCGCCGGGTGGCGGCCGGCGAGGTCGGCGAGCAGGAGGCGGCCGCCACCCGGGTGCCGCTGGTGGTTGCCGCGGACGAGATCCTGCGCGACGAGCCGCACGGCGACGGTGAGATCCGGTCCGACGTGGCCGCGGTGGTCCTCACGCACCAGATGATGCTGGCGGCTGACGACCTGCTGAGCCCGGAGATCTCGCGGCTGCGCGAGCTGCTGGCGCTCGCCCGCAGCCACCCGCCTGACCCGCACCGGGCGCAGCTGCTGACGATCGTTGACGGCGCCATCGGCGCATACGAGGCGGACGGCGGCGCCGGCGACTACGGCCTGACGTCCCTGGCCGAGGCCATGGCGATGCCGGAGTTCGACACCTCGACGACCGGTCACCTGCGCCAGATGATGTCGGTGGCGAAGCTCCTGCGCGGCTTGCGCACCGGCGACATCCGCGACCTGGACAGCGCGGTGAGCGGCCTGTACCGGGCGCGCCGCGACACGGCGGAAAACCATACGCTCGGCCGCCAACTGGAGCTGTTCCAGACGCTGGCCTCGATGACCCGCACCGGCATCGATGGCGACCGCGCCCGGTTGCAGGCTGACATGGAGCGGGCGGTGGCGTTGCTGCCTGCCGGCGACGCGGCGAACCCACTGGAACGGCTGCTGGGGGCGGCGCTCAGCCTGCCGCGCATGCTCCGCGAGGGCGCCGGTACCGCAGAGATCAACGCGTTCGTCGACTCGCTGCCGTCGAGCGCTGCCCTCTCCGGCGGGCTGTTCGGCTACCACCTCACCCAGATCGTCCGGGTGATGGCGGCCGCGGCGAGCGTCACGGCGGCGTACAACCACGGCACTCCAGCCGAGCGAGCCGACGCCGGCAGGGCCTTCGTCCAAGCCGTCGAAGCGGTGAGCGCCAGCCAGTCGATCGGCGGGACCATGCTGATCATTGCCGTCAACCTGACGTTTGACCTGCTTGATCGGCACCCGGACTCGATGATCGGCGAGGCCGCGCAGCGCTGGGCGGCGGAGAGCGTGGCTCGCTGCCGCCATCCCAGTGACCAGTCGTGGGCGCCCGCATGGTTCAACCTTGCCCGGCTGCAGCGGCGGCCGGGCGGCCGCGACGACCTGGCCCGGGGGCGGGCCCACGTGCTGTCCGCGCTGCGGGGGCGGACGTGGCAGATCGTCCTGCAGTACGACGCCGACTACGGTCTGGAGGCGGCCCGGCGGCGGGCCGACGACGTCCGGCTGGCGGCCCAGTGGTGCCGCGATGATGCCGAGGCGGCGGTCCCCGCCGACCGGCAGCCGATCCTCGCCGAGCTGGTCCAGGCGCTCGACGCCGGCCGCGGCATGGTCCTCGGCGTCGCCGCGGCGGCCGGGGCCGTCCACGACGCGCTCGTCGCCCGGGGCGAGCCGGCGCTCGCCGCGCAGTGGCTGGCCGGCGAGCGGTTCGACCATCCCGATCCGCAGTTTGACGTGGCCGACCTGCGGCACCGGGTGGTGGCCACGCTGGCCCGGGACGCCGGGGCATTCGGCGAGGCGGAGCTGTTCGCGGCCGTGACCATCGACGAGATTCGCGCGGCCCTCGCCGCCTCGGACCGGGACGCCCTCGTCTACCTTGTCGCGAGCGACACCGCCGAGCCGGGGTACGCGGTGGTCGTCACCTCGGGTGGCCGCATCGACCTGCTCGCCCTGCCCGCGCTGCGGCTCGACGACTCGCCGCTCGACTGGTATCTGCACACCTACCGTGTCGTGCAGGTCCTCACCGGCGGCGACGTCGAGGCCTGGCGGTGGTCGCTGAGCCAGCTGTCGTCGTGGGCCTGGCGGGCCGGGATGGGGCCGCTCGTCGACCATTGCCGCGGTCTCACCCCGGACCGTCCGCCCCGGCTGGTCCTGGTCCCGATCGGCACCCTCTCCGTCGTGCCCTGGCACGCGGCCTGGCGGCTGGTCGACGGCGCCGAGCGCCGCTACGCCGTGCAGGATGCCGCCATCTCCTACGCCGCGTCCGCCCGGACCTGGTGCGACTCGGCTGGCCGCCTGCCGGTGGCCGCCGGCGAGGCCGAGAACGTCGCCCTCGGCCGGACCGGCCCAGCGCTGATCATCGCCGACCCGACCGGCGACCTGCCGAGCGCGGCCGACGAGGCCGACCGCATCCGCCGGTCGTTCTACCCCGACGCCACCTACCTCGGCCGACCCGCATCCACGGCCGTCGGAGCCGGCACGCCCGACGAAGTCCTGGCCTGGCTCGCCGCGGCCGCCGCCCCGCCCGCCGCGGTCCTGCACGCCGCCTGCCACGGCATCATCGAACCGGACCGGCCCAGCCAGTCCCACCTGCGCCTGGCCGGCGGCCCGCTGCGCGCCGATGACCTCATCCGGCTCGCCGCCGCGCACCGACGGATCGGCACGGTGGTGCTGGCTGCGTGCACCACGAACGTCGCCGGCGGGGAGTACGACGAGGCGCTCACCCTGTCCACCGCGTTCCTCGTCGCCGGCGCCGCGTCCGTCGTCGGTTCGCTCTGGGCGGTCCCGAGCGCCAGCACCGGGCTGCTGATGTACATGCTCCACCACTTCCTGCGCGAGGCGCCCGGCGATCCCGGCGAGGCCCTGCGCCGGGCGCAGCTGTGGATGCTCGACTCGCGGCGGAGTGTGCCCGACGGCGCTGCGGGCCTGTTGCGCCAGGTCAACCCGGACCGACTCGCGGAGCCGTACCGCTGGGCCGGCTTCGTCCACTTGGGCCGTTAACGAGGCGATATGAATTCCTTTCCTTGGCCGGGGGTGCTGCCTTGAGTTCCGGAACGTCCTACGACTGGGCCTATGAGCGGGAGCGGGAGCGGGAGCGCCAGGCGGGGCTGCGCGCGGAGCTGGAGCGGCTGCGGGTGCGGCACCGGCAGCTGCGGCGGCTCCAGGCAGCGCTCGCGACCCAGGGCATCCGGGCCGCCTCGGCCGAAATCGCCGACGTCGCCGCGGACGCCGACTCGGCGCAGCTGAGCATCGCGGTGACCGAGGCCCGCACCAGCCTCGATGCGTTGGAGGCCCGGCTGGAGGGCGCGGTGGCGCAGCGTACCCAGGAGCGGGCGGCGCGCTGGGCGGCGACCCCGGCCGTGGCGGACGACCTGCCGGCGGAGCCGTCGCTCGGCGCGGCCCTCGCCGAGGAGCGGGCTCGGGCGGACGCCACCGTTGTCGCTGCGCTGGCAAGGGCCGCCGCGGAGCTGGTCGCGATGGAGGCCCCGCGCTGCGCCGAGGACGAGCGTGTGGACCTGGTCCGGCTGGCGGAGCGCGTCGGCGGCCTCGACGCAGTGCACGCGCGCCGCGCGCTGACCGACCTCGAATCGCGGGTGGCGGCGTCGATCCGGCTCCGCCGCGACCTCGAGCAGGCGGAGCAGACCCGGACTGAGCTGCTCAGCCTGGTCGGCGAGCTGCCCGGAGAGGGGCGGACGGCGCTGCGCGAGCGCGTCGCCGAGACGCCGGATGCGGAGCTGGCCGGCCTGGGCGACGAGGTGCGGGCCGCGGTGGCCGCGCACCGTCGCCGCGAGGCCCGCGCCGAGGTCACCGAGCAGGTGCTGGCCGCCCTGCGCGCCCAGGGGTACGAGCTCGGCGACTCCTTCGACGCCCTGCTCGCCGGTGACCGCCAGGTGACGTTGCTGACCTCGGCGAAGACCCCGGACTACGGCGTGCGCCTGAGCATCGACTCTGAGCGTGACCGGTTCATGGCCACCACCGTGCGCCGCGACGACGTCGACGACGACCGGGGTGACCAGCACGCCCAGCAGCTCGTCTGCGCCGACCTCGACCTGATCGAGGCGAAGCTCGCGACCGGCGGCCTGCGCCTGCAGACGGTGCTGCGCAGGCCGGTCCAGCCCCGGGTCGCGACCATGCCCGCCCAGCACTGGCAGGCCGCCGCGAAGCCCGAGGCGTCGGCCGAGAGGCAGCGCGCGGAGCAGCTCCGGAAGGCGGCCGAGCACGCGCGGCAGCGGCAGGCCAACCAGCAGGCGAAGGGCAGGACGTCATGACAGCACCGGAGTACGGGCATGCACTGCCGGCCTGGGCCCGCGAGATCGAGCTGTCGCTGCCCCTGCACCCGCAGATCCTCCTCAGCGGCAACGTCCGCGACCTGTACCCGGTGGTCACTCGCAAGCCCGGCGACGCCGACCCGGGCGAAGACGACACGGTCGACCTCGTCGAGCTGCCCGATATCGTGTGGACGGTGGTGTCCGGGCGCGGTTACGCCGCGATGCTCGTGCTGAACCCGGTCACCGCCAAGGTTGACGTGCGGGCCGACGACCAGCCGCGCGAGTGGATGGCACCGCTGCTAAGCAGCACCTACGACACCCCGGCCGCGATTGGCGACCTGCTCGTCCAGGTCGTGCAGAACCGGGATGCCCCGGTCGCGCTGATCCTGCCGTACACCGCCCGGCTCGCCCCTGCCGACGGGCTGCTCGATCCGGCCGACCGCGCGCTGCTGACCCGCGCCGAGGTGCTCGGCCATCAGGCCGCGCCCACCCGCGGGCACGGGTCGCCCGCCGCGATGGCGCCGTTCAACACCCTCGTCTGGGTTTGCGAGCGGCAGGAGGAGCTCCATCCGCTGTTCCCCATCGGCAGCCCGATGCTGCGGGTGGTGCCGGTACCCCGGCCGACCCTCGACGTCCGGGCGACCGCGGCGCGCATCCTGTTCACTGCGGCGGCGCCGTACGACCGCCGGGCTCGGGCGCACGCGATGGCCGAGGTGACGCACGACATGACCGTCCGCGACGTCATCGCGTGTGGCCGCCTGGCCCGCGACCGCGGCCTGCCCGCCGACCGCTACGCCGACGCCGCGCGGCTGCTGCAGGTCGGCGTCACGGACGACCCGTGGTCCGCCGAGCGGCTCCGGCAGAAAATCGGCACCGCCGAGGAGTACCTCAACCAGCGCGTGGTCGGCCAGGAGCGGGCGGTGCGCAAGGCCGTCGACATCCTGATCCGCTCGGCCGTCGGACTCAACGGCGCGCACGCGTCCAGCTCGCCGAACCGGCCGCGCGGCGTGCTGTTCCTAGCCGGCCCCACCGGCGTCGGCAAAACCGAGCTGGCCAAGGCGATCGCCTCCCTGGTGCTGGGTGAGGACGCCAAGCCGCACCGCTTCGACATGAGCGAGTTCCGGGCCGACGAGGCCCACCAGCGGCTGATCGGGGCGCCGCCCGGCTACGTCGGCTACGCCGCGGGCGGAGAGCTCACCAACGCGGTGCGCGCCAACCCGGTCAGCGTCCTGCTCTTCGACGAGATCGACAAGGCCCACCCGCGCATCTTCGATTTGTTCCTGCAGATCCTCGAGGACGGCCGGCTCACCGACGGCCGCGGCGCGACCGTGTACTTCACCGAGTGCTTCCTGGTCTTCACTTCCAACCTCGGCGTCAGTGAGCCGAAGAACCCGGAGGGTGGGGAAGCCCCCGCGGCCGTCGGACCGCCGGCCGTCAGCTACCACACCCAGCCGGCCCAGGTGGAGCAGCTGTTGCGGGACGCGTTCACGCGGTTTTTCAACCAGACGCTCGGCCGCCCCGAGTTGCGCAACCGGTTCGGCGACAGCTATGTGGTGCTCGACTACATTCGCCCGCACGTCGCGCCGCTCATCCTGGCCAAGGCGCTGCGCTCAGTCGCCGCCCGCGTCGCCCATGCCCACGATCTGCGGCTGGAGATCCGGCCCGACGTCGAGGTCAAGCTCAGCGACATCATGCTCGAGCGCCTCGCCGACGGTGGCCGGGCCATCGGCACCCTGGTCGAAACCGTGGTGGTCAACCCGCTCGGCAGGTGGATCTTCGACAAGGCGCCCGTGCCCGGCTCCGTCATCACACTCACGTCGATCGCCGGCTCCGACGGCGACTGGCGCGTGGAGGTGACCTGATGGCCCGGCTGGCGCGCGTCTTCTTCCCGGTCACGGCGCTCGGACCCGGCCGCCGGCTCGGCGTCTGGTTCCAGGGCTGCCCGATCGCCTGCGCCGGCTGCATGTCGCGGGACACCTGGCCGGCCGGCGGCGGGATCGAGGTGCCCGATGCCTGGTTCGCCGGCGCCTGGGCGGCGGCGCTCGCCCGCGGCGCCACCGGCCTCACCGTCAGCGGCGGCGAGCCGACCGAGCAGCCGCAGGCCCTGCTCGCCCTGCTCCGCGCGGTGCGCTCCACGCCAGCCCCCGCCGGGGCGGACCAGGCCGACGTGCTGGTCTACACCGGTCGTGAGCGCCACGAGTTCGCTGCGCTCGTGCCCTCCGGCCCTGGCCTGGTCGATGCCCTCATCACCGGCCCGTATCGCGCGGCGGAGCCCACCACCCTCATCTGGCGCGGCTCGGCCAACCAGCGGCTGCACCTGCTCAGCGACCTCGGCCGGGAGCGCTACGCGGGCTTCTTGGCGCACCGGCCGGAGCGCCCGCCCATGCAGGTCGTCGTCGGCGACGACGACGTCTCCTATGTAGGTGTGCCGCGAACCGGAGCCCTGCCCCTGATGGAGCGCTCACTGCGCAGCTCTGGCATCCACCTCGGACGGTCGTCGTGGCGGCCGTGACCTGGGTGTGCCCCGTCGGCGGCTGCCCGGTCCGGCAGGACCGTCCGGGCAGCTGCCCCGACGACCTCGTGCAGCTCGTGCGGGAGCGGACCGAGCCGAAGACGCCCGCCGCCGACCCGGCCCCGGCAGCCCCAGCCTCGAGCGGCCTCGCCATCGACTGCCCCTGGGGGCAGCTGGTCGACATTCCCGCCATGGAGCTGCGCATCGGCCGGTCCAGCCCGGTCTTCCGCGGCGGCGGCATCGACCACTACGACCAGGTGTCCCGGAACCACGCTCGGCTGTTCTGGACCGACGGCCGCCTCCACGTGGACGACCTCGACTCCGCTAACGGCACCTTCGTCGACGGCCAGGTGGTCACCCCCGGCGTGCCGGTGGCCCTGAGAGCCGGGCAGGAACTACGCCTGGGGCTCGACGTTCCCTGCAGGATCGTGCAGCTCAACGAGTTCGGAGAACCGGTGTGAACCCAGAGGAGACAGCACCCGCGTCGCAGATGGCCGAACCGCCCACCCGCCTCCAACGGCCCGGGCGCGCAACGGCCGCCGCGCATCCCGGCGCGACCCGGATCCAGAGTGCCCCGCGGCAGCCGGGTGCGACGAGGATCCAGAGCGCCCCGCGGAAGGCCACCGCCGCCGGTACGGACCCCAGCCGCTTCATCCCGGCCGAGCTGCGGGAGCGGTTCGTCATCGGCGAGCTGCTCGGATCCGGGGGAGAGGCCACCGTCTGGCTGGCCCACGCCGCCGACGAGCTTGGCGTGCCGGTGGCGCTGAAGGTGTACCGGCCCGGCGTCGCGTTCGACGAGGACCTGCGCCGCCGGCTCGACAAGCCCGAGTGGCGCCGCTACGTGCCGAGGCTCTACGCGTACGGGGTGGCGCGCCCGGCCGACGGCATCGAGGTCGGCTGGGAGGCGATGGAGTACTTCCCGCTGGGCACGCTCGCCGACCTGGTCGACCGGGAGGCGCCGCGCGGCGGGACGCTCCACGCCGACCGGCTGCGGGCGATCGTCGCCGAGCTCACCGACGCGTTCGACTTCTGGGAGCACACGATCCAGCGGCGGCAGACCGACGTGTCGCCGGGCAACATCCTGATCCGCTCCGACGGCCCCAGCCCCGAGTTCGTGCTGGGCGACTTCGGCGGCGTGCTCAGCACCGGCGTCAGCAAGCGCTTCGCCGACCTGATGGCGAAGGCCGCGTACATGTCGCCGGAGGCCCTGGCCGGGCTCAACGATCCGCGCGGGCCGTACTGGAGCTTGGGCGCGATCTGCTTCGAGCTGCTCACCGGGCGCCCGATGTACGGCGAGGACCTTACCGAGGACACCATCCGGGTCGCGCTGGTCTTCGACGAGCCCGACGTCGACGAGCTGCCCGAGCAGTGGCAGGACCTGGTCGCCGGCCTGCTGACCCGGCGCCCGGAGGACCGCTGGGGCGCGGAGGAAGTCCGCGGCTGGCTCGCCGGCGGCAAGGTGCCGGTCCGTCGCCGGGCCAGCGGCGCGGCCCGCCTGCCGGTGACGTTCGCGAGCACGCCGTACACCGACCCGGTGGCGCTGGCCGCGGCCATGGTGGACGCGAGTGACGACGCCGCCGCCTGGCTCAGCGGCGCTGGCGCGGCCCGGCTCGGCGAGTGGCTCGCCGACGAGATGGGGGACAACCGCTTCGACCGGCGCGTGCTGGCCGACGTGGCTGGTGACCTGGTGTCGGCGCACGTCGCCGTGGCCGCGTTCGCCGCCACGTACCTGCCGAACCTGCCGCCGCGGTATCGCGGCGCGGCGGTGACGGTCGAGCGGTTGCGCACCCTCGCCGGCGACCCGGCCCGCCACCCGTTGCTGGTCGAGGTGATCCGGCGCGGGGTGCTGCCGTACGCCGCTCGCCACCGCTGTGACCATCCGGACTGCGCCGTGGCCGCTGCCACGCCGCCCGGTCCCGGCACGTCCGCGGCTGCCGGCGCGCCCGGCGACGGCTGCCGGCGGTTGGCCGCGATCGGCCGTCTCGTCCCGCGCGCCGTGACCATCGCCATGACGGGTCTGGCGACCCTGTCCAGCGAGTGCGGTTCCCAGAACGCGCTGCGGTCGGCGTCGATCGACCCCGCCGGCGGCCGGGTGCTGACCCCCGACATCGAGCGGAACGTGTGCGCGCAAGCCGTGCTGCTCGCGACCGGGCCGGAGGCGGTCAGGACCCGCCGGCTCGGGCTCAGGCTCATGCTGCGCCCCGACGAGCCGTGGTGGCAGCTGCGCCGCCGGGCCGCCCTGACCGCCGAGCCGGGCACCGAGGACGGGCTCGCCGCCCTCGTCGTCGCCGAGGTGCTCCGCCCGTTCGCCAAGGCGTACCAGCGGGCGCTGTCCAACGAGCGCCGGGTCGGCGACCACGAGCCCGCCGGCGGCCGGCGCGGGGCCGGCACGCGCCTGCGGGCACTGGCCGCCCGGGCGGGGATCCGCCTCGACAGCCGAGCCGGGCAACGCACCTGGCCGTGGCTGGGGGTGGTGCTCTTCGCCACCCTCGAGGCGCTCGGCCTGGCGCCGGTGGTCCGCTCGTGGCCGCCGGGGGAGCCAGAGCTGTCCGCGCCGATCTGGCAGGGCGTGGCGTGGCTGAAGTCCCACGCGCCGGACTTCGTGACCACCGCGAGCGACCCGCTGGGCGCGTGGATCGTCGCGGTGCTGCCGGAGTCCACCCGCTGGCTCGGCCCGGTGGCCGTCGCCGCGGTCGTCGTCGTGTGCCTGGCCCTGGCCCGCAAGACCGACGGCGGGGGCGCCGGGGCGCGGCTGGTGCGCGTGGTCGCGGCGCTGGCTGGCCGCGCCGTCATGGCCGCGTACCTCCTGCACCTCGCCGTCTGGGTGCTCGACCCGGTGGCGGTCGGCGTCACCGCGACGATGCCCTGGCTGGTCGTCGGCCTCGGCATCGCGGTGGCGCTGGTCTTCCGGTGGCTCACCGGCGGGCCCCGGACAACGACCACGGCGACGTCCCCCTGGCCGATCCGGCTCGCCGTCGGCGGCGGCCTGCTCGCCCTCACCGTGATCCTGCTGCAGCACGCGCCGTTGCCCGACGCCGCCGCGAAGCCGAGTGCGTCACAGGCCCGGTCCGCGCCGGCGACGGCGACGACACGGAGCGCTGCGTGACGCCGCACCGCGGCGCGATGCCGCACGTTGGGGTGGCCGCGCATCAGGACCCTGCCTCGCGTCGCGACGTCGCGCCGCGGCGAGACGTACTCGACGGCACGGTGGATCCCGCCGCGATCACCACCCGGGTGGAGTTTGCGTACTGCCTCGCCCGGGTCCGCATCGCCTCCGGCCGGACCGTCCGCGAGGTCGCCGACGCGATCGGGCTACCGTCGAGCACCGTCGGCGGCTACTACGGCGGCAAGCACCTGCCGGCGCGCAAGCCGCCGGACACCCTCCGCCGGATGCTGCAGGCGTGCGGCGTCACCGACGAATTCACGCTTGTCGCCTGGGAGGACGCCCTGCGCCGCGTCCGGCTGGCAAAGACCACCGCAGCCCCGCCCGTCCGCGCGGAGCCGGGCAGCGGCGACCCGCCCGTCGCCACCCCGGGAGCCGACGGCGCCCAGGCCCCGCCACGCGTGCCGCGGCAGCGCACCGAGCCGCCGGCCGACGCGGGGAGCGCGAGACATTTGCGGCGAACCGCTCTCGTCTCCACCCGCCCGCCCGTGGACCGGCTCACCGTGGAGCCGCCGCTGCGCGGACGGGACGAGTTCGTGGCCGGCCTGGTCGCCGGGCTGGAACCCGGCGACGCCCCCGGCCCGCGCCCCGCGTACGTGCTGCACGGCCTGGGTGGCTGCGGCAAGACCACGATCGCCCTGGCGGTCGCGCAGCGGGCGATGGCGCGCGGGATCCGGACCTGGTGGGTCTTCGCCGGCGGCGCGGAGAGCGTCTGGGCGGGCATGCTGGCCCTCGCCGCCGAACTGGGCGCGAACGCGGAGCAGCTGAGCCTCGGCAGCTCGCCCGACCTGCTCTGGCGTCTGCTGGATGAGCAGACCGAGCCGTGGCTGCTGATCATCGACAATGTCGACGATCCCCGGGGTGGGCTGGCCCTGCCGGACGGCGAGCTGACCGACGGCACGGGTTGGCTGCGCCCGATCACCGGCCGGCACGGCATGCTCCTGCTGACGACCCGGGACGGCCGGGACGTCACCTGGGGCGACCCGCTGCCGCCGTGGCTGCGGCTGGTATCGGTCGGCCCGCTGTCCAACCGCGACGGCGGGGCGGTGCTCACCGGTCTCGCTGGCGCGGACGCGGGCAGCCGCGAGGACGCCGAGCGCCTCGCCGAGCGCCTCGGTGGTCTGCCGCTGGCGCTGCGGCTCGCCGGGCGGTACCTCGCCCAGGCCGGCCGCCTCCCACCGGCCATCGCGGGACCCCGGCCGGTGCACACGTATCGCGCGTTCGCCGAGGCGCTGTCCGACGGCCGCCACGACGAGCTGTTCACCAACCCGTCCGAGGCCACCGGTCCCGCCGATCGCCGTGCCCGTGACCTGATCGGTCGTGCCTGGGAGCCGTCGCTGGACCTGCTCGGCCAGCAGCGGGTCACGCACGCCCGGGCGATGCTGCGCCTGCTCGCCTGCTTCGAGCCTGGGCCGGTGCCGCACGGTCTCGTGCTGGTGTCGAAGCTGCTGGCCGCCTCGCCACTGTTCCCGGGCGCAGACCGCTACCAGGTGTGGGAGGCGCTGCGCGCCCTGACCGGCCTGGGGCTTGTCGAGGTCGCCCGGACCGAGTCGGCCGACCCCGCCCTGGCCACGACGATCGCGATCCACCCGCTGGTCCGCGAGACCTCTCGCCAGCAGCCCGACCTGCGCGCCGACGTGCACCGCTACCTCGTGCTGCTCGTGTGCCTGCTCAACCGGGTGACGGCGGCCCTCGACCCGCGTGACCTGACCACCTGGGAACGCTGGCAAGCGCTCGCCGAGCACTGCCAGAGCCCGCTCAGCCTGGTCGAGGAGCACCGGATCGACGCCCGGGACGTCCCGGCGGACCTGTTGACGCCGGCTATCCAGGCCACCCGGTTCCTGCGGGCCACCGGCCAGCTCCGCCGCGCCGCGGCAGCGCAGCAGCGCATGCTGCGCATCGGGCGCCGGGTGTTCGACCCGGAGCACCCGCAGATGCTCGGCGTCGCCCACGAGCACGGCCGGGTCCAGTACGACCTGGGCCGGCTCGACACCGCGGCGCGCGAGCTGCGGGCCGTCCTCGCCGCCCGGCAGCGCGTGCTCGGCCCCAACGACGCCGACACCCTGACCACCCAACACTATTTGGCCCGCGTGCTGCGCGAGCGCGGCGAGCTCGGTCAGGCCGAGCGGCTGCTGAGCCACACGCTTCAGAAGCGCCGGGTGGTTCTCGGCGAGGAGCACCCGGACACGCTGACCACCCGCAACGTCGCGGCCGACGTGCTGCGGGCGCGCGGCCGGCCCGATCTGGCCGGTCCCGAGCTCGACGCGGTCCTTGCCGCGCAGGGGCGGGTGCTCGGCCTCGAGCACCCAGCGGCGCTGGTCACCCGGTACCACCGGGCGCTGCTGTGGCGCGACCGCGGCGACCTGCAAGCTGCCGCCGAAAGCCTGGCCGAGCTCGTCGAGGTCAGCCGGCGCGTGCTCGGCGCCGAGCACCCGCGCACGCTCACCGCGCTGCAGGCGCTCATCGACGTCCGGTACGACCTCGGCGCCCTCGCTGAGGCCGAGACCGCGGCCCGGTCGCTGCTGGACGTGCGGCGGCGCACCCTCGGCGACGACCACCCAGCCACCCTCGCCACCCGCCACCGGCTCGGCCAGATCCTGGCCCGCCGCGGTGACTTCCGGACGGCGGAGCACGAGATCAGCGCCGCCCTCGACGGTCGGCGCCGGGTGCTCGGCCCACGACACCGCGACACCATCGCCAGCCGCGCCGACCTCGACGCACTGCGACAGCGACCGGCCCGCTGAACCGGGCCGGGTGGACCCTCGAGGAGTACGACGACATGGAATCCCGGATCGACCGGAACCTGGCCAGCCGGCTGGACCCGCCGGCCGCCATCGCCCTGGCGGAGTCCGCGGCGCTTCGCGGCGCGCAGTACCGCTACGCCGGCTGGTTCGTCAACGGCCGCTCGACCGCGAACGTCGCGGCCGTCTACGAGGTCGGCACCGGGCCGGCCCGCAAGCTGATCCTCAAACACGACGTGGCGGACAGCGCCCAGCTCGACCGCGCCGAGTACGCCCGTCACAAGGCCGCGTTGGCGGAGGCGCCGGCGTTCGCCGAGCGGCACCTGATCGCCCCGGTCGGCGAGCCGATCCGGGTCGGCGACGGATCCTGGATCACCTTCCAGGACGTCGTGGGCGGCAGCTTCGTGGACTATCGGGTCCTGTCGGCCATCCTGGCCGGCGTGCCGCACGCGCAGGTGGCCGGCGTCGACCCGCGCCTGGTGACCGCCTGCGACCGGGCCAGCTTCGCCGCCGTCTGCACCTCGGTCGTGCACGGGTTGCTCGCCGGCTGGGCCGGGCATCCGGCGCTGCAGGAGGTGCCCGTCGCCGAGGTCCTGCGCCGGCACCTGCTGCACCGCCTCGACCCCGGCCAGCCCCTGCACGACGAAGCGGCCCGGTGGCCCGAGCGCTGGCTGCACCTGCCCGGCGAGCCGCGCCCGCTGCCCAACCCGTTCGGTCTGGCGCGCGACGGAGGGCTCACCGCCGGGCTGCCCCCGGTGCAGCTGGTGGTCGGGCGGGCGCACGGCGACCTGCACCCGGAGAACATCCTGGTCCGCACCGAGGTCGACCCGGGCGACTACCGCCTGATCGACCTCTCCCGGTACGAGTCGGACGCGCCCCTGACTCGAGATCCGGTCCAGCTCGTGCTGACCGTCCTGGACAGGACCATGGACGAGCGCAGCGACCAGCAGCGCGAGCTGCTGCTCGACCTGCTGGTCGGCGGCGCTGCGAACGTACGGGACATGCTGCCGGCCTGGTTGCCCGAGTTCGTCGACCGCGTGCGCGACGTCCAGCTCGACTGGATCCGCCGGTACAACCTGATCGACGAGTGGCGGCAGCAGACGCTGCTGTCGCTGGCCGCGTGCGCGCTGATGTTCCTGGGCCGCCCCACCACCGCGCCGGCGCACCGGGAGTGGTATCTGCGCCTGGCCGCCCGGGCGGCCGCCGCCTACCTCGACGGCGCCGCCGACACCGGCTCGGGCCCCGAGCCTGGCCCCGCCCCGGCGTCCGCGACTGCGGCGACCCGTCTGGCGGCCGGCGCCGGCGCGCCCGGTGACACGGGCCCGGTCTCGCTGCTGTGTGCGAACCTGTCCGCGCTGCGGGAGGCGGCGCGCCGGCGCGGTCTGCTCGACGAGGTGGACACCCTGGTGGCGCGGGCCCGGCTCAACCAGGACATCGCGGCCGACTACGCCGCGCTCGTGTACCGGCTGTCCGCCGGCGACGAGGACGTGCGCCACGGCCTCACCGGATTCGGCGGCGGTACGCCCGTCGTCGGCGAGGTGTTCACCTGCCCGCTCCGGCGACCGTGCGGACGGGAGACGCGCCGGCCGCCGAGCGGTGCGCGGCCGCGGTGCCCGGTTCAGGGCACGGCGATGACCCAGGTGCTGAGGTAGCCCGATGGCGGGCGACGGCGACCACGGCGGGCGGCCGGACCGGTGGCGGCAGGCGCTCGGGCCGCTGGGCGCCCTCTGGGTGGCCGCCGCGGCCGTCGCCGTCGCGCCCGGCCACGACCCGCGACGCCTCGGCCTGCCGCCGGACGTCGCGAGCGGATGGCCGCAGGCACTGCTCGTCGTCGCCGTCGTGCTGGCGTGGACAGCGGTCGGGCTGCTCGTCCCGCTGCTGGCGGCGCCGATCTCCGCGCTGTGGCTCGGGCGGTGGCCCGTCGGCGCCGGCCCGCTCACCGCGTGGCGGCGCGAGCGCTGGAACCGGGCCGACCGGCTGGTCGCCCGCCTCACCGAGGCGGACGCACCGGCCGAGGTGCAGGCGCGCGCGATGACCAGGCGGGCGGCCATCGCGCTGGCCGCGCCGTGCCGGTCCACCTGGATGGGAGACCGCTGGTCCGCCGTCGGGCAGCGGGTCGCCGAAGCGTACGGCCTGGACCTGGTCACCGCCTGGCCGCGGCTGTGGTTGGCCCTGCCGGAGCCGGCCCGGGCGGAGCTGCGGGTCGCGAAGACCGGCTGGGACCGCAGCACCCAGCTGGCGGCGTGGGCGGTGCCGTTCGGCGCCCTCGGTGTGGTGTGGTGGCCGCTGTTCGGCGTCGCGGCCGTCATGGGCGTCGCCGGCTGGCTGAGGGGCCGGGTCGCCGTCACCTACCGGGCCGACCTGATCGAGGCGGCGTTCGACCTGCACGCCGCCGGGCTGCCGGGACTGCTCGTCGGCCTCGATCCCGACGTCGGCCGCCGCCTCATCGCGGACCTGCGCAAAGGCGCCTGATCGCCTGAGGTGCGGGCCGTGTGAACCGTCCGGCGCCGTACGGCCTCCGTGCGGACCCCGTCCGGACCGGATCGCCAGCCTGTCGCCGCCCCCTCGCCGAGGGTTTCCTGCGGGGGTCCGCGGCCCGGCCACACCGGCCGGGCCCGCCCGAGCGGGAGGCAGGCGTGCGCGTTGCCGTCATCGGATCCGGAATCTCCGGCCTGAGCTGTTCCTTCTACCTCGCCGAGCACCCCGGCGTCGAGATCGTGGTGTACGAGCGGGACGACGTGCTCGGCGGTCGCGCCAACACCACCGCGGACGGCGAGCACTGCCCGCGCATCTTTCTCGACGACTACAACACCCTGTTCGACATCCTGCGCCGCATCGCCGGCCCCGACGGGCGCAGCATCCACGCCCACCTCCGGCGGCTGCGGCGGTTCAGCTACACCCACCGCTACGGCTGGGTCGAGGTGTCCCACCTGTACCGCGTGTTCGCCAAGGAGATTCCGCTGGGCCAGCGGCTACGGATGATCCGGCGGCCGCGCTCGCCCCTCGTCGCCGAGCAGCATCCTGGCGCCAACGCCAACCGCTACGGCTCCCTGAGGAACTACTCGCGGCTCGCCCTGCTCCGCATGGCGATGAGCCTGCTGAGGTCGCGGAGCGCCTACACGTTCGACGGGCCGACCCGGACCCACCTGGTGGACCCCTGGGTCCGGCACCTCACCGAACGCGGGGTCGCGTTCCGGCCGAGCTGCGCGGTGACGGCGCTGACGCCGGTGGCGGGCGGGATCGTGGTGCGCTCCGCCGCCGGCACCGAGGTGTTCGACGCCGTCGTCATCGCCGCGTTCGTTCCCGACGTCATCCCGCTGCTGGCCGCCTCGCGCCTGCTGTCCGCCGCTCGGCACCTCAACCACACGCACTGCAAGGCGTTCACCGTCGACCTGGACCCGGCCGAGCCGATCCTCGCCGTGACCGGACCCGCGATCTACTGCCGCGACGGCATCAACATCGTGGTGCAGTCCAGCCACCATCGCTGCATCGTCCTGGTGACCCGGGCGGCGAGCACCGCTGACGACTTCGTCGTGGGCAAGGTGCGCGACTACCTCGGCCTCCAGCACCCGTTCCGGGCGGTCCGGGCCCGCGACAACCAACTGCCCCGCGAGGCGGTCTACGCGGCTAGCTACCTACGGCCGGACACTGTCCTGCCGCGCACCGTGCCCGGCCTCTACCTCGCCGGCTCGTACCTGCACAACAGCTACCCGGTCGACTCCGGCGAGGGCGCGGCCCGGACGGCGCTCGCCGCCTACCGGCAGATCCGCCACGCGTACGGCCTGGCCACGGTCCCGGCCAGCAGGGTCAGGTGAGCCCGATGTCCGACTCTCCGCGCCGCATCGCCGTCGTCGGCGCCGGCGTCGCCGGGCTCACCGCGGCGTACCTGCTGCGGCGGGTGGCCGACGTGACGCTCTACGAGGCCGACGACCGGCTCGGTGGCCACGCCCACACCCACCACGTGAGCACCGCCGACGGCGTTCTGCCCGTCGATTCCGGCTTCATCGTCCACAACGAGCGCACCTACCCGCTCCTCGGCCGCCTCTTCGCCGAGCTGGGCGTGGCCACCCGGCCGGCCGCCATGAGCATGTCGGTGCGGTGCGACGGCTGCGGGCTGGCCTACGCCGGCTCCCGCGGCCCGGCCGGGTTGCTACCGCGGGGCGACCTCGGCTCCCGCGGCCGCTACCTGGCGATGCTCGGCCAGGTGCCGCTGTTCTACCGCCGGGCTCGCCGGCTGCTCACCGAGCCTCCAGCCCCCGGCGCGCCCGAGCCGACCCTCGGCGAGTTCTTGGCAAAGGGCCGTTACTCCCGCCACTTCGTCGACCACTTCGTTGCCCCACTCGTGGCGGCCGTGTGGAGCTGCGGCCCGCACCTCGCGACCGACTACCCGGCCCGGTACCTGTTCGCGTTCCTGGCCAACCACACCATGCTCCAGGTGCGCCGCTCCCCGGGCTGGCGGACTGTGTGCGGCGGGTCGCGCACCTACGTCGAAGCCATCGCCGCGACGCTCGGGGCCGTGCGCACCGGCGCCGCCGTCCGCGCGGTGCACCGCCATGCCGACGGCGTGACCGTCCGGGACGTCAGCGGCGACGCGCGGGACTTCGACGGCATGGTCATCGCGACGCACGCCGACCAGGCGCTGCGCCTGCTGGCCCGGCCGACCCGGCGGGAGCGCGAGCTGCTGGGCGTTTTCGCCTACGCCCGCAACGAGGCGGTGCTGCACACCGACGGCTCGGTGCTGCCGGGCCGCCCGGGCGTGCGCGCCGCCTGGAACTACACCCAGCCAACCTGCCGCCCGGCAACCGGCGGCGTCCGAATCAGCTACAGCATGAACCGGCTTCAGTCGCTGCCGACCGCCACGCCGGTGGTGGTAACCCTCAACGGCGGCGACGGCGTCGCGCCTGAGCGGGTGCTCGCCCGGATGGTGTATGAGCACCCGATCTACACCCGGCAGGCCGTCGAGGCCCAGCGCCGGCTGCCGGAGCTCAACGGCGGCGGCGTCGCCTTCGCCGGCGCGTATCACGGCTGGGGCTTCCACGAGGATGGCTGCCGGTCCGGGGCCGCTGCGGCCGCGCATTGGGGGGCCGTGTGGTGAACGGGGCCTACCTGTACCAGTGTGAGCTGCGGCATCTGCGGCTCACGCCGTCCCGGTACGGCTTCCGGCACCGCACCTACCTGTGGCTGGTCGACCTCGACGACCTGCCGGCCCTGCCGTGGTGGCTGCGGCGGCTCGCCGGCTTCCGCGCCGAGGACCACCTCGGCCCCGCTGGTGCGACGCTGCGCGGGGGCGTCGAGGAGTACCTGGCGGCGCACGGGATCGACCTGCGCGGTGGACGGATCCGGATGCTCTCGCATGCGCGCGTGTTCGGCCACGTCTTCAACCCCCTCACCCTCTACTGGTGCGGCTACCCCGACGGCGCGCCGGCCTGCGTGATCGCCGAGGTCCACAACACCTACGGCGGGCGGCACCGGTACCTGCTACGCCCCGACGGCCGGGGCCGCGCCGAGGTGACCAAGCGCTTCCCCGTCTCGCCGTTCTTCCCCGTCGACGGCGCCTACCGGATCCGGGTGCCGCCGCCCGGCGAGCGCCTCGCCGTCGGAGTCACCCTCCGCCGCAACGGCACCACCGCGTTCGTCGCCGGCCTCACCGGCCGTCGCCGCCCCGGCACCCCCGGCGGGCTGCTGCGCCTAGCCGCCCGTCACCCGCTGGCCACCCTCGCCGTGAGCGCCGGCATCCGGTTCCACGGCATCCGGCTCTACCTACGCGGCCTGCCGATCCACCCGCACGCCGCGATCGCCCCGACCGACGAGGAGAAGCAGTGAGCATGCGACAATCCGTGCCCGCCGTGCGAGACGCCACCGCCACCTGGTGGCGGCCGCCGGACACCATCCCGTCCGCCCCGATCCGGGGCCGCCTGACCCGGTTCGCGGTCGCGCCGATGGCGCGCCGGCTCGGCGTCCGGGTCGCGCTGCCCGACGGGCGGGTGCTCGGCCGCACCGACCCGCAGGCGCCGCTGATGCGCCTGCACCGCCCGGAGGCCCTCTACCGCCGCTTCGGGTCGCTCGGGCCAATCGGGTTCGGCGAGTCCTATCAGGCCGGCGAGTGGGACGCCGACGACCTGGCGGAGTTGCTGAGAACTGTGGCTGGGCACCTGGGGGCGATCGCCCCGCGGCCCGTGCTGTGGCTGACCCGGTTCCAGGCCAACCGCCGCCGTTCGCCCGCGACCCGCAACACGCCCGGGGCGGCGGCCCGCAACGTCCGGCACCACTACGACCTGCCGAACGAGCTGTTCGCGCTGTTCCTCGACGAGACCATGACGTACTCCGCAGCGATCTTCCCGACCGACGCCGCCGGCTGGCCGCAGGCCGACGAGGCGCAGCTCGCCGCTGCGCAGCGCCGCAAGATCGACGGGCTGCTCGACCTGGCCGGCGTGGGGCCGGGCACCCAGATGCTGGAGACCGGCACCGGATGGGGCGCCCTCGCGGTTGCCGCCGCCCGCCGCGGCGCGTATGTGCACACCGTCACGCTGTCGGTCAACCAGTGCCAGGTGGCGCGTCAGCGGGCCGCCGAGGCGGGCGTCGCGGACCGGGTCCGCGTGGAGCTGTGCGACTACCGCGACATCCGCCCCCTCCGCGCCGGCGGCTACGACGCCGTCGTCAGCGCCGAGATGCTCGAGGGCGTGGGCCACGAGTTCTGGCCCGACTACTTCGCCACCCTCGACCGCCTGCTGGCCCCCGGCGGCCGGGCGGCGATCCAGACCATCACCATGCGGCACGACGACATGCTCGCGACCCGGGCGAAGGACACCTGGATCCACCGGTACATCTTCCCCGGCGGCCTCATCCCGTCGATCCCCGCCATCGAGGCGACCTGCCGCCGGCACACCCGGCTGCGGGTCCATCGGGCCGGCTCCTACGGCCCGCACTACGCGGCCACCCTGCGGCTATGGCGGGAACGGTTCGACCGCCACGCCGACGGGGTCGCCGCCCTCGGCCTGGACCGGGCGTTCCAGCGCACCTGGCACCTCTACCTGGCGTACTCCGAGGCCGGCTTCGCCGCCGGTCACCTGGACGTCGAGCACCTCCTGCTGGACCGGGCGCCATGACCGCCACGACGGCGCCACTGCGGCCTGACGCGGGCGTGGCCGGCCGGTTCCTGGAGCTGGCGCGCGCCGCGACCGGGCGCGCGCCCGCCGTGCGCCTGCGCGCCTGGGACGGCAGCGAGGCCGGACCGCACGGCGCGCCGGTAGTCGTGCTGCGCGACCGCGGCCTGCTGCGCCGCCTGCTGTGGCACCCCAACGAGCTCGGCCTGGCCCGAGGCTACGTCGCCGGCGAGATCGATGTCGACGGCGACCTCGGCGAGGCACTGCGGCGGGTCCGCGCCGAGGTGGCCGCCATCCGCCGCGCGCCGTGGCGGGTCCGCGCCGGACTCGCCGTCCGGGCCGCCGCGCTCGGGCTGCGGCTGGGCATGCTCGCCCGCCCGCCGGCCCGCCCGCCGACGGAGGCGACCCTGACCGGCAGCCGGCACAGCCGCCGCCGCGACCGCGCCGCCGTCGCGTTCCACTACGACCTGTCCAACGAGTTCTACCGGCTCATACTGGACCCGTCGATGGCGTACTCCTGTGCCTACTGGCCCGAGGACGCGACCGCCGACCTCGCCGCGGCGCAGCACGCCAAGCTCGACCTGATCTGCGCCAAGCTGTGGCTGCGCCCCGGCGACCGGCTGCTCGACGTCGGCTGCGGGTGGGGCTCGCTCGCCTGCCACGCCGCCCGCCGCCACAGCGCCCGGGTCACCGCGGTCACCGTCTCGCGGCAGCAGCACGCCTTCGTGGCCGCCCGGATCGCCGCCGAGGGCCTCGACGAGCTCGTCGATCTGCGGCTGCAGGACTACCGCGACCCGGTCGGCGGCGGTTACGACGCCGTCGCTGCCGTGGAGATGGGCGAGCACGTCGGCGCCGCCGAGTACCCGGCGTTCGCGGCCCGCCTCCGCGACCTCGTGCGGCCGGGCGGGCGCGTGCTGGTCCAGCAGATGTCCCGCGGCGCCCACCGGCCCGGCGGCGGCGCGTTCATTGAGGCCTACATCGCCCCCGACATGCACATGCGCCCCCTCGGCGCGACCGTGTCGCTACTGGAGGAGGCCGGGCTCGAGGTCCGCGGCGTCGAGGCGATGCGGGAGCACTACGGGCGCACCATCCGCCACTGGCTGGCGCGCCTCGAGGCGCAGTGGCCGGCGGCGGTCGGCCTCGTCGGCTTGGAGCGGGCCCGGATCTGGCGGCTGTACCTTGCCGGCGGGGCCCAGGTATTCGAGGACGGACGCATGGGCGTGGACCAGATCCTCGCCATCCGGCCGGAAGCTGGCGCGCAGTGAGCGAGCTGGAGTTCCCGTCCTGGCCCGAGCATCCGGGCCTAGGCAGCTGGATCCCAACCGAGATGCTCGCGGACGTGGTCGCCCAGCTGCCCGGCCTCCCCGACGCGAATGGCTGGCTGCGGGCGGTCCCGGACCCGCACGAGCCGTTTCCCGCCGTACACCTGCAGGTGGTGTGGCTCGCCGACGGGCACATCCACTTCGCCACGGTCTCGGGCTGCACGGTGGCGGTCGCATCCCCGGACCGGGCGGCGCCACGGCTGGCCGGCTACCGCTACGCGTCCCTCGAGCAGCTGGTCGCGGGCGCCGCCGACTGGACCTCGGACGTCTGGCCGCCCGAGGCGCCGGCGTGAGCGCGCTGTGGGAGCAGGCGCCGACGTTCGCCGGGGTGGCCGTCGGCGCGCTGCTGTCGTTCGCGCTCTCCGCAATCGCGGACCGTGCCCGGTGGCGGCGCGACGTGGCGATCCGCTGGGACCCCGAGCGTATGACGGTCTACGCCGAGTACGCGTTCGCGGTCCGCGAGATGTACCAGATCGTGCTGGCCGTGGCCACGCGGCACGGCTACGGCCAGGGTCCGCCCCGCCCGGTTGCCTCGGACGTGGACACGGCGATGGCGGAGGCGGAGGCGGACCGCGCGGCGCGGTTCGAGGCGGTGCTGCTAGTCGGCAACCCGCGGACCGTCGCTGCCGCCCGCCGCTGGCACCAGGCCGTCTGGCACCTGGAGTGCTTCGCCCGCGGCCGGCTCACCGGCCAAGCCGAGTGGGGCGCGGCGATGCGCGAGTTCGGCGAGGCCAGGGCCGAGTACTACCGGGCCGCCCGGCAGGACCTCGGCATCACGGGCGGCCTACCCCGCACCACCACGCCGACGTGGAAGGCGGCCCTGGCCCAGAGGGCTGCGCAGCCGGTCCGGCCGGCCGTCGCCGGTGATGCCGCGCGAGGAACCGGTTCAGCGTCCGGCGACGGGCCGTGAATCGACAGCGGGCCGCACGGGACGACAGCAATCGTCACAGCCCGCCTCCCCGGCGTACAGTCGAGCGGGTGAGGCGCGGCGTGGAACAGACGTGGCAGTCGGAGACGACGGTGAGCGACGGGGCTGCCGTCGTGACGCTGTTCGGCGAACTCGACATCGCCGCAGCCAGCTCGCTGCGGGACGTCCTGCAGGCCGCGATCGCCCGCGCGCCGCGCGTCCAAGTCGACCTGCCGCGGGTCAGCTTCATCGACTCCACCGTGCTGAACACGTTCGTCAACGCCCACGGTCATGCCACCGACGGTTAGATCCGGCGCGCCGACTCCTCAGCGCGACATCTCGGAGGACGGGGCCGTTGTCGGATCCGCAAACGCTGGGCGTGTCAGAAGAGGTCTTGGCATTCCGGCCGGTCAGAGCACAGCGACGGCCGCCTCGACCTTCTTAGCGACCGACGGCTTCACCTTCCCCGACACCCGCACCAGCACCGTTCCCTCACCCGTTCGATCGTGGTACTCGGTGCCGAGGATCGGCATGCCCTTGAGCGCGTCTTGAATGAACTTGGACCGCCCGTCGGCGTCCGCCGCTGTTGGGAACACCTCGATCACGAGGCCGCGGTCGATGCTGTACTTGTCGCCGTCGCGGTCGCCGCCAGGCATGTCCGCCGATGCTCGGGACAGATAGCCGTTGGGGCGGCCGAGGAGGTCGTTTGGGTCGGTGTCTTCGGTCTGCACTGCGCCGCCGGTTAAGCCCAACTTCGCAGCGGTGAGTCGGTCTAGGACGGTCTCAGCGTCCAGTGGTGCGGCCGGCGTGGACGCGACGGCGGGCGTAGTGCCCGTGGAGACGCCGACGGTAGGACTGCTGCTGGTGTCGCCGCCGCAGCCAGTCACGGTGAGGGTGACGGCGGCGGCCAATGCGACGAGGCTGAGTTGGATACGCATCCGACTGGTAGTGCCGCCTCCCGGTGCATGGCGGAAGGCCGAGGCAGGGTGGCTGATTGTCGTGTGGCGGACATGACCATCAAAGACATGTCGACCGACATGGCAATGGTCTGCAAGCGAACAGCGGCAGAACAAGCCTCGCCAGCGGGAGCAGGCTGACCTTCAGCGGGCGCACATCCTAATGCTGTCTGGCGCTCTGCGCCTCGCGCACAAGGCCGAGGCGCTGCGGCAAACCAAGTACTGGCGCTCGGGCCTGCGGGAGGTGGGTAACCAGCTGCTTCGAGGACACAAGCCTCTGGATCCGATGGTGCTCCACGACTGGCTGGCCAAGGACATGGCCACGGTGGAGGCCGCCTGGTCGGAGATCTGGACCAGCGGCGACCAGGACGGCATCGCCCTGGCCAACGGACTCATGACCGCGTTCAACGGCGTGATGGACGCTGCCATGAAATCCAGCGGCAAGGAGCCGTTCGACGCCGCCGATGGGATGATGGTCGCCAGCCGCCGTCTCGCCGAAGCACGCCGGCAGCTCGCCCTACACGCCCGCCGTGTTGCCAAGCTGGGACCCCGCGACGTGGACCTGTTCACCGACCGCGAATACGGCCCACCGGCGGACTGACATCAGCTCGCCACGCGGCGGATTGTCGATGCCTTCTCGTAGCCTGAGCGCCATGGGTGAGCCACCCCCGCTTTCATGGAGCTTCTTGACGGTCTGATGGCCGGGGAGGAAAGTCGTCCGTGGCAGCACCGAAGAAGTACCCCGAAGAGCTGCGCCAGCGCGCTGTGCGCTTGTATCGCGAGTCGAACCCGAAGCCCGTGATCCGGTGCCTGGCCGAGCAGTTGGGTGTGCATCACGAGGCGCTTCATAACTGGATCCGCCAGGGATCAGGGCGGGCCTGGGGCTGGCTCGTCTCGGAGAATCGCGCTGGCGCGAAAGTTGATCTGTGGCCTGGTCAATCGATACGCTAATCACATGAACACCTATCAGAGCATAGGCGCTTCAAACGCGTGTACGAATCCCCCCTCGGACACAAATGAACATCTTGACGGTGTGCGCTGAGAACCACTTCAGCGCGCACCGTTTGCGTTTCGGGCCGGTAGGTGAGCCGGAGGCGGAGTTGCCGGTAGACCTCGGCCTTTGTCGGCGGGGTCGGCGTCGTGGAGCACGGTGGTGACGTCGCCGAGCGTTTGTACCAGTTCGTTGGATGCGGTCCGGGGCGAAGGCGGAGGCCAGGCTGGACCTGCTGGTGACCGCCGGCAACGGGTTCGGCCCGGTGCTGCGGCCGAACGCACTCCTGGAGGACGCCGCCGGCCGGCCCACCGACATATCAGTCATCGTGCTACGGCTCGCCGCGGTGATGTCCCTGGAACTTGTCGTCGCCCTCCTGCTGGTCACCGCGTGCATCGTTCCGCTGGACCATCGGCGGCAGATGCGCCGCCACCCGGAGTTGATCGCACCCGAGCGCTTGCCTTCCTGCTTGACGCCCTGACCGATCCGCGCGGGAACATGGCCGAGGCAGAGGGTCGGCGGGTGATCGCGGGCCGCCTGAACGCCCTTGCCGACGTACTCGAGCACGGCTTCGCCGCGGCGCTGCGGCTGCCGTCCGCCGACAGCGACGCCGTCCTGCGTGAGCGTCTGCGCCGCCTCGCAGCCGGGATCCGGGCGCATCAGGTCGCCGTCGCCATGCCGGAGGTCGACACCCCGGCCGAACTGCGCCGTCTTCTCCTGGCCTGCCTCGGCGCGATCTGTACCGGCCGGATCGGTCACTGAGCGGGCTCACCGACGCCCCGCCGCCGCGCGGACGGGCACTCGTCCTCGGTCCGGGAGCTGACCTCCATACTGCGCAACGGCGACCCGAAGGAATAGCCGCCGCTCCAGCGCGCCTCCGGCGCTGGCTGCGCCCTCAACGCGTCGCCGTGCCGCTGGCGTTGAGGCCGGGAAGCGCGTGGCTGCAACCCGAGCTGCCAGGTGTGGCGCTGATCATCGCGCCCTGGAACTACCCGCGGAGTGACCGGCGACCGCTCTCCCGATGCGGCTCGTTGTCCGCCACCGGCCTGCCCAGCCGGGTCACCCAGTCGACGAACTCCGCGTCCTGCCTCGGCAGCGGCTCGCCGTCCGCCGGGGTGCCCGCGCCGTCCCCGTCGGCCCGGGACCTGTTGCGCCGGAACAGGCCCAGCCGGCCGCTGGCCCGCCCCACCTCGACGACGGATGCCGCGGCGGCCGGCGCGGAGACCGCGGCCACCGGATCGGTCCCGGTGGGGCCGGTCGGCGCGGCGTCGGTCGTGGGCGGGCGCCCGGCGCGCTGTGCGGTCGAGAGGGCCTCCCAGTTCGCGGCCCGGTGCAGGTCGGGCAGGGGCGGCCGGTGCCGAGGCGGGAGCGCCGGTTCGGGCCTCTCTTTCGTGCCTGCCGAGTGGGTCGCCTCGGCGCCCGGAGCGGGCTCGGTCGAGGGCGGCACCCGCCGCGCCGGAACGACCGGCCAGGTCTCCTGAACCCGCGTCCGATCGGTCTTCGGCGGCTGGTACATCCGGCGGGTCCCCGGGGCGACGAGTGCCCCGCCGGGCGGCATCCCGTCGGGTTCGGTGGTGTCGGCCTCCGCCTCCGCCGTCCCGGAGCCGTCCCCGCCGGGTCCCGCGGGAAGGTGGGCCGCCGTCGCGGGGGCCGGTTCCGATGTCTCCAAGGTGTCGTCGAGGTCGGCCGGTGTGGCGAGGTCGGCGGGTGCGGCGGTAACGGCGGGTGCGGCGGTCCGCGTCGCGGAGTCGGCCGGTACGGCGCTGGCGTCCCGGTCGCCAGCCGGCGCACCGAAGCCCAGCGGTTCGGCTGCGGTCGGGAGCTTCGCTGCGGGCGCGCCGGCGACCGGCCCCGTGCCGGCCAGGTCGACGGGCTCCGGCTCGTCGGTCGTACCTCCAGCGGCCGGCGTCATGGCCTGCGGCACGGCGGGGCCGGCGGACAGCGGACGGAGGGTGTCGGTCGGCTCGACGACCGGCGCTTCGGCGGTGCGCGGCAGGAGCGGCCAGCGGAACAACGCGGCGGCGGCCGAACCGAGCACACCGGCGGAGACGGCGAGCAGCGCGCCGTAGTACGGCGTGATCTGGTACCGGTCCACGGCGTCGCCGGGACCGGCGGTCAGGTAGGCGAACGCGACCAGCACCGTGCCGGCCGTGCCGGTCACGCCGTTGACCAGTGGCGGATGCCCGCGCCAGCGGGCCAGCCCGCCGGTCGCCGCGCCGATGAGCAGGGCCACCGCCGGCAGAATCAGGATCGCCTGCCGGTGTGCCGCGTCGGCGTCGAGCCCGGCCGGCTCCAGCACACCGAGCCGCACGGCGGGCAACGGTCCGCCGGTTGCGAGCGACGGGACGACCGAGACGAGCGCCAACAGCCAGACCACGCCGCCCACCGCCGCCATGTTCCAGCCCAGCGGCGGCTTCACCAGTACGGCGATCGCGGCACCCGCGCCGACCAGCGCGCCGAGGGTCGCGCAGATGCCGACGGCCCAGATCGGGTCCACAGAGAAGCGTTCGGCGGCCTGGGCCGGCCGGACCCATAGCGGTGCCACGACGATGGCGCCCAGCGCGGCGGCGGCGGCGACGGCCAGCAATCTGCCCGTGCTCCCCAGCACCCCGTACCGGCGGGCCAGGCGTGCGGTGATGACGGTGCCGGCTACGGCGGCGTGTGCCGCGAACCAGCCCACCCAGACGAGCTGGGCAGGCCACTGGTTGACGGTGGCGCGGGTGGAGGCGCCGGTGAGCTGGACGATGCCGAAGCCGAACGCGATGCCGAGCTGACCGGCACCGGCGAGCACGCCCATCCCGAGCGCTGTGAGCAACAGGTTACGCCAGGTGCGATAGACCATGTCCGGCACGTTACGCACGTTGTGCACCATTTTTCGCCGGAATGCCGGATTCAATGTCTGACCGCCGTGCCAGCGGTTACTTCAGTTCGACCAGGCGCGCGAGGTACGCGGTGCCGCCCACATTGGTGGGCATGTGGACGGTGCCCGGGCCACGGTGGACGACGTCGCCGGTCGGCTCGTCGGCGTCGATGCGGTGCCGTCCACGGTCTGCACCACGTTCTTCGCGCCCCGGATCGCCACCACCAGGTACGGGTGGTCGTGCCGGTGCAGCGGCTGCCGCTCACCCGGCTCCAGCCGGCCGGTACAGCGCCGACAAACTGGCTGGGCAACAAGGGGTTCGCCGAAAATGCGTAGCCCGCGCGGGGAATTCGTTCGTGTCATCATCGTGCACGAACGATTCCCGAGGGCGTAGCTCGGCGCCGGTGGTTACCTGGGTGCCGACTGAAGTTCTTCCCGGACGGCGATCATGGGTTCATGGTCGCGATCGCCGCGTGTGGTGTTGTTCGGTCGCGTCGGCGTTCGGCCTGGGTTTCGGCGATCCAGCCGGCGACCACGGCCGGGTCGGCTGCCGAGGCGGGCGGCGTAGGTGGCCGAGCTGCCGGCGGTCCAGGTGACGCCCTCGGCCCAGGCCGGCGCGGAGCAGGTCACCAGGGCGGTGCCCGGCGGCGAACTCGGTGGCGGCGAGCAGCGCGACGCCGCCGAGCGCGGCGGTCAACCCAACGTCTGAGTCGCATAACATAGCATTTCATCAATGCTCTGCCCCGAGCAGTTAACTTTGTTAAATGTAAACGCGCAGTAGTCTGTCAGCACTTGGTTCACCGCGTGAAGCAGGCCGCCGGGGGCGGCCGGGAGAGGATGGCGGCGGACGTGGACGCCAAACGCACCACCGTGCGCGACATGCGTCGTGCCAACCGGTCGGTCCTGCTCACCCGGATCTGGCTGGACGGCCCGCTGAGCCGGCACGAGCTGGGGCAGTCCACCGCGCTGAGCCTGGCCAGCGTGAGCAACCTGGTCGGCGAGATGATCGCCGAGGGCCTGGTCGAGGAGGCCGGCCTGGTCGAGTCCGACGGCGGCCGCCCGCGGGTGCTGCTGCGGGTCGCTCCCGGCTACGGCTACCTGGTCGGCGCCGACGTCGGCGAGACCCGGGTGCAGGTCGAACTCTTCGACCTGGCGATGACCGCGCTCGCCAAGGCGGAGTACCCGATCGCCGCCGCCGAGCCCGACCCCCGGCAGGTCACCGACCACCTGCTGCACGGTCTCACCGCGGTGATCGAGCAGGCCGGCATCGACCCGGCGGCGGTGCTCGGCTTCGGCGTCGCCGTCTCCGGCACCGTCGAGCGCGCCGCCGACGCCGTGGTGCACGCGCAGACCCTCGGCTGGGACGGCGTGCCACTCGGCGCCATGCTGCGCGCCGGCACCGACATCCCGGTGCACATCGACAACGGCGCGAAGACCCTCGGCCAGGCCGAGATGTGGTTCGGCGCCGGCCGCGGCGTCCCGCACGCGGTCGTTGCCCTGGTCGGCTCCGGCGTCGGGGCCTGCGTGGTGGCCGACGGCGTGGGCTACCGCGGCGCGCACAGCAGCGCCGGCGAGTGGGGGCACACCACCATCGTGTACGGGGGCCGCCGCTGCCGCTGCGGCAACCTCGGCTGCCTCGAGGCGTACGTCGGGGCGGAAGGGGTGCTCGAGCGGTTCCGCCAGGCCAACCGTGGTCGCCCGGCGACCGGCGGCGACGAGGAGACCGCCTTCGGCGAGCTGCTGCGCGCCACCAGCCGCACCGCCGCCAAGGTGCTCGACGAGACGGTCGGCTACCTCGGCGCCGGGGTGGCGAACCTGGTGAACCTGTTCAACCCCGACCGGGTGGTGCTGGGCGGTTGGGCCGGCCTCGCCCTGGGCGAGCGCTACCTGCCGCAGATCCGCGAGGCCACCGCGCGGCACGCGCTGCGCCAGCCGTACGCCCAGACCTCGATCGAGCTGTGCCGGCTCGGACCGGACGCGGTCGCGATGGGCGCGGCCACCCTGCCGATGGCCCTGCTGCTGCGCCACGGCGGCGTGCCGCGCGAACCCGTCGCCCGGGTGGTCCCGGCGCAGGCGGCGCGGCGGCCCCGGACGCGGACCCGCTGAGCCACCGGGCCGGCGGCGGGAGCGCCGCCGGCCCGGCCCCGGCTCAGGACGGGAGGTTCCACTTCTGGTTGGCCCCGCCGGTGCAGCTCCAGATCTGCGTCTTGGTGCCGTCGGCGGAGGTGTTGCCGGTGACGTCCAGGCACTTGTTCGCCTGCGGGTTCACCAGGTCCCGCCCGGCCGTCCAGGTCCACCGCTGGGCGGCGCTGCCGTTGCAGGTCCACAACTGCACCTTCGTGCCGTCGGCGGTGCCGCCCCCGGCCACGTCGAGGCACTTGCCCAGCGAGCGGAGGGTGCCGTCGGCGGCCCGGGTCCACTGCTGGTTCGCGCCGCCGGTGCAGCTCCAGATCTGCGCCGGCGTGCCGTCGGCGCTGGTGTTGTCGGTGACGTCGAGGCACTTGCCGCCGATGCCGGTGATCGGGCCGGTCGGCGTGCCGCCCCCGCCCGACTGGCTGCCGGACCAGGTGAACGTGGCGGTGGTGCGGGCCGGCAGGGTGTAGGTGAACGACTGCCCGCCCCAGACCACCTTCACCGACTGGGCGGAGCTGCCGCCGTTGTGCGCCAGCAGCGCCTTGGTCCCGTCCGGGTTGCGGTACGCGACGTTCTGCACGGTGCCGTTGGCGGTGGAGTCGATCCGCACCGCCCCCGGCCGGACGAACTTGGTCAGGTGCCCGGTGGTGTAGTACTCGATCGTGTAGTCGACCTGGCCGGCGCGGGCGCCGCCCTCCTGCACGGTGATGAGGCCGGTGCAGGTGCCGCAGCCGCCGTTGTGCGGGCCCATGAACTGGTTGACCGCGAGGCTCCACTTCACCACGCTCCGGCTCCAGTTCCGGGCGTAGTTCACGATGTCGGCCATGTCCTCGTTGTGCTGGTTGGCGATCCAGGTGCCGCCGGAGTGCTCGGTGCTGAACTGCGGCACCGCCGGGTACTGGCCGTGCACCTGGCTGCCGACCGCCGGGTCACCCCAGTAGCCGTGCCAGGCGATGCCGCCGAAGAGCGGGTCGGTGCGGACCGCGCCGTCGGCGAGCAACCCGGAGCCGATGGTGCCGTAGTCGCCGTAGTTCCAGTCGTGCACGAGCACCTTGGTGGTGATGCCGGCGGCGCGGAACGCCGGGTAGACGAAGTTCTTGGTCAGCTCGACCAGGCCGGAGGAGTTCCAGCTCATCCCCGGGTAGTCCATCGCGGTGGGGTTGCCGGCCTGGCAGCAGTTCGGCTCGTTCTGCACCGAGAGGTAGTCGACCTTCACGCCCCGGGCCGCGTACGCCTGGATGGTCTTGACGAAGTACTGGGCGTAGGTGGCGTAGTACTCCCACTTGAGCCAGCCCATCTGGTCCATCCGGCCGTTGTCCTTCATCCAGCCGGGCGCGCTCCACGGCACCACCATCACCCGCAGCGCCGGGTTGAGCTGCCGGGCCTGGGCGGTGAGCAGCTCGACGTCCGTGTCGTAGCCGTTGGCCCCGAAGTCGTTCAGGTCGCAGCAGGTGTCGTCGAGGGAGACGTTGCCGGGCCGGGACAGGTCGGAGGCGCCGATCGGGTTGCGCACGTAGGACAGGCCGATGCCGTCGGCGGGGCTGAACAGCTTGCGCATCACCTCGTCCCGGGTGGCCGCGCTCACCGGCCCGCCGCGTAGCAGGTACGCGGTGGTGTCGGTGATGGACGCCCCGGCGCCCTCGAACGGCTGGTACCGGGTGTTCTCGTCGACGGTGACGGTGTGCGCGGCGGCGGGGCTGCTGGCGGCGAAACTCAGCGGGCTCTGCTGCTGCAGGCCCCGGGTGACGGTCCGCCCGCCGGAGTCGGAGGTGGTGGTCAGCCAGACGTTGACGGTCTCGCCGGCGGCCTGCGCGGCCGGCGGCGGGGTGAGGGCGAGGGTGCCGGTCGCGAGGCAGAGCGCCAGGACGGCGCGGCCGGCGAGCCGGGGAACGGTGGTGGGGGACACGGATGCTCCTTCCGGATAAATCGACATCCGTGAATTAGAAAACCCCTCGCAACTGCTTATGTCAAGACATGAAAAATGTGGCCGGCAAGGCGCCCGGGCGCGGCGGGGCAGCCGCCCGGGAGGATCCCGCGCGGCCGCCCCGAGCGGCCGGTCAGCGCTCCCCGCGCACCCGCCGGATGGTGTCGCGGTACCAGTGCGCGCTGCGCTTCGGCGTACGCCGCTGGGTGTCGTAGTCCACCCGGACGATGCCGAACCGCTTGTCGTAGCCGTACGCCCACTCGAAGTTGTCCAGCAGCGACCAGGCGAAGTAGCCACGAACGTCCGCGCCGGCCTGCCGGGCCCGGGCCACCGCCCGCAGGTGCTCGGTCAGGTACGCCACCCGGTCGTCATCGGCCACGAACCCGTCGGCGTCCGGCTTGTCGTCGAAGGCCGCCCCGTTCTCGGTGATCACCAGCGGCACGCCCGGGTAGTCCCGGTGCAGCCGGACCAGCAGCTCGGTGAACGAGTCCGGCACGATCTCCCAGTCCATCGCGGTACGCGGCAGGTCCCGGCGGACGACCCGGCGCACCGGCCGGCCGTCGTCCTCCCGCTCCCGGCCCTGCTCGTCCACTCCCGAGTGCGCCTGCCCGAAGTAGTAGTTCACCCCGAGCACGTCGATCGGGGACGAGATGACCGCCAGGTCGCCGTCCTCGACCGGGATGCGCACCCCCTCGGCGGCCAGGTCTGCCACCACGTCCTCCGGGTAGCGGCCGTGGAAGAGCGGGTCCAGGTAGATCCGGTTGCCCAGGCCGTCCGCCGCCCGAGCGGCGTCCCGGTCGGCGGGGCTGTCGGTGGCCGGGTCGGCGGTGGCCATGTTGAGGGTGATGCCCAGCTCGATCGGGCTGCCCGCCGCCGCGCGCAGCCGCTGCGTCGCCAACCCGTGCCCGAGCAGCAGGTGGTGCGCGGCCGCGATCCCGGCGCCGAGGTCTCGCCGGCCCGGGGCGTGCAGGCCGTACGCGTACCCGAGCATCGCCGAGCACCATGGCTCGTTCAGCGTGGTCCAGGTCTTCACCCGGTCGCCGAGGGCGGCGAGGACCAGCTCCGCGTAGTCGGCGAAGCGGTGGGCGGTGTCCCGGTTCGGCCAGCCGCCCGCGTCCTCCAGCTCCTGCGGCAGGTCCCAGTGGTAGAGCGTCACCCACGGGTCGATCCCGCGGCCGAGCAGCTCGTCCACCAGGCGGTCGTAGAAGGCCAGCCCGGCCCGGTTCGCCGGCCCGCGCCCGCCCGGCTGCACCCGCGGCCAGGCCACCGAGAACCGGTAGGTGTCCAGGCCCAGGTCCGCGATGAGCGCGACGTCCTGCGGCATCCGGTGGTAGTGGTCGCAGGCCACGTCGCCGTGGTCACCGTTGGCCACCGCGCCCGGCACCCGGCAGAAGGTGTCCCAGATCGACGGCGTCCGGCCGTCCTCGGCCACCGCGCCCTCGATCTGGTACGACGAGGTCGCCACCCCCCACCGGAAGGCCGGCGGGAGGGTGTCGATCGGGTCGGCCTGCCCCGTGGAGGTCGTCGGGCGGGTGAGGTCGGTGTCCATGGTTCTCCTCGCGCTAGCGGGTCGTTCGGTCGGACGGAGAGCGGGGGTCAGCGGGGTACCGGCGCGGCGACCGGGTGCAGCCAGCAGGCGACGTCCCGGCCCGGGTGGTCGTCGACGGGCGGGCCCAGCGCCGGCACCTTCTTGTCGCACGGGTCGAAGGCTTTCGGACAGCGCGGGTGGAACGCGCAGCCCTCCGGCATGGCCCGCAGGTCCGGCGGCGAGCCGGGGATGCCGGTCAGCTCGCGCCGCGGGCCGCGCAGCGCCGGGAAGGAGTGCAGCAACCCCTCCGTGTACGGGTGCAGGGCCCGCCGGTAGAGCTGCGCGGCGGGCGCCTCCTCGACGATCCGGCCGCCGTACATGATGGCGATCCGGTCGGAGAACTCGACCAGCAGCGACAGGTCGTGGGTGATGAACAGCACCGCGAAGCCCAGCCGCTCCCGCAGCCCGGCGAGCTGGCCGAGGATCTGCCGCTGCATCACCACGTCCAGCGCGGTGGTCGGCTCGTCCATGATGACCACCTGCGGCTCCAGCGCCAGCGCCATCGCGATCATCACGCGCTGCCGCATGCCGCCGCTGAGCTGGTGCGGGTAGCTGTCCAGCCGGTCGGCGGCGATGCCGACCAGGCGGAGCAGGTCCCGGGCCCGGGCCAGCCGGCCCGCCGCGGTGCTCGTCGGGTCGTGCGCCTTGATGACGTCGAGCAGCTGGGTGGAGACCTTGTGCACCGGGTTGAGCGAGTTCATCGCGCCCTGGAACACGATCGAGGTCTCCGCCCAGCGGAACTTCCGCAGCTGCGCCGGAGTGAGGGTCAGCACGTCCACCGGCGGGCCGTCGACCGGGTGGTAGACCACCTGGCCGCCGCTGACCACCCCGGGCGGCGGCAGCAGCCGGGTCAGCCCGTACGCCAGGGTGGACTTGCCGCTGCCGCTCTCGCCGGCCAGCCCCAGCACCTCGCCCCGGTGCAGGGTCAGGTCGACGTCGCGGACGGCGTGCACCGCCGCGTCGCCGAGCCCGTAGTCGACCCGCAGTCCGCGGATCTCCAGCACCGGATCGCTCATCGCACAACGTCCTCTCGGGTGGTGGCAGCCCGTGGCGTCGGGACGGACGGGGTCGGGGCCAGCACGGGGGTGAAGCCGACCCGCATCCGCACGGTGCGGCCGTCGGCGGTGCGGATTTGGGTCTTGCCGGCGCTGCGCAGCCGGGGGCTGACGAACTCGTCGATCCCGAAGTTGATCAGGGCGAGGGCGGTGCCGAGCAGCGCGATGGCCAGCCCGGCCGGGACGAACCACCACCAGGCGCCCTGCGCGAGGGCCTGCTGGCCCTGGGCCCAGAACAGGATGGTGCCCCAGTTCCAGGACGAGATCGACGAGATGCCGATGAAGGCCAGGGTGATCTCCGACATGACCGCGAAGATGACCGTGCCGACGAAGCCGGACGCGATGATGGCGGTGAGGTTGGGCAGGATCTCGAACAGGATGATCCGCCAGGTCCGCTCGCCGGTGGCCCGGGCCGCCTCGACGTAGTCACGGCGCCGCAGCGACAAAGTCTGGGCGCGCAGCACCCGGGCACCCCACGCCCACGAGGTACAGCCGATGATGAGCGCGACCAGCGTGTCGCTGGCCTGCTCGACGATCGACGTCACGATGATGATCAGCGGCAGCGCGGGGATGACCAGGAACACGTTGGACAGGGCCGACAGGCCCTCGTCGGCCGCGCCGCCGAGGTAGCCGGCCGTCACGCCGATGAGGATGGACAGGATCGTCGCCAGCACACCGGCGACCAGTCCCACCAGCATGACGCTGCGCGCGCCGACCAGGATCTGGCTGAAGATGTCCTGACCGAGGTGGGTCGTGCCGAACCAGTGCCGCAGCGACGGCGCCTGGAGCACGTCGCCGCTGCGCGCGTCCGGGTCGTACGGCGCCACCCACGGCCCGATCACCGCGAAGAGGCAGTAGATGCCCAGGATTACCAGCCCGGTGGCGGCCTTGGCGTTGGCGACGAACCGGAACCGGCGCCGCTTCGCTCGGCCCGGCGCGGCCGACGGCTGGGCCATTGCCCCCTGACCGGGGATGACCTGCTCGATGCTCGACGGTGAGATGGTCATCGCTCAGCTCTTTCGGGTCCGCGGGTCGAGAAGCAGGTACGCGACGTCGGCGAGCAGGTTCGCCACCAGCACGGAGATCGTGATGATCAGGAAGATGCCCTGCATCAGCGGGTAGTCCTTGGCGCCGACGGCCTGGAACAGCTGGTAGCCGAGCCCGGGGTAGGAGAAGACGATCTCCACCAGCAGCGTGCCGCCGACGATGAACCCGAGCGACAGGGCGAAGCCCGACACGTTCGGCAGCAGCGCGTTGCGGGCCGCGTAGCTGAGGGCGACCCGGCGCTCGGACAGCCCCTTCGCGTGGGCGACCGTGATGTAGTCCTCCGAGGAGACGGTGACCATCATGTTGCGCATGCTGAGGATCCACCCGCTCATCGAGGAGACCAGGATGGTGGCGGCGGGCAGGATGCTGTGCTGGATCGCGCTCGGGATGAAGTACTGGTCGAACGCCGGCACGAGGCCCGGCTCGTAGCCGCCGGAGGACGGGAAGAAGCTTCCCGGGCCGGCGAACAGGGCGATGGCGACGAGGCCCAGCCAGAAGTACGGAATCGAGGACAGGAACGTGGTGGCCGGCAGGAGGCCGTCGACCCAGGAGCCGCGCCGCCAGCCGGCGCCGACGCCGAGCGCCGTGCCGAGGAGGAAGCTGATGATCGTGGTGATGCCGACCAGGCCGATCGTCCACGGCAGGCTGTCGCCGATCACCGTCGACACCGGCGCCGGGAAGAAGGTGAACGACAGCCCCAGGTCGCCGTGGAGGAGCTGTCCCCAGTAGTGCAGGTACTGCTCCCAGACGTTCTCGTTCGCGTCCAGCCCGAACAGCACGCGCAGCGACTCGATGGCGTCGGCGCTGATCCGGCCCTGGTTGCGCGAGATGAGGGACTGCACCGGGTCGCCCGGGACCAACCGCGGGATGAAGAAGTTGAGCGTGATGGCCGCCCATGCGGTGAACAGGTAGAAGGCCGTGCGCTGCAGGAGGAATCTCATCGGGTCTCCTCCAAGGTGGCGTTGTCGTGCCGCTCGACCGCTGCCGGGGGCGGTGGCACGGCCGGGTCGGCGTCCGGCGCGGCGGAGCCGGGAGTGTCGGCGGCGACGGTGGCCGGGTCGTAGAGCCAGCAGGCCGCCCAGTGGCCGGGCCGATCGCCGATGGTCAGCCGTGGCGGCAGGTCCGCCGTGCAGCGCCGCATGGCGTGCGGGCACCGGGGGTGGAACCGGCAGCCGGCGGGCGGGGTGATCAGGCTCGGCGGCTCGCCCTGACCGCGGTCCTCCCCGGCGGCAGCGTCGCCGCCGCCGCCGCCGGTGATGCGCTCGGGGTCTGGCGCCGAATCGGTGAGCAGCCGGGTGTACGGGTGGGCGGGGTTCTGGGTGACGGTCTCGCTGTCGCCGCCCTCGACCATCCGGCCGGCGTACATCACGATCGTCTCGTCGGCGAAGTAGCGGGCCGAGGCGATGTCGTGCGTGATGTAGAGGATGGCGATGTTGAGCCGCTGCTTGAGGTCTTGGAGCAGGTTGAGCACGCCGAGGCGGATCGAGACGTCGAGCATGGAGACCGGCTCGTCGGCGAGGAGCACCTCCGGGTCGGCGCCGAGCGCTCGGGCGATCGCGACCCGCTGCCGCTGGCCGCCGGAGAGCTCGTGCGGGAAGGCGTCCAGGTAGCGCTCGGGCGGGGTGAGGCTGACCCGGGTGAGCAGCTTGCCGAGGGCCGCCTCCAGGTCCTCGGCGCTGCGCCCGGCGTTGCCGTGGATCCGCAGCGATCGGGTGAGGTGGTAGCGGACGGTGTGCACCGGATTCAACGACGCGAACGGGTCCTGCAGGATCAGCTGGACCCGCCGCACGTACGACCGGAACGGACGACCGCCGCGCACCCTGGTCGACGTGCCGTGCAGGCGGAGGTCGCCGGCGGTGCGGGGGTAGATCTGGGCCAGCAGCCGGGCCACCGTGGACTTGCCGGAGCCGGACTCCCCGACCAGCGCGGTCACCCGGCCGCGACGCAGCGCGAACGATACGTCGTCGACGGCGTGCACGACTGCCGGCGTCCGGGAGAAGAGGTCACGCAGCCGTCTGCGGGCGGGGAAGTGCTTGGTCAGGCCGACGGCCTCCAGCACCACCTCGTCGGCCGGTGCCGCCGCGCTCTCGCTCAACGTCATGCCGAGTTCCTGTCTGGGATCGCGATGTCACGAACATCTGGTGCCGCCTCCCCGGTCGGCCGGGGTCGACCGGGGAGGCGGTGCCGGGGGTCAGCTACCGGCGGGCTTCAGGTGCAGGACCACGTCCAGCGCGTTGGGCTGGGTGGGCTGCATGGCGCCGTACGGGTTCGAGTCGTCGGGCCAGCCGGTCCAGTTCTTCGTGCTGTACGCGCCGCCGATGTTGTCCGCGCCGACCGGGATCATCGGCATCTGGTCGACGAAGATCTTCTGCAGCGTGCTCATCGCGGCGGTACGGGCCGCCTCGTCGGTGGCGTTCGCGTAGGCGACCAGGGCGTCGGTCGCCTCCTTGCTGTTGAAGCGGCCGAAGTTGCCCGCCGGGGAGGCGGTGCCGATCGGCTTGAGCTGCCGGCCGTCCATGATCGTCCGGTAGATGTCGTACGGCGTGGCACCGCCCTCGGTCCACCGGAAGGTCGCCTCGAAGTTGCCCTGCTCGACGTTGCGGAACCAGGCGTCCTGGTTGGCCTTGTCGACCGTCGCGGCGATGCCGATCTTCGACAGGTTGTCCTTCACGATCTCGAGGCTGGTCTGGTAGTCGGACCACCCGGCCGGGTCGGTCAGCTTGATCGTGACGGCCTTGCCGGTCTTGTCCTTGAGGGTGTTGCCCTCGAGCTTGTAGCCGGCGCCGGTGAGCAGCGCCTTGGCGCCCTCGACGTCGACCTTGTGCTCCTGGCCCTTGAACTCCGCCGCGATGAACGCGTCACCGGCCGGGCTGGGCAGGCCGGTGACGCTCTTCACCAGCGGGTGGAAGTACCCCGCCTCGGCCGTGGTGAAGATGTCCTGGCGGTCGATGACCATGTTCATGGCCCGGCGCAGCGTCGGGTCGTCGAACGGCTTCTTCGTGGTGTTGAGGTAGAGGCCGTGGATGCCCAGGATCGCGGGCGCCCACATCTTGTGGTGCTCCTGGTCCTTGGCCACGAAGACGGTCTGGTAGTTGGGGATGAAGACGAAGCTCCACTCCGACTCGCCGTTGGCCAGCGCGGTGGTCTGCGCGCTGTTGTCGGTGTAGGAGGTGTAGCGCAGCTCCTTGACCTTCGGCAGGTCCTGCCAGTAGCCACTGTCGCGCACCGCCAGGGTCATGCTGGCCGGGGTGAACGACTTCAGGGTGTACGGGCCGCTGCCGACCGGCTGCTTGACGGTGTCGGTCGTCGGGTCGCTGATCTTCTCCCAGATGTGCTTGGGCACGATCGGCACCCGCCACAGCACCTTCTGCTGGTTCACGAACTGCGGGCTGGCCATCTTGATGGTGACCTCGTTGCCATTGGCCGTCGCGTCCGTGTAGGGCACGCCCTGGTCGTTGAGCGCCGGGTACTTCTTGACCAGGTTGTAGGTGAAGGCGACGTCCTCGGCGGTGACCTTCTGCCCGTCTGACCAGGTGGCGTTGTCTCGGACAGTGACCTTGACCGAGGCGTAGTCTGACGACCACTCGGCCTTGGTCGCCAGCCACGGCTTGAACGGGTCGGCCGGCTTGACCGGGTTCCACATCATCAGCGGCTCGAAGATCTGCCAGCGGTAGCCCAGCGAGGCTGCGGCGGACGTGGTGAGGAACGGGTTGTTGTTCTCGGCCTGCGGGCCGTTCGGCATGCCGACGTTCAGCACCGTGGCCGCCTGGCCGTTCTTCTTGTTCGCGTTCGGGCTGTCGCCGCACGCGGCGACGCCGGTGGCCATCGCGCCGGCCAGCGCGACGGCGAGGAACTGCCTTCTTCTCATGGAGGTCTCCCTCGGTGCTCCCGCAATCCTCGAGCGGGATGTGGTGGATGGAGGGTGTGCGGTGTTGCCACCGGTGGGCGCGGTGCTCCCGCCGGTGTGGGTGGTGGATACGGCGGTGGAGAGGTCAGGTGGTGCCGGTCGAGGCGCGGACGGTGAAGCTGGTGGGAATGACGGTCGGGGTGTCGGGCAGCGGCGTGCCGGCGAGGTGGGCGATGAGGGTGCGGGCGGCGGCCGCCCCCATCTCCCGCAACGGCTGGCGGACCGAGCTCAGCGGTGGATGGGTGTGCCCGGCCAGGGGCAGGTCGTCGAAGCCGACCACCGCCACGTCGTCCGGGACCCGCCGGCCGGCGTCGCGCAGCGCCTGGAGCGCCCCGGCGGCGGAGAGGTCGTTGTGCGCGAAGACGGCGTCGAACGGCACGCCGTCGGCGAGCAGGCGTTCCACCGCGACCCGCCCGCACTCGAAGGTGAAGTCGCCCTCCACGACGAGCGCGGGGTCGATGGGCAGGCCGGCGTCGGCGTAGCCATCCGCGAAGCCGGCCAGCCGCTCCCGGGTGCAGCCGAAGCGGCTCAGGCCGGTGACGACCAGCGGCCGCTTCCGGCCGTGCGCCAGCAGGTGCGCCGCCGCGGCTCGCGCGCCGGATTCGTTGGTGGTGCGCACCGACGGGAAGCCGGGCTGGTGGCCGCGGTCGTCGATGAGGATGACCGGCAGTCCGCGCTCGTGCAACTCGGTGATGTAGTCGAGGGTGCCCTCCGGCTCGACCACGAGCAGGCCGTCGAAGGACTTCGCGGAGACCTGGGAGGCGAACCGCCGCATCGACTCGTCGCCGTGGGTGCAGGTGAACAGCAGCATGCCGTACCCCTCGGCCTCGACCACGTCAGCCGCGCCCTGGAGCACCTCGCCCATCCAGGGCCAGGTCAGGGCGGGCACCAGCATGCCGACCACCCGGGTACGCCCGCGGGCCAGACCGACCGCGCGGGCGCTCGGCACGTACCCGAGGGCGTTGATGACCGCGCGGACCCGGTCGGCGGTACGGACGTGCACCTCGCCCTTGCCGTTGAGCACGCGCGACACCGTCGTCTTGCTCACGCCGGCGCGGGTGGCGACGTCGGCGATGGTGATCGGCACGTGACGCTCCCGGGTCGAAGGTGAGGCGTTGTTTCGGAACCGGTTGCGGAAGCGGTTCCGTCGCAGTCAACCGAAGTGGCGGCGGTCACGTCAATAACGGGCGGGTAACGAAACATGGCTAAGTTCGAAAGCTGAAAAAAGTCCCTCTGGGCAGCGCGGCTGATCCAGGGTGTGACCAGCGTCGATGCGAGGAAACCGGGTCGTCGGGGGCGTGCCCGCGCCTACCGTGATCCGATGACCGAACCGGCCGGCCTGGACCGGCTCGCCGCCTTCGCCGCTGCCTGACGTCCGCCAGCCGGGTGAGCCGGTCCAGGCAGTGCGCGGCCAGGTCCCGTTCGTTGCGGGTGCGCTTCCTGGTTCTTTCGCCGTCGGTTTTTGTCGGCGCCGGTTGAGGAGAGCCTGCGCTTCTTCGAAGGTCGGGTCGTCGATGAGCGGTGGGTGGGTGATGTCCTTGGAGACCACCCACTTGTCGCGGGGGTTCCACCATGGATTGCGGGCGCGGTCGTGCGCCGAGGGGCAGGGCACGCGGTTGGCGGTAAGGCCTTCGGCGATGGTGAAGAGTCCGTCGCCGGCGAGAACGGCCTTCTCGGGGCCGCCGGGCACGGCTTTCCAGAAGAAAAGGTCGCGCACCCCGACCTCCGAAGGAACAGGCGTCGGTGGTCGGGGTGCTGTTACGGCAGAGCCTCAGCCGGGACGTTCCGGTCGGCGTCAGGTGCGGGGTGCGGCCACGGCGGCTTGGGCGTCGACGATGCCCCAGCCGTACATCGGCGTGTAGATACCGCGAAGTCCGAGGACGGGGGTGCGAGCAGTGCCCATCAGCGTCGAGTACACATTTGCGAGGCTGCGCTGCTGGGCGAACAGGAGGGCCGCGACTCCCGATACGTAGGGCGTGGCCATCGACGTGCCGGCGTAGGCGTCGTAATCGCCCTGTCCGCAGCCGGCTGAGCCGGCGCCTACCGGGACGCTGGACCACACGTCGTCGTCGCAGTTGACGAGGCCAGCGCCGCCGGGTGCGGCGACCGCCTTCAGGTCAGATTTCACGCCGAGGTTGGAGTACCAGGCCTTCACCTCGTTGCGGTCGGTGGCGGTGACGCAGAGGGCGCCGGCTTCCCACGCTGGGGTGTCGCAGAGCGGTGCCGTCTCGTTGCCGGCGGCGGCGATGACGGCCACGCCCTTCGCCTGCGCGTAGGTGATCGCCTGCGTCGCGGCCGACTCCAGCCCAGTGAGGGTGAGCGCCTGGGAACCCGGCAGCGCGCCGAGACTGAGGTTGATCACCTTCGCGCCGTGGTCGGCTGCGTAGCGGATACCCGCGGCGATGTCGGCGAAGCTGCCACTGCCCGCCTCCAGCACCTTGATCGGCATGATCTTCGCGTCGGGGGCGACGCCCGCGATACCGACCCCGTTGCCGGTGGCCGCGGCCGCGATGCCCGCTACATGGGTGCCATGCTCGTCGCTGGCGTCGGGCTTGCCGTTGGGGCCCCGCCAGTCGCCGTTGCCGCAGGAAGTCGCACCGCAGTCGACGAAGGTGGCGCCGGGAACGAGCTTGGATGTCAGATCCGGGTGGTCGAGGTCGACGCCGGTGTCGACAACCGCGATCACCACACCGGCTCCCGTGCTGGTCGCCCAGGCCTGTTCGGCGTGGACCTGCCGCAGGCCCCACTGCTTGTCGTACAACGGGTCATTGCCAGCCGCCTGGGCGGGCGTCGCGGCGACGGCCACGACGACAGTGGCCAGCGTGGCACCGGCGAGCAACTGCGTGATCGACATGAGACCTCTCCTCAGGATGCGACGGCGTTTCATCTGTAGATCGATAGTCATGCGCGAAACGCAACAGCGAAGGCAGCTGATCACCGCCGGGCGACACCTCAAGCCGGGCAATCCGTACGAGCTGATGGCGGTGCTGCCTCGCCGCTACCGCTAGAGGGACAGCGGCCGGCGCGCCAACGCGGGTACAGGCGTCGTCGTCGACGCGAAGGCACCCGTGACACCTTCGGGCGGCCGGCCAGGGGTGGGGGAGGTGGCGGCCACGAGCACCCGGCCGGACCGTACGGACTTGCCGGAGCGGGACCAAAAACTTTTGGTGGTTTCCTACAAATGACGGGTGGGTGGTTCGGTGATATCGCCATGGCGCTCGCGGCCGGCAGGCGGAAGGGTAACCACTGCCGGGAGCCGTTGTCTCTCACGGCGTGCACGCCATGGGTCTACCAAAAGGGGTCAATCGGGTGTTCAACCGTGTCGCCATCGTCAACCGTGGTGAGGCTGCCATGCGGCTCATCCACGCTGTCCGAGAGTTGGCTGCGGAAACCGGCGTCCCGATCGAGACCGTCGCCCTGTACACCGACGTCGACCGCACCGCGACCTTCGTGCGTGCGGCGGACATCGCCTACGATCTCGGTCCGGCGTCCGCCCGCCCGTACCTGAATCTGGTGGCGCTGGAGCGCGCGCTGACGGAGACCGGGGCCGACGCCGCGTGGGTCGGCTGGGGCTTCGTCGCCGAGGATCCGGCGTTCGCGGAGCTGTGCGAGAAGATCGGGGTCACCTTCGTCGGGCCGAGCGCGGAGGCCATGCGCCAGCTCGGCGACAAGATCGGCGCGAAGCTGATCGCCGAGGAGGTCGGTGTGCCGGTCGCGCCGTGGAGCCGCGGTGCCGTCGAGACTGTGGATGCCGCCCGGGCGGCAGCGGCCGAGATCGGCTACCCGCTGATGCTGAAGGCGACCGCGGGCGGTGGCGGGCGCGGCATCCGCGTGATCAGGAACGAGGATGAGCTCGCGGACGCGTACGAGCGCACCAGTCAGGAGGCGGCGCGGGCGTTCGGCAGCGGCGTCGTGTTCCTGGAGCGCCTGGTCACCGGGGCCCGGCACGTCGAGGTCCAGGTGATCGCCGACGGGCAGGGCACCGCGTGGGCGCTCGGTGTCCGCGACTGCTCGGTGCAGCGACGCAACCAGAAGGTCATCGAGGAGTCGGCTTCGCCGGTGCTCAGCCCGGCGCAGGCAGCCGAGCTCAAGGCGTCGGCCGAACGGCTGGCCGTGGCGGTCGGTTACCGGGGCGCGGCGACCGTCGAGTTCCTGTACCACCCCGGCGACGGGGTGTTCGCGTTCCTCGAGGTCAACACCCGCCTGCAGGTCGAACACCCGATCACCGAGTTGACCACCGGGTTCGATCTCGTCAAGGCGCAGCTGCACGTCGCCTCCGGTGGGCGACTCGACGGCGAGCCGCCGGCGGAGCGCGGGCACGCCATCGAGGCCCGGCTGAACGCCGAGGACCCCGACCGCGACTTCGCGCCGTCGCCGGGTCGTATCGCGCGGCTGGACCTGCCCACCGGCCCGGGGATCCGGGTGGACACCGGCGTCAGCGAGGGTGACACCATCCCGGCCAACTTCGACTCGATGATCGCCAAGATCATCGCGTACGGCCGCGACCGCCACGAGGCGCTCGGCAAGCTGCGCCGGGCGATGGCGAACACCACGGTGATCATCGAGGGTGGGGCGACGAACAAGAGCTTCGTCCTCGACCTGCTCGACCAGCCCGAGGTGATCGACGCCACCGCGGACACCGGCTGGATCGACCGCGTCCGAGGCGAGGGCAGGCTCGTCGCGCACCGGCACTCCGCGGTCGCGCTGGCCGCCGCCGCCATCGAGGCGTACGAGGAGGAGGAGCGCGTCGAGCGGCAGCGGCTGCTGTCGACGGCGTCTGGCGGGCGCCCGCAGGTGCAGCACCGCAGTGGCCGGCCGCTCGACCTCAAACTGCGCGGCGTCACCTATCGCATGCGCGTGGCGCGGGTCGGCGCGCCCCGGTTCCGCGTCGGCATCGAAGCGGGCTCCGCCGTACGCACCGCCGACGTCGAGCTCGACCGCTTCGACCGGCACACCGGCCACATCGTCGTCAACGGCTCCCGGTACCGCCTGCTCACCGGCACCCACGGGCCCACCCACCTGGTCGAGGTGGACGGCGTGACGCACCGGGTCAGCCGCGACGAGGGCGGCGTCGTCCGGTCCCCCATGCCCGCGCTGGTCGTCGCCACGCCGCTGGAGGCCGGCGACGAGGTCGAGGCGGGCGCGCCGGTGCTGGTGCTCGAAGCCATGAAGATGGAGACGGTGCTGCGGGCGCCGTTCCGGGCGCGGCTGAAGGAGTGCGCCGTCTCCGTGGGCAGTCAGGTGGAGGCCGGTGCGCCGCTGCTGCGGCTGGAGCCACTCACCGACGGGGCCGCCGAGACCGCGAGCGGCCGGGCCGCCGTTCCCGTCGAGCTGGACCTGCCCGCCGCGTCCGAGGACGTGCCGGCGTACCGGCGCAGCAGGCGCGGCCAGGAGGACCTGCGCGGCCTACTGCTCGGCTTCGACGTCGACCCGCACGACGACCGTCGAGTGCTCGACGATTACCTCACCGCGCGGCGGGCGGCCACCGAGGACGGCTGCCGGCCCCTGGCCGAGGAGCTCGACCTGGTCACCGTGTTCGCCGACCTCACCGAGCTGAGCCGCAACCGGCCGACGGGCGAGGACGGCGACGGCCACGTCTACAGCGCCCGCGAGTACTTCCACACATACCTGCAGAGCCTCGACATCGAACGGGCCGGCCTGCCCGGTTCGTTCCAGGCCAGGCTCGCCAAGGCGCTCGGGCACTACGGGGTCACCGACCTGGAGCGCTCTCCCGAGCTCGAAGCCGCCGTGTTCCGGATCTTCCTCGCCCAGCAACGGGCGTCCGCCGACGCCGCGGTCGTCGCGACGCTGCTGCGCGCGTGGCTGCGGGAGCCGCCGCCGGACGAGACGCTGCGCGAGCCCGCCGGCCTCGCGCTGGAGCGGCTGGTGGCCGCGACGCAGGTCCGCTTCCCGGTGGTCGCCGACCTCGCCCGCGGCGTGGTGTTCGCCTGGTTCGCCCAGCCGCTGCTGCGCCGCAACCGCGCCCGCGTTTACGCCCAGATCCGGGGTCACCTTCGTCACCTGGACGCGCACCCGGACGCGCCGGACCGCGCCGAGCGCATCGCGGAGATGGTACGCAGCACCGAGCCGCTGGTCCGGCTGCTCGGCCAGCGGCTCGTGCGCGACCACCTCGACAACACGGTCATGCTGGAGGTGCTGACCCGGCGGTACTACGGCAACAAGGCGCTCACCAGCGTGCGTGCGCGCGAGGTCGCCGGCTGCCGGTTCGTGGTCGCCGAGCGCGCGGACTCCACCGTGGTCTCCACCGCGGTGAGTTTCGACGCGCTGAGCAGCGCGCTGCGCGGGCTCGCCGAGCTGGCCAGCGACAAGGACGCCGTCGACGCCGACATCTACCTCGGCTGGGAGGACCAGCCGGAGGACTTCGACGCGATGGCTGCCGCGCTGCTCGAGGTCATCACCGCGCACCCGCTGCCGCGGGTCCGCCGGCTCACCACCACCGTCGCGGGTCGCGGCGGCGCGGTGATGCACCACCACTTCACCTTCCGCCCGTCGGGTACCGGGATCACCGAGGACCGGCTGATCCGCGGCCTGCACCCGTACATCGCGCAGCGGATGCAGCTGGAGCGGTTGCACAAGTTCGACCTGACCCGGCTGTCGTCGTCGGACGAGGAGGTCTACCTCTTCCAATGCGTGGCGCGGGAGAACCCGTCCGACGAGCGCCTCGTCGCGTTCGCCCAGGTGCGGGACCTGACCGAGCTGCGCGAGCAGGACGGTCGGCTGGTCGCGCTGCCGACCACCGAGGACGCCATCGCCGCCTGCCTCGACTCGATCCGCCGCGCCCAGTCGCGGCGACCGTCGAAGACGCGCTTCACCACCAACCGGATTGTGGTCTACGTCTGGCCGCCGAGTGAACTGACCCGTGAGGAGATGGAGATGATCGCCGGGCGCGTGCGCCCGACGACCGCGGGCGCCGGGCTGGAGGAGATCCTGTTCATCGCGCGGCAGCGCGACCGCCGGACCGGCGAGCTGACCAAGATTGCCGTACGGATCTCCTTCCACGCCGCGGGCGGCGCCGAGCTGACCGTCGGCGAACCGCCGGTCGAGCCCGTCGAGCCGCTCGACGAGTACCGGCTGAAGGTGCTGCGCGCGAGCAGCCGCAACACGGTGTACCCGTACGAGCTGACCGGCCTGCTCGGGGACTTCGTCGAGCACGACCTCGACGACCACCACGCGCTGGTGCCGGTGGACCGGCCGAGGGGGCGCAACAGCGCCGCCATCGTCGCCGGGGTGGTCACCACGCCGACCGCCCGGCATCCGCAGGGTGTCGCCCGGGTCGTGCTGCTCGGCGACCCGACGAAGTCGCTGGGCGCCCTGTCGGAGCCGGAGTGCCGGCGCGTGATCGCCGCGCTGAACCTGGCGGAGCGGATGCGGTTGCCGCTGGAGTGGTGGGCGCTGTCCGCCGGGGCCCGGATCTCCATGACCTCGGGCACCGAGAACATGGACTGGGTGGCCGCGGCGCTCAAGCGGATCGTCGAGTTCACCCAGGCCGGCGGTGAGATCAACATCGTCGTCGCGGGCATCAACGTGGGCGCGCAGCCGTACTGGAACGCCGAGGCGACGATGCTCATGCACACCCGGGGCGTCCTCGTGATGACGCCGGACTCGGCGATGGTGCTCACCGGCAAGCAGTCGCTCGACTTCTCCGGCGGGGTGTCCGCCGAGGACAACTTCGGCATCGGCGGCTACGACCGGGTGATGGGACCGAACGGGCAGGCGCAGTACTGGGCGCCGAACCTGACCGCCGCGCGGGACGTGCTGATGTCGCACTACGACCACACGTACGTCGCACCCGGCGAGAAGGCGCCGCGGCGGGCGAGCACCATCGACCCCGTGGACCGCGACATCTCCACCTTCCCGCACGACGTGCCGGGCAGCGCCTTCGGCAGCGTCGGCGAGATCTTCTCCGCGGAGGCCAACCCGGAACGCAAGAAGCCGTTCGACATCCGGACCGTGATGCGGGCGCTCTCCGACCAGGACCACCCGGTGCTGGAGCGCTGGGCGGGCATGGCCGACGCGGAGACCGCGGTGGTGCAGGACGTACACCTCGGCGGCATCCCCGTGTGCCTGCTCGGCATCGAGTCACGAGCCGTGCCACGGCGCGGCTTCCCGCCCACCGACGGCCCGGACACCTACACGGCGGGCACGCTGTTCCCCCGGTCGTCGAAGAAGGCGGCGCGGGCGATCAACGCGGCCAGCGGCAACCGGCCGCTGGTGGTGCTGGCAAACCTGTCGGGCTTCGACGGCTCACCGGAGTCGATGCGCAAGCTGCAGTTGGAGTACGGCGCCGAGATCGGCCGGGCGATCGTGAACTTCCGCGGGCCCATCGTCTTCTGCGTGATCTCGCGGTACCACGGCGGCGCCTTCGTGGTGTTCTCGAAGGCGCTGAACCCGAACATGACCGTCCTCGCGCTGGAAGGCTCGTACGCCTCGGTCCTCGGCGGCGCCCCCGCCGCCGCAGTGGTGTTCTCCGCAGACGTCAACGCCCGCACGGCGGTCGACCCCCGGGTGCGGGACCTGGAGGCCCGCGCTGCGGCCGCGGCCGGCACCGCACGCGCCGCGTTGACCGCGGAACTCGACGAGCTGCGCTCCTCGGTGCGCGCGGAGAAGCTCGGCGAAGTTGCCACGGAGTTCGACCGCGTGCACAACATCCAGCGCGCCGTCGAGGTCGGCTCGGTGGACGCCGTCATCCGCGCCGCCGAGCTGCGTCCGCGCATCATCGACGCCATCGAGTCGCGCCTGCCCTGATCCTGCCCGGCCGGGGACTTCCACCAGGGAGTCCCCGGCCTACCGCCGGCGGGCTACCTTCGGGCGGTGTGAGATCGATCGCCCGTGGGAAGGCCCGGGCGAGCCCGAGATGTTGTCCGACACGTGCCGGATACGGATGTGGTGGTTGTCGGGGCTGGGCAGGCGGGGCTGGCCAGTGCGTACCACCTGCGCTCCTCCGGTCTTGACTTCGCTGTCCTGGACGCCGACGCGGCGCCCGGCGGGGCTTGGCAGCACCGGTGGCCGACGCTGCGCATGGCGACCGTGCACGGCATCTTCGACCTGCCCGGAATGCACTTCACGCCTCCACCGCCGGACAAACCGGCCGCCGAGGCGGTGCCGGCCTATTTCGCGGCCTACGAGAGTGAATTCGGCATCGACGTGCAGCGGCCGGTCGCCGTCACGGCCGTCCGGAACGCCGGCGACGGAGGACTCCTCGTCGAAACCGACAAGGGCACCTGGACCACCCGGGCACTGATCAACGCCACGGGAACGTGGACGAGGCCGTTCGTGCCGTACTACCCGGGACAGGAAACGTTCCACGGGCGGCAGCTGCACACCGCCCACTACCGGGGACCGGCGGAATTCGCCGGGAAACGGGTGGTTGTCGTCGGGGGCGGAACGTCGGCCGTGCAGCTCCTGGTCGAGATCGCCGACGTCGCGGCGACGACCACCTGGGTCACCCGCCGCCCGCCGGTGTTTCGGGACGGGCCGTTCACACCGGCCTACGGACGCGAGGTAGTGGCCAAGGTGGAGGCACGCGTACGCGCTGGCCTGCCCCCGGGAAGCATCGCCAGCGCGACCGAGCTGGCGTGGACACCGCAGTTGCTCGAAGCCCGGGAACGCGGCCTCCTCGGACGCCGGCCGATGTTCGACCGGATAGTCCCCGACGGCGTCCAGTGGCGCGACGGCACGGCACAGCACGTCGACGTCATCCTCTGGTGCACCGGCTTCCGCCCGGCGCTCGACCACCTGGCCCCGCTGCGGCTGCGTGGGCCCCGCGGCGGCATCGTCGTGGACGGCACCCGGGTGATCGCCGATCCCCGGATCCACCTGGTCGGCTACGGGCCGTCTGCGAGCACGGTCGGCGCGAACCGGGCCGGGCGGGCAGCGGTCCGCGAGCTGCGCGCACTTCTGGCGGCTCCCACCCCCGCCTGACCGGGCGGCGACGGTGGATCCGTCTGTGGTGAGGGCCGGCGTCCGCCGAGGCGCCCCAGGGTCGCCTCGGCGGTGACCAGCCGCGCGTCTTCGCCGCTGGCGGGCACGGCATGTGGGGAATCACCCTCGGCCCACTCGCCGGCAAGCTGCTCGCCGAGCAGATCACCAGCGGCCAACAGCCAGCGGAGATCCGACCCTTCGACCCGCTGCGCTGATGCGTCACCTGCTCGTGTCGGGGGCGGCGGTGCTGACCGTGTCGGCCTGAGCCCGGCGGCCGACGGCGGGGCGGGCGCGCTGATCACCAGGCGCAGGGCGCGTAGTCCTTCAGGAAGCAGCCGTACAGGTCCTCGCCCTGTTCGCCGCGGACGATCGGGTCGTAGACCCGGGCCGCGCCGTCGACCAGGTCCAGCGGGGCGTGGAAGCCGGCGTCCGCCAGCCGCATCTTCGTCGGGTGGGGCCGCTCGTCGGTGATCCAGCCGGTGTCGACGCTGGTCATGAGGATGCCGTCGGCCAGCATCTCCTGGGCGCTGGTCCGGGTCAGCATGTTCAGCGCGGCCTTGGCCATGTTGGTGTGCGGGTGCCCCGGCCCCTTGTAGCCGCGGGCGAACTGGCCCTCCATCGCTGACACGTTCACCACGTACTTGCGGCGGGCGGGCGCTGCGGCCATCGCCGGTCGCAGCCGGCTGACCAGCACGAACGGCGCGGTAACGTTGCACAGCTGCACCTCGAGCAGTTCCACCGGGTTCACCTCGTGCACCCGCTGCACCCAGCTGTTGACGGGGTCGAGGTCCGGCACCAGACCGCCGGCGTCGATGGCGGTGGCTGCCGCGATCCGTTCCGGCGAGGCGGAGCCGCTGGTCAGCGCCAGCGCGGTGACCGCGTGCGGGGTGATCGCCGGCTGCGGCGGCGCGGTCAGGCTGCCCGCCCGGTCGCTCCGGCCGGCCGGCTTGGCGAACGTGATCATCTCCGGCAGTGGGCCGTCCGGCAGGGCCGCCGCCTCCGCGGCGACGAGGTGCGCGTACGCCCCGGGGGTGCGGCGGACGGTCTGCGCCGCGTTGTTGATCAGGATGTCGAGTGGTCCCTGGGCACTGACCGAGTCAGCGAGGGCGATCACCTGGGCGGGGTCGCGCAGGTCGATCCCGACGATCCGCAGGCGGTGCAGCCAGTCCGCGCTGTCGGGCATCGCGGCGAATCGGCGGACCGCGTCGTGCGGAAACCGCGTGGTCACCGTGGTGTGCGCGCCGTCGCGCAGCAGCCGCAGCGCGATGTACATGCCGATCTTCGCCCGGCCGCCGGTGAGCAGCGCGCGCCGGCCGGTCAGGTCGGTGCGGGCGTTCCGGCGCTCCCGGTTGAGCGCGGCGCAGGGCGGACAGAGCTGATGATAGAAGGCGTCCACCTCGCGGTAGCGCTGCTTGCAGACGTAGCAGCCGCGCGGATTGTGCAGGAAGCCGGCGGTGGTACCGACGGTGGGGGAGGCGAGCGGGATGCCCTGCGTCTCGTCGTCGATCCGGCCAGGGGCGCCGGTGGCGGTGGCCGCCGTCACCGCGCGGTCGGCCGCCGCGATGGCATCCCGCCGTTCCTCGCGTCGCCGCTGCTTGATCACCTTGTAGAGCTTCGCGGTGGCCCGTTGCACCCGCACCACGTCGGGGTGATCGGGAGGTAGGTCCTCCAACGCCTCAAAGACGCTGAGACAGGTCTCCAGTCGGCCGCGGTCAATGCCGTCTTGACTGTTTTCGGTAATGTTGTCCGCCGTCATGCCGCTGCTGTCTCATCCCGTTCCCTGCGCCGGATCTACCCGGCCCACCCCAAGTCCGACCCGGAACTGTACGCACCGCATAGCCTTTGACGCATCCCGCGTCGGCTCATCAGCCCAATCACCGACGAGGCCAACCTCGCCCGGGTCCACCGAACCTTGCACCTCCGGTCACGCCGAACTCGGGGCGACCATGGGCAGGCCAGCCACACACAAGAGAACACGAACAGACAAGGCCGTTGAGCAGGGAAACCCCGCTCGACGGCCTTGGTTCTTGTTCGGGGCAGGATCGCCCTCGGGAACATCAGCCCCGAGGGCGGCCGTACTGCCCTGTTGCCGGACGTTGATCGGGACGCTCAGGCGCCTGCTGGACGCCCAACTGCCGACAGCCGCGTCCGTGCTGCGGGAGCTACAGCGGGCGGGCCACCGGCGTAGTCGCGACGCATTCGGCCGCTTGAGCCCGCAGGACTCGATCGCACTGGCGGTGGCCTGGCTGACCGCTGCGACCAGTCAGCACGCTGCTAAGCCGCAACAGCAGGATCATGGCAAGTGATCGATCGGGCCGAAACGGAGTCCGACCCGATTCGACCACCGCTAGCAGCGGTGCCAGGCCTGCGACAGCGCCGATGACCTGCAGGATCGAGACGGCGGGGCCCGAGACGAAACAAGCCCGCCAGGTGCGGACCCTGGCCGACGCCCGCACGTTCACCCGCCGAGCCTAGAAGATCATTGCTCTTGCTCTGCACACTGATGCCGTTGCCTACTCAGTGGACAGGGCCCTCGCCGAACCGGCCACCGCTGATCAACGTGTCAGTCTCGATCGACAGCCGTCCACACTGGGGGAGCAGAAGCGACCGCAACAACCCCGTACTTCAGGAGTGCGGCAGCGAGCGCCGCCAGATCCGCCCGGCGCGAGAGTCGGTTGAATGGCGTCCACGACATTGCGCCTCTTGTAGATCACCTTGTCGAAGGTCGGTGGTCGCCCGCCTGGGCTGCCCTTGGTGGCCCGGCGGGCCGCCCTAGCCGGCCCAACCGGGCGGGGGCAGCCGAACGGCCATTGACCGCCCGCCGGCCGTCTGCTTGGCTGCGTCGCAGTTGACCTTACGGGTCTCAATCTCTCACTGCGCTGGAGAATGTATGTCCCCCGTTGATGCCATCAAATCCGTCCTCTCCCAGTACGCCGGCTTTGGCGGTCGAGCTCGCCGATCCGAGTACTGGTGGTTCTTCCTCTTCACCCTGATCCTTAACATCGTCGCCGGAATTCTGGACGGCGCGCTGGGGACCGACATCGGGTCGGAGCCGAGCTCTACCGGCGTCATCGGGCTCATCGTCAGCTTGGCCCTGCTGGTGCCGACCCTGGCCGTTGCCGTGCGGCGACTTCACGACACCGACCGCTCGGGCTGGTGGCTGTTGATCGGACTCGTGCCTCTCGTGGGGGCCATCGTCCTGCTCGTGTTCTTCGTGAAGGACGGCACTCGGGGAAGTAACCGGTACGGTGCCGACCCGAAGGAGGCTCCGCACGCCGCCGCCCCCAGCATGGCCTGACAGGGCCTATTGAGTGGCTGCTTGCTAGAGCTAAGCCAGCCCAGGAAGCCCATGCCGGCGGTGGACAGCGCACGACTGTCGCCGCCGGCGCCACTCATCGATCTTTGGCAGCGCGAGCAACTGTGGCCACGCCGGGGCCAGAGGCAGCGAGAGCAGCAAGCCCTTTGATGCGAGCCGCTGCTTCGCATCAGAGGACGCTGGCGCCAGGTACGGATCAGCACCGCCCGGCATCCACCGACACATAACGGCAGTGTGCGTCCGGCTCCCCCCCAACAGGGGTCGTCGCACTGACTACCCCACGTCCTCGGGCAGCTTCCCGACGCGCAGCTGCATCAGGCGGTCGTCGTTCCACTCCTCTCGGGATTGAGCTGGTGGGAGATCGTCCCCCGCCACACCGGCCGGGGACGAGAACTCCCGCCGGAGACGCTCTGATTTTCACCAGTCGAAGTCGAAGAGGCCGGCCCGTCAGGACCGCCAACGGCAGGGCTGCGCGCAGGGCTGCACCGCCGCCTTCGCCGATCGAACAGTCCACAACCGTCAGGTCACGCACATCGCACGTCGCCCATGCCGAGAACAACGGGAAGCCCGCTGGCCGTCCTTGCTCACAGCCATTGCGGTAGCGCGGCGACGGTGACAGTGGCCTGGTACGACGTGGCGGTCTTGGGCTCGCACGATGGTCGAGTCGACCGACACCAGCCAGTCGATGCCCCCGGCCGCGTCGGCGTCGGCCTGGACCCCGGCGAGCATCCGCTCGAACGTCCCGTCGAGTGCCACCTGCGGAAACGGGTGTAGATCGGCTGCCAGGAGCCATACCGAGCGGGCAAGTCCCGCCGCCGCTCCGGCCGGATCTTCCACACGATCCCGTTGGGCACCCGCCGGTCATCGGCCCGCGGCCGGTCACCGCCGGCGGCAGGTACCTCGACAGGGCATCCCACTCGACGTCATGGATCGTGGCCTAGGCTGCGTGGTCGTGAACGAGCCGCGCGGGTCAGGAGTCCTTCGTCATCAGCCGTTGCATGACGGGTTCGTACCGGCACAAGGGCCGCAGCAGGGCTTCGCCGAGGCCATCGATCGGCACATCGAGGAACACTTCGGGCCTGTCGAGTTCGTCTACCACGAGATTGCGTCCCACCTGGTCGGCGTACACGTCTATGTCGTGGCACCGACCGAGGAACGCCCCTATCGGACGCTGATCACGTCTGGGATGAGTGACCTGCCGATGACGGTCCCCGAGGGCCATGGCATCAGCCCGTACGCCGAACTGATGCTCTGCCTGCCGGCCGACTGGCCGCTGACTCAGCTGACCGGGCTGGACGACGACCCGGCCGGTTGGCCGGTGCGAGTCCTCAAGCAGGTGGCCCGGCTGCCGCACGAGTATGGGACCTGGATCGGCGAATGGCATTCCGTGCCGAACGGCGATCCCGCGCAGCCGTACGCTACGGACTCTCCGTTCGCCGGAGTCGTTGTCACGCCGATGCTGCGTGTGCCGCCCGAGGCTCGCACGATCGCGGCTCCCGGTGGCATACAGATCGCGTTGCTCGCGCTGATTCCTCTGCACCCCGAGGAGATAGCGGCCAAGGTCGAACGCGGCACAGACGCACTCATCGAAGTGCTCGACCGTGGCCGCGTCACCGAGTTGCTGGAGGCGCACCGGCCCTCGTACGCCTGACGGTCCGATCCTGCACGTACCGACCAAAGATCACCGAGCGGGCTTCTGCCGCGATCGGGGTGCCGACGTGTCGCAAATCAGTCGGCGGATATGTGTCGCGCATCAGTCGACGGAGGACAGGGTGGGTCCGTTGACGCGTCCAGTAGGGCCATCAGTTGCGGGTTGTCGCCGGCCTGACCCGCGGTGAGCAGGATCGACAACGGCGGACCGCGGCCGTCGACGGCGAGGTGGATCTTCATGCGCAACCACGACCCACCGCCACAAGATCGGCAGGACACGCCCTAGCAGCCGCACGGGCCATCGGGGTCCGGTGCAGTCCGGACCGCAGTCGCAGGACAGCACGAACTCAAGCATCAGGGCCCCCCTTTCCGTCGTCGGCGGGCATGGCGGAAAGTCGGGCATTTGACATGGCACCGGGGGGCGATCGAGGCGGCGTTGCAAGAGTTGGAGCGCCGGCTCCGCGAAAAGCCGAATGGATATCTGGGGCCCGATTCGAAGAGGCAAGTAATTGTGCGTCGTTCGACGCTTACTCGAGGAGGAGTTACGCTCACGTGGCGGGTGGCGGTTCTGTCGGATGAGCGTCTCTTCCCTGGTCAGCTGCGATGGCCGACGACCAGGTAACTCGCCTGACCGGGTGCGAAATGATTTCCTGAAAGGCGCGCGGATTTGCATCTGGGGAGTCTGCGGAACCGACAATGTTCGCACGCCGGTCCGCTCGGGTAAATGGCTGAGTCTGCTTGGTAGCAGGAGCCTTGTGAATGGGGTTCATCGCTCCAGAATTTGAATTCGACCGGGGAATTGTTGCCCCGGCGGCTCTCACTTCAGGAGGTAAATCCCCATGAGTCGAATGAGATCGGGCGGACGCGGGGGCACCGTCATGCGGCGTACCATCTTCGCGTTGGCCGCCGCGATCGTCGCCACCGGCGCGATCGGAACCCCGGCAGTCGCCGACGGCAAGCCGGTCACCCCGTCGGCCCAGCCGGCCGAGGCCGTGCCGGGCGGGTTCTCCAGCTGGCGTGAGCTGTTCTCCGTGCAGGAGCGGCTCAACTCGGCCGCCGACGAGATCATGGCCGCCCGCGGCGACGGCTTCGCCGGCGTGGTCGCCGCGCCGGAAGACCGCAAGCTCACCGTCTACTGGAAGGGGCAGGTGCCCGGATCCGTCCGTGACCTGGCCAAGCGGCTCGCCGTACCGGTCAAGTTCAAGCCGGCCCGGTTCCACCAGCGGGAGATGGTCGCCGAGGCGCAGCGGCTCGCCGCGGACCCGCGTGCGGTCTCGGTGGCCGCCAAGGTCGACGGCAGCGGGCTCGCGGTGACCGTCACCGGCAGGGCCCCGGCGGCGGGTAAGCAGGACGTCCTGCGTACCGCGCGGCTGCCGCTCAGCCTGAGCACCGCATCGCGCCCGACGCTGCTGAATCGCCAGAACGACTTCGCCCCGTACTGGGGTGGTGCGCGGTACTACGCCAGTGGTGGGTGCAGCACCGGGTTCGGGGTGTACTGGAACGACGCCCGCCAGATCCTCAGCGCCGGGCACTGCGGGTCGAACGGTCAGGTCGCGTACGACGGTGGCGGCCCCACCAACACCATGGGGCCGATCATCAACGACAACAACCCGCGGGACACCTTGATGATCAGGGTCACGGCCGGCGGCCGGATCTACACCGGGCCGTACAACGCTGCCACCAGCATCGGGGTCGGCGGGGCGGTGTCGGACTACGTCGGCAACTACGTCTGCACCGGCGGCGCCTCGAGCGGTGAGCACTGCAGCATCCGGGTCAGCGTCGTCAACCAGTTCATCAACGTCGGTTACGTGATCGGGCCCGTGACGCAGGCCAACCACATCACCGCCGGGGCCTGCGCCGCCGCCCCGGGCGACAGCGGCGGGCCGGTGTACTCGTACCGCTCCGATGGGCGGGTCGACGCTCGCGGCACCGTCTCCGCCGGGGTGAATGGCACAGCGGTCTGCCCCGGCGTCGTCGCCAACGGCTCCAGCACCGTCTGGTACGCCCCGCTGCTGCGGCCGGTGGGTGACGCGCAGGTCGGGTCGCTCACCTACCACGGCGCCTCGCTCATCCAGGGCTGACGCGTATCCGGCGCCCAGCCGCAAGGGGTCGGCGCCAAGCAGTGATCGAAGTAGCGTGGGCCGGTCCGTACGGGCCGGCCCACGCCGCTGACGGCCCGAGCGCACTCCGCCGCTGGGAGTCGTCCCATCTGGGAAGGCCGCGAAAGCGGCGAGCTCATCCGCCTGCGCGATCCGTCCCACCGGCTGACCGGCGCCGAACAGCGCCCAACTGCACGCGCGCCCAGCTGCAGTTCTGTGGTCTGGTGGCCTCTTCGGCGCACCCCAAGAGGCCACCGAGTGGCTAGACCTGCCTGAGCTTCAAAGTCTTGCCGACCGTTATCGGCGGTGGGGGGCAACGGTCCGTGTCGCCCCTCGGACACAAATGAACATCTGACGGTGTGCGCTGAGATCCACTGCAGGGCGTACCGTTTGCGTTTCAGGCCGGTAGGTGCACCGGAGGCCGAGTTGTTTGTCGACCTCGGCCTTGTCGGCGGGGTTGGCGTCGCGGAGGCATCCGGAATGTTGCCCGCGTGCCATGCGGGCCGATTGCCTGCGCCGAAGAGCTGGTGGCAGGGCTGAAAGCCCTGCGGCACTCCGCGACCGGCCGACTCCGGGCACTCGACCTTCGACCCCGGTGAGGCTGAAGGTCGAGACATGGCGAGGTCTCCGTGGTGAGCCGGTCAGCAGTGGCGAGCGGGGGTCGGTGGGGTCAAGGTGCCGCTGGCTGATCCTGGTCGTGACCACGTCTGATGCCGGGTAACGGCAGTGGGGCCCAGCCTTCACCCGGCTCGGGGTGTCGCGGGCGGAGGCGGCGCAGCTGTTCCGCCAGCGACCAGCCGCCCGTCAGGCACCACAGGGCGATGACCGGGTCGCAGATGGCGCAGCCGTGCGA